>JAHFRG010000014.1:0-20046 GCA_023258935.1 Betaproteobacteria bacterium
GCACCATGTCGAGAGGCTTGATGGTGAGTAGGGTGTCCACGAAAAAACGGTAGCCGAGCGGGGTAGGCACTCGTCCGGACGATGTATGCGGACTGGCGATGAAACCCATCTCTTCCAGGTTGGCCATGATATTGCGGATGCTGGCCGGGCTTAAATCCAAGCCGGAATATTTCGAAAGCGCGCGCGAGCCGATCGGCTGGCCGTCGCTGATATAGCGTTCCACCAGAGTTTTTAGCAGAATCTGGGCGCGTTCACTGAGCATGAATTTATTGTAGCAGCTTTCAGCTGTCGGCAATCAGTGGTCGGAAATAGGAAACCTCTGATTAAGTCCCACACGATTGCGACGGCGGCTTTCCGGGATGGAATGCGCGAAGCAAGGCGCAGCCAATGGCCATTCCCCTTGGCAAGCCGAGCGACAAAGCAGACCGCACGGAAAGGCGCCCCGGACTCGGCCTCGCGCAGCGTGGTGCGGGAAGGGGCGCAAGCTGCAGCAAGAAACACCGTCAATCGAGGCGCTCATGCTGCCGCTTCCGCACCCCAAGCTTCGCTGACCGTGTCGCGGCAGCCGTCCCTTCGGGTTGCGGCAAAATGCGGCGTCTGCGTCGTTGCGCTCCTCGGTGTCGTAGTGCGCCCCGGACTCGGTCTCGCGCAGCGTGGTGCGGGCCGGGGCGCAGAAGGCTGCGTTCGATAACATGGAGCGGAGCTTGTGCGGCTGCTCCCGCAAGCGGGCCTTGGGCTAACGAGTCGCAGCCGCGCTACGACCTTCGTCGCGCTCCTCGCATCCATCCGCATTTTGCCAGCAACGCAATTCGTGGTGGACTTAATCAGAGGTTCCTTACCATTCTGCTATCAGCAATCAGATTTCAGCTTGAATCTGGCGCGGCTTCGCATTAGGTTCTGCCGATCGCCGAGGGCTGATGGCTGATGGCTGCAAAATATGATTTAATGCCCAGCATGAACAATCCTTTTAAAACCGTTGCCCTCATAGGCAAATACAAAAGCCCGGAAATCGCCGGGCATTTGCAGCGTCTGGCGCGTTTCCTGGAAAGCCGCGCTGTCACGGTGCTGGTGGACAGGCTGACTGCGGTGCATCTCGAAAACAACGCCTATCCGGTATTGGCGCTCGAGGAAATCGGCAAGCGCGCCAATCTCGCCATTGTAATCGGCGGCGATGGCACCATGCTCAATATCGCACGCACCTTTGCCCCCCACAACGTGCCGCTGGTGGGCGTCAACCAGGGACGGCTTGGGTTTCTTACCGACATTTCGGTGGACACCATGTTGGAGACCATCGGAGCGATTCTAGACGGCAAGTATGTCACTGAAGAGCGCATGCTGCTTTCAGCGGAAATCTTCAGCAATAACCAGAGCGTACTGAAAGTGCTGGCATTCAACGACGTGGTGATAAGCAAGGGCGCGAAGGGCAGCCTGATTGAATTCGACGTCCATATCAATCAGCAGTACGTCTACACCTTGCGTTCCGACGGCTTGATTGTGGCCACCCCCACCGGATCGACCGCTTACGCGCTGTCATCCGGCGGGCCTATTGTGCATCCTTCGCTGAGCCTGATCGCCCTGGTGCCGGTTTCTCCTCATACCTTGAGCAACCGCCCGATCGTAGTGAGCGGCGATTCCATCGTGGAAATCCTGATGCACGATTCGGGCGACGCGCGCGCGCACTTCGACAGCCATTCGCATTTTGATTTACGCGATGGCGACAAAATTCAGGTGCGCCGCTCTCCCGACACCATCCGCCTGCTGCACCCGGTGGGGCACAACTACTACCACATGCTGCGCGAAAAGCTGCACTGGAGCAAAACTTCATAGCCATGTTACAGGCTCTGAGCATCCGCGATTTTGTCATTGTCGACACCATGGAGCTCGAGTTCAAACCGGGCTTTACCGTGCTGACGGGGGAAACCGGCGCGGGGAAATCCATACTGATTGATGCGCTGGCGCTCACTCTGGGCGAGCGCGCCGACGGCGTGGTAGTGCGAAATGGCGCCGAGCGCGCCGAGATCGCCGCCGAGTTTGACATCGGCAAACTGGCCCCGCTTTCGGCCTGGCTGCGCGAAAATGATCTTGAGGCCGATCCCGGAGTTTGTTTGATGCGCCGCGTGATTGAAGTCAACGGCCGCTCGCGCGGATTCATCAACGGCCACACGGCGACCGTGCAGCAGCTACGCGAAGCGGGGGAGAAGCTGGTCGAAATCCACGGCCAGCACGCACACCAGACTCTGCTTAAAGCCGAATCGCAACGCGAACTGGTGGATGCCTACGGCGGATTAGGCGAACTGGTCACGCAAGTCGCTGAGCATTACCGACAATGGCAAAGCTTGCGCAAGCGTCGGCAGGAATGGGAGACCAACGCCGCCGCATTCGCCGCAGAGCGCGAGCAGCTGGAATGGCAGGCGAGCGAACTCAAGACCTTGAATTTTTCTCCCGATGAGTGGCAAACGCTTCAGGCGGAACATTCGCGTCTTGCTCATGCCGCAACTCTGCTCGAAGCTGCGGGAATGGCGCTTGATGCGCTTTCGGAAAACGATGCTGCGCTGATCGCACAGCTCAATTCGTTGATTTCCCGCTTCCGGAACTTGATCGAACACGACCCAGGTTTGAAAGAAATTCTGGATATTCTGGAGCCCGCGCAAATCCAGCTGCAGGAAGCGGTGTACACGATACGGCATTACCAGGAGAAGCTCGATCTCGATCCTGAACGCTTGCAGCAAGCAGAGCGGCGCCTGGACGCGATTCATTCCACCGCGCGCAAGCATCGCGTGAAACCTGATGAGCTTCCGGATTTGCTGCAACGGTTCGAGGCGCGCTTGCAGGAAATGGGCGGTGTTGGCGGGGTGGAGGAATTGAAAGAACTGGAACTATCTGCGTGCAGCGCGTATCAAGCGCAAGCCAAAAAATTAAGCGCGGCACGCAAGAAGGCCGCAAGATCGCTATCGCAGGAAGTCACCGAAACGATGCAGAAACTCGCCATGAGCGGCGGTGAATTCTCGGTGGTATTGAATGCGCTTGAAGAAGGTTCGGCTTATGGCTTGGAGCAGGTGGAATTTCTGGTAAGCGCCCATAAAGAATTACCGTTGCGGCCACTAGCGAAAGTCGCATCAGGCGGCGAATTGTCGCGCATCAGCCTGGGAATTCAAGTCGTCACCAGCAAAGTTGGCGCGGTGCCCACCATGATTTTCGACGAAGTTGACGCCGGCATCGGCGGGCGTGTCGCAGAGATTGTCGGAAGATTGCTGAAAAAACTCGGCAAAGAGCGGCAGGTGCTTTGCATCACGCACCTGCCGCAAGTCGCGGCGGCGGGCGATCAGCAGTGGCAAGTGAGCAAATCCTCGGTCAACGGCTCTATCCTGAGCCGTATTGAAGTGATGAATGAAAAAGCGCGCATCGAGGAGATCGCCCGCATGCTGGGCGGCGTCAAGATCACCGAAACCACGCGCAAGCACGCGGCGGAGATGCTAAGAGGCATCGCCAGCACGTCCAGCAAGTTATAGCTTGTTATGCCGATGAAACAGTCAAGGCAGAGTCGATATAATTTTCGGCGGTTCGGGTTTTTGATGTCCCCGGCATTATATTTGCGGCGACAACTTAGGATTTCTGAACATTGAATAAAGTGCTGATTATCACTGGCGGCAGCCGCGGTATAGGCGCCGCTACTGCAAAGCTTGCCGCCGAGCGCGGCTACGCCGTATGCGTCAACTATCTCCAAAATCGATCCGCAGCCGATTCCGTTGTCAGCGCCATCACCCGTTCCGGAGGGCAGGCCATTGCCTTGGCTGCCGACGTGGCTTCGGAATCCGATGTGATCCGATTGTTCGAAACCGCAGAAAAGGAATTGGGCCCCCTCACTGCGCTCGTCAACAACGCAGGGATTTTGGAGCAGCAAATGAAGCTTGAGAACATGAGCGCTGCTCGTCTGAACCGTGTCTTTGCAACAAACATTACCGGGTGTTTCTTGTGCGCTCGCGAAGCTGTGCGGCGCATGTCCACTAAGCGCGGCGGGTCGGGCGGTGTCATTGTCAACGTGTCATCATTCGCATCGCGCCTGGGCTCTCCCGGGGAATACGTGGACTATGCCGCCTCCAAAGGCGCCGTTGATTCGATGACCATAGGACTGGCCAAGGAAGTCGCCGAAGAAGGCATTCGCGTAAACGCCGTGCGGCCCGGCTTTATCTACACCGAGATCCATGCCCGCGGCGGCGAACCGAACCGAGTGGAGCGCGTCAAGGAATTGGTGCCAATGAAGCGCGGCGGCACAGCTATTGAGGTGGCGAATGCTATTATGTGGCTGCTCTCGGATGAAGCTTCGTACATAAACGGAGCCTTTATTGATGTTACGGGTGGCAGATAGCCGTACGACGCTACTGGCCGTTAAATTGTTTTGACAAGCAGGTATAAAGCGCGCATAGTATCAACCGTTTAGTTTCAAGTTTTGAGAGTCTGAATTGGTTGTTAATTTTCGTTCTTTCCAAGCTTTGAGATTTAGACATTAATCAGGCTTGTCCTGTTTTTTTAATTTAATTTAGGAACGTAAAATGGCAACCGGAACTGTAAAGTGGTTTAATGACTCGAAAGGCTTTGGCTTTATTACCCCGGACGTGAGCGGTGAAGATTTATTCGCCCACTTCTCGGCAATCAACATGCAAGGCTTCAAAACCCTTAAGGAAGGACAGAAGGTGTCCTTCGAGATCGTTGAAGGAAATAAAGGCAAGAAGCAAGCGGCCAATATTCAAGCCGCGTAAACCGCTCAAGCATTTCAGCAATAAAGAAGCCGGGCTTACGCCCGGCTTCTTTTTGGGTAAAGCGGAGTGGGATTCCGCAGGCGGCGGAAATACTGGGAATTAAATTGAGAGTTGAATTATCTTGAGCTGGCCAGTTGGTATGGTTCTAGATCGTCGCTTTTAGTCAACAGCGCACGATAGGTTTTTAAATCCTGCTCATCCATGGTCAGATTCGCGGCTTGGCCGCTGCTCGAAACCGGGTGCGGAGTGGCGCCTAGTTCGATCGTTGTGCCCAGCCCGGCATAGAGATACTGGTCGCCAAACGCCTGCTTGAGCGCGACAAACGTCGGTTCGCCGGTGCAGTGGCCAGGGGCAACATAGTCCACTTGGTAGGTGTCGCGCAGAACGGTGGCTACGCGTCTGATTTCATCGTCTTTGGCCACGACCAGATGTAATCCGCCGGCGACCAAGTGGATGTGCTTGTTGATGTGGCTCGCTGCTTCCACGATATTGTCGATGCCGGTATGCGAGCACCCGAGAATGAGCACGATGCCATCCGGCGTATCGATGGCAATCGACAGCTCACGCAGCTCCAGCGTCGTGGTCTTGTCGGAGACCAGGGAGATCAGGTGAATACCGGGCGCAACCTCGGTGGTCTTGTCGATCAGCTCGAAGTTGGCGTTGGGCCAGGCGCTGCCGAAGCGCATCACCTCAGGCGGCGCGCCGTCATAGTAGCGCTGCTCCGCTGGAAGTGACTCGGCCTTGCGATAAAACTTGCTGGGTAAATCGAAGCCGTACACGCCGAAGTTCTCCTTGGGTGCGTAGATTTTCACCTTCGGATTTACGCTCAAGAGATAACTCATGCCGCCCATGTGGTCACCGTGGCGGTGCGACATGACCACAAAGTCCAGTTTCGATAAGTCCACGCCCTTAGCTTTCGCATTCTGGGCAAGGATGTTGGGATTGTCGCCGGTGTCGAACAAGATGCGCTTGCCGCCATACTCAATGAACGCAGCATAACCCCAGTCCTTCTGCATCGCTGAAGGTTTGCCGAACGCGTCATAAAGGACCGTAATCTGTACTTTTTGGGAGCCCGGATATGTAGCCGTTTCCGGTGCGCTTGTTGCCGCGCATCCGACGAGCAACACGGTTAAAGGCGAAACGAACCAAATAAACCACGATTTTGCTATCATTTGTTTCCTCCTTTGTTGAGTACGCTACCAATTTGGCCGGCCGTAAGCCAGGAAGCCTATAACAATGCGGACCGCCAGCGCTTTGCGCTACGATCGCCGATAAGCACGTGGGAATTGCTGCACCTGCCAGCCTCAGACCTAGCCCAGCCCAATTCGAACTAAACCAAATCTTTATTACTGCTTCAATTTATCGGTATTTTTGTCTTTAATTGTGTTGCTGAGGCCTTCAGGACAACAACTATAAGGTATACGAGAAGGTACATTGCAACGTATATCACTATATGGCCTGCTTTGCAAATGGACAATTGTAATTTCTGGAGTGGCCTCATGAAGCCAGCTTGGGGAGCTGATGATAATTGGGGGCGAAGTCTGAATAGTTTTCGGTAGTTTAGATTTTGGTATCCCCTGTGAGCCGCCAAGCGATGAAGCCAAACCGGGGGCTGCCGCTCCCGCACCCCAAGCTTCGCTGACCGTGTCGCGGCCGCCCACCTCATCAAGAGGGTTTATGCGGGCAGTTCGGTTTGGTGCAGTCGGCGTAGATGTGAAGCGAATGCTCGTGAATCGTGAAGCCGCGCTCCTTGGCGATTTTGGTTTGACGGCGCTCTATTTCGGGGTCGACAAACTCTTCCACCCGGCCACACTGCAGGCACACCAGATGGTCGTGATGCCCGCCCTGGTTTAATTCAAATACCGCCTTGCCGCTTTCAAAATGATGGCGTATTAATAACCCTGCCTGCTCGAACTGGGTGAGCACGCGGTAAACTGTGGCCAGCCCGATGTCCATGCCCTCGTTGAGGAGAACTTTATATACATCTTCTGCTGTCAAATGGCGTACCGGGCTGTTTTCGAACAAATTGAGGATTTTGAGGCGCGGCAGCGTAGCCTTGAGCCCGATGGTTTTGAGGTCGGTCGGTGAGCTCATGATCGCTCTGACGATGGACAATAATCTGGGTTATCATATAGCGTTTCAATGCAAAACGGTAACATTCATGCGTTTCAGGTTTGTATTCCTCGTGTTATTCCTGACGGCCTGCTCGCCCAGTGTTTTGTACACCCCGCACAAGATTGACGTGCAGCAGGGCAACGTGGTGACCGAGAACATGCTGAGCAAGGTTAAACCTGGGATGACCAAATCCCAGGTGCGCTTTGCGCTTGGCACGCCGCTGGTTTCGGATCCGTTTCACGCCGACCGCTGGGATTACGTTTATCGCTTCAGAAAAGATGGCGAACTTACCGAGCACAGCAGACTCACTGTGCTATTTGAAGGCGATAAGCTGAAGGCGGTGGAGGGAACTGTGCTTGCGCCGAGCGATAATGTGGCGGGCACGGCAACCCTCGCGCCGATAGCTGTTACCGCCTTAGCGCTGGCTCCGGAACAACCTCGTCCGGCTGAACCGCCCGCGCTGCTGGATCTGACGCAGGTGGAAAGCGTTCTTGGCGCCGCGCAGCCAACCCCACCGCCAACCCCGCCGCCTGCGGTGGAGGCGGCTAAGCCGATAACCGAACAAGTCCAGGCGGAACAACCCAAGAAGAGCTTAGGCGAGCGCTTCATGCGGTTGTTTGGCTTTGGCAAGAAGGACGAAACGCAGCAGGTGAAATTCGAAGAAAAACCTGGGGCGGCGGTGGCGGCTAAGCCGATAACCGAACAAGTCCAAGCGGAACAACCCAAGAAGAGCTTAGGCGAGCGCTTCATGCGATTGTTTGGCTTTGGCAAGGAGGACGAAACACAGCAGGTGAAATTCGAAGAAAAACCTGAGGCGCAATCCGAACCGCAGCAAGAGGAAGCTGAAGCTCCCACCAATACGGTGGTGACCGCTGATCGCGCCCCTCCGCCCAAGCGCAGCGTCGGCGAGCGCTTTACGCGCTTAATCGGTTTCAAGGAAAAAGAAGGCGATGATCCGGCGCCGCCCGTGACCACAGAGGTCAATACCACCGTTCCCAAAATCAGCAGCTTGTCCTTCATGAAGGTTATGAAACAGATTCTGGGCCTTGATGATGACAAGGATAAAGAGAAAAAGGCTGCTGCTGATGACATAGAGCCGGGCGAAACTGTAAAAAGCAGCGGCACACAGGACAGCACGTGGCAGCGCTTTAAGCGCTTGATCGGTGTGGGCGGCGGGGAACAGGAACCGGCGTCCGCGCCAGTGAGTAAAGAAGAGCAGACTACGCAGGCGGGCAAGGACGCGAATTCTGGGGCAGCCAAGTCCGATGCGGCTAAACCTTAAGGTGTCCAGGCTGGAAAAAACAGAAGTTTTTAATAACATACGGGAGCCTCACAAGGTAACGCTGAACAACAATCATTATGAACAAAGTTAATATTGCGATTGCCGGCAGTTCCGGCAGGATGGGCCGCGCGCTGGTTGAAGCGGTGCTGCAGGCGGAAGATTTGCGCCTGCATGCTGCGCTTGATATTTCAGGCAGTTCGTATCTGAAAAAAGATGCCGGAGAGCTTTGCGGCAGCCCGTGCCGGGTTTTAATCAGCGATGATGTGGAAGGCGCGCTCAAAGGCACTGACGTGTTCATAGATTTCACCCGGCCCGAAGGCACGCTGAAGCACTTGGAACTGTGCCGGAGCCGCGGCGTGAAAATGGTGATCGGCACAACCGGATTCACTCCGCAGCAGAAACAGAGACTCAGCGCAGCCGCAAAAGACATCGCCATCGTCTTCGCACCTAACATGAGCGCCGGGGTGAATGTGGTGTTCAAGCTCCTGGAGACTGCGGCGAAGACACTGAACCAGGGCTATGACATCGAAATTATCGAAGCGCATCACCGCCATAAAACCGATGCGCCTTCCGGCACTGCCTTGCGCATGGGAGAGGTCATTGCGAGTACCCAGGGTTGGAACCTCGCCCAATCCGCGGTATATGGCAGGCAGGGGGTAACCGGTGAGCGTTCCCCTTCCACCATCGGCTTTGCCTCGGTGCGCGGCGGCGACATCGTCGGCGACCACACCGTGCTGTTTGCAGGCAGCGGAGAACGCATCGAAATCACTCACAAGGCTACCAGCCGCGCCACGTTTGCCATGGGTGCTTTGCGCGCTGCGCGCTTTCTTAAAGACAAGAAAAACGGCCTGTTTGATATGCAAGACGTGCTTGGCCTTCGTTGAAGGCCAAGACCCTGCGATATGCAGGATGTAGGCACCGGCCCACGGCGCGCGAAGCGATGGGGCGGGGACGGGGCCAGACTGCCGCAAGAAGTGACTTTAATACGGAGTACCATTTGATGTCCTTCTTCTGCTCTTTCCAAACGTGTTGTGGCAGGGGCCTTCGCTAGCAATCTGCATTGATAGCCAGTCTTCAAAAGAGTATAATTTTGTAGCTTCAGAGCGGGATGGGCGCAAAGCCCGTCCCGCTTTGTATATCCACCTGCCGTAGGGAGTTTTTTGTGCCGCAACGGAAGCCTGCCATCCTTGCTCTCGCAGATGGCACTATTTTTCGCGGCACGGCGATAGGCTGCGACGGCGTCGCTGTGGGTGAAGTGGTATTCAATACCGCGATCACCGGCTATCAGGAAATCCTCACCGATCCTTCCTACTGCAAACAAATTATCACGCTGACTTACCCGCATATCGGCAATACCGGGGTTAATCCCGAAGATACCGAGTCGCAACGCGTGTTTGCCAGCGGCCTGGTGATCCGCGATCTGCCGCCGGCCTCCAGCAGCTGGCGTGAAGCGCAAACTCTTCCCGAGTATCTCAACAGCCAGGGCGTGGTAGCTATTGCGGGGATAGATACGCGCAAGCTCACCCGCATCTTGCGCGAAAGAGGAGCGCAAAACGGCTGCATCATGGCGGGCAAGGTTGACGAACAGGAGGCACTCAAGCAGGCGCGCGCTTTTCCGGGCCTTGCCGGAATGGATCTTGCCAAGGTGGTAAGCTGCAAGCGGCCATTTGCCTGGAATGAAGGCGAATGGACTCGCGGCCAGGGCTACAGCAAGTTGCAAGCGCCGAAGTATCATGTCGCCGCCTATGATTATGGCATCAAGAAAAACATATTGAGAAAACTGGCTGGGCGCGGCTGCAGCGTCACGGTGCTTCCGGCGCAGACCAGCGCCCGCGATGCTTTGGCGATAAAGCCGGACGGGATTTTTCTTTCCAATGGGCCAGGCGATCCCGAGCCTTGCGATTACGCTATCAAAGCTATCAGGGAATTCCTCGACACCGGCATTCCCATTTTCGGTATCTGCCTTGGTCACCAGTTGCTGGCGCTCGCGAGCGGGGCGAAGACGGTGAAAATGAAATTCGGTCATCACGGGGCGAACCATCCGGTGCTGGATGTGGACAGCGGGCACGTCATGATTACCAGCCAAAACCACGGCTTCACGGTGGATGCAGCGACCTTGCCGCCAAATCTGCGCGTCACGCATCTATCGTTGTTTGACGGCAGCCTGCAGGGACTTGTGCGCACCGACAAGCCGGCTTTCTGCTTCCAGGGGCATCCCGAGGCGAGTCCAGGGCCGCACGACGTGGATCCCTTATTTGATCGTTTCATTAAGTTGATGCAACAGAAAAAAGATGAAACCGCAGATGAACGCATATAAACGTAGATTGATAGCCGTTCATTTCGATATCGGCGCTCATCGGCGTTTATCGGCGGTTTAAAAAAATGCCGAAAAGAACCGACATCAAAAGCATCCTGATCATCGGCGCCGGCCCCATCATCATCGGCCAGGCATGCGAGTTCGATTATTCCGGTGCGCAGGCGTGCAAGGCGTTGAGGGAAGAAGGCTACCGCGTGATTCTGGTGAATTCCAATCCTGCGACCATCATGACTGACCCGGAAATGGCCGATGCCACTTATATCGAGCCCATCAACTGGCAGATGCTGGAAAAAATAATCGCCATCGAACGCCCCGATGCGCTGTTGCCTACCATGGGCGGGCAGACGGCGTTGAACTGTGCACTCGATCTTGCCAGGCAAGGGGTGCTGGAAAAATACGATGTGGAAATGATCGGCGCTTCGCGCGAAGCCATAGACAAGGCGGAAGACCGGGAGAAATTCAAGCTCGCCATGACCAAAATCGGGCTCGCCTCGCCGCGGTCTGCTATCGCCCACAGCGTGGAGGAAGCGCTACAGGTGCAGGCGATGGTGGGGTTTCCGACGGTGATTCGTCCATCATTCACGCTGGGCGGGACGGGTGGAGGCATTGCCTACAACCGCGAGGAATTCCTCGCTATTTGCGAGCGCGGCCTGGGAGCGTCTCCCACCAAGGAGCTGCTGGTCGAGGAATCGGTGATCGGCTGGAAAGAGTTTGAGATGGAAGTGGTGCGCGATAGGAAAGACAATTGCATCATCGTTTGCTCCATCGAGAACCTCGACCCGATGGGCGTGCATACCGGAGATTCGATTACCGTAGCGCCCGCGCAGACGCTCACCGACAAGGAATACCAGATCATGCGCGACGCCTCGATCAAGGTGCTGCGCGAAATCGGGGTGGATACCGGCGGCTCCAACGTGCAGTTCGCCGTCAACCCGAAGGACGGGCGCATGCTGATTATCGAAATGAACCCGCGGGTGTCGCGCTCTTCCGCGTTGGCGTCGAAAGCCACCGGCTTTCCCATAGCCAAAGTGGCGGCCAAGCTGGCGGTGGGCTATACCCTTGATGAACTGAAAAATGAAATTACAGGCGGCGCGACGCCGGCATCTTTCGAGCCGACCATTGATTACGTGGTCACCAAGGTGCCACGCTTTGCCTTTGAAAAATTTCCCCAAGTCAACGACCGGCTGACCACGCAGATGAAATCGGTGGGCGAAGTGATGGCGATCGGCCGCACTTTCCAGGAATCGCTGCAAAAAGCGCTGCGCGGATTGGAAACCGGAAGCGACGGACTCGACGAAAAAACCGCCGACCGCGATGTGATTGAAAACGAGCTGGGCGATGTCGGGCCGGAGCGCATCTGGTATGTCGCGGACGCGTTCCGTTGCGGCATGCGCGTGATTGAGGTGCATGAGCTGACGAGCATTGATCCCTGGTTCCTTGCCCAGATCGAAGACCTGGTGAGAAAGGAACAGGCACTTAAAGGTAAAAAACTGGACGCATTGAGCGCAGATGAATTACGAGATCTGAAACGCAGCGGATTTTCAGACGCGCGGCTATCCAAATTGCTGAACACGACAGAAGCTGCCGTGAGGCGGAAGCGCTGGCAGCTTGCAGTGCACCCGGTATACAAACGTGTGGATACCTGCGCAGCCGAATTCGCTACCCATACCGCCTACATGTATTCGACCTACGAGGAAGAATGCGAGGCGAGGCCCACCCAAAAACGCAAAATCATCGTGCTGGGTGGCGGGCCGAACCGCATCGCCCAGGGAATCGAATTTGATTACTGCTGCGTGCACGCGGCGCTCGCGCTGCGCGAAGACGGCTTTGAAACAATCATGGTGAACTGCAACCCGGAAACCGTTTCCACTGATTATGATACTTCCGACCGCCTTTATTTCGAGCCGCTCACGCTTGAGGATGTGCTGGAAATAGTGCATGTCGAAAAGCCGGAAGGAGTGATTGTGCAATACGGCGGGCAGACGCCGCTGAAACTTGCACGGGACCTGGAAGCTAACCATGTTCCCATCATTGGCACCAGTCCGGACATGATCGATTGCGCAGAAGACCGCGAACGCTTCCAAAAAATGCTAAACGAGCTCAATCTCAAACAGGCGCCCAACCGCACCGCGCGTGCGCCGCAGGAAGCGCTACGCCTTGCCGAAGAAATCGGCTATCCGCTGGTGGTGCGGCCTTCCTATGTGCTCGGCGGGCGCGCCATGGAAATCGTGCACCGGCGGGAGGACCTTGAGCGCTATATGCGCGAAGCGGTGAAGGTTTCCAATGCATCGCCGGTGCTGCTGGATCGCTTTCTCAACGACGCCATCGAGGTGGATGTTGACGCC
Organism: Betaproteobacteria bacterium; assembly: GCA_023258935.1. Lineage (GTDB taxonomy): Bacteria > Pseudomonadota > Gammaproteobacteria > Burkholderiales > JAHFRG01 > JAHFRG01. The sequence goes on from JAHFRG010000014.1 coordinate 12,817, forward strand.
GTGTGCGACGGCAAGCAGGTGCTTATCGGCGGCATCATGGAGCACATCGAGCAGGCTGGAGTGCACTCAGGCGATGCGGCATGCTCGCTGCCGCCGTTCAGCCTGAACAAGGAAATCCAGGAAGAACTGCGCCGCCAGACGGCAGTGCTGGCGCACGCGCTCAAAGTGGTTGGGCTGATGAATGTGCAGTTCGCCATCCAGGGCGAGACCGTTTATGTGCTTGAAGTCAACCCGCGCGCATCGCGCACCGTGCCCTATGTTTCCAAGGCCACCGGGTTGCCGCTCGCCAAAATCGCGGCGCGCTGCATGGTCGGGCGTACCCTTAAGCAGCAAGGAATGGAGCGGGAGGTGCTGCCACCGTACTTCTGCGTCAAGGAAGCGGTGTTTCCGTTCATCAAGTTCCCGGGCGCCGACACCATCCTCGGCCCGGAAATGAAATCCACCGGCGAAGTCATGGGCGTGGGCGCAACTTTCCCCGAGGCGTTTGTGAAATCGCAAATAGCGGCAGGCGAAAAACTGCCGACTTCGGGCAAGGTGTTCATGAGCGTGCGCAATGCCGACAAGCCGCGCACCGTGGAAATTGCAAAGACTCTGCAATCGCTCGGATTCAGCCTGGTGGCGACGCGCGGCACCGCGGCTGTGCTCGCCGCTGCAGGCATCGCGGTTACGCCGGTCAACAAGGTCGCCGAAGGCCGGCCGCATATTGTGGACATGATCAAGAACGGCGAAATAGACCTCATCATCAATACGGTGGAGGACATGCGCGCGGTGCATGACTCATATTCGATCCGCCGCGCCGCATTGCAGCGCAGAGTCATTTATTACACCACCCTCGCCGGTGCGCGTGCGGCATGCGCCGGGATTGCGAACATGCGGGAATTGCGCCCCTACGACCTGCAGGGCCTGCACCGGAGCCTCTCTGCGCGGCAATAGTTTGCTCGCAACGCAGCTCACGAAGGAATTAATCAGAGGTTCCCAATTTATTTTTTCTGACGATACCGATATAAAATGCGTAATATGCACTCCTGATGCGGCACTTGCAAAACTAGGGACAGCATAATGAGTAAAATTCCATTGACTGTGAACGGAGCGGAACAGTTGCGCAGTGAATTGCAGCAGCTCAAGACCGTGCAGCGGCCGGCGGTGATTGCCGCGCTCGCCGAGGCGCGTACCCATGGGGACCTTGCCGAAAACGCCGAGTATCATGCCGCCAAGGAACGGCAAAGCTTTATCGAAGGGCGCATAGCCGAGCTGGAAGCAAAGCTCTCCAACGCCCAGATCATTAATCCGGCGCTCCTCGACGCCGATGGCTGTGCGGTCTTCGGCGCCACGGTGGAACTTGAAGACATGGAAAGTGGGGATACCTTCACTTATCAGATCGTTGGTGACGACGAAGCGGACATCAAGCAGGGGAAAATTTCCATCAGTTCGCCCATTGCCCGGGCCCTGATCGGCAAATATCCCGGCGACGTCGCTGCCGTTCAGGCGCCCAGCGGAACGCGCGAGTATGAAATTTTGGATGTAAAATATATATAATGGGTTATATGGAAGAAATTGCTGACAGCCTGCACTGGATTGCAGTGACCTTGTGGGTCGGCGCGTTGTGGGCGATTGGGTATATCGCCGCGCCGCTTCTCTTTGTCACGCTCGAAGACCGCGCCCTGGCCATTTCGCTTGCGGGTAAAATGTTTGCCGTGGTGGCCTACATCGGAATGGGTTGCGGGACTTATCTCCTGTTGTTTCGCGTGATCAGACAAGGCGTCATTTCATTCAGGCAGTCTTTTTTCTGGATTGTGTTGGTAATGTTGCTGTTAACGCTGCTGGGTCATTTCGGAGCAGAGCCGTTACTGGAAGCCGTGAAACATCTGACGCTGCCCAGGGCGGTCGTGGAAGGCATATTGCAGGAACGTTTTGCCGCTTGGCACGGCGTTTACAGCGCGCTTTACGTGGTGCAAAGTGTGCTTGGTTTGGTGCTGGTGGTGCAGCAGCAAACCGCCGCTCCTTAAGGTTTATCTGCTGGCGGGGACGCGCCTTTGAGGGGTCTCCGCGCCCTCGTGGGACTTAATCAGAGGTTCCCTAATGAAGCATTCCAAAACCAGCAATGCCTGGATGCGTGAGCATGTCAACGATTTTTATGTCAAGAGCGCGAAACGGCAGGGTTTCCGCTCGCGCGCCGCGTTCAAGCTGCTTGAAATTGACGAGCGAGACCAATTGTTGGCACCGGGAATGACGGTGGTGGACCTGGGTGCCGCGCCGGGGGGCTGGTCGCAAGTGGCCGCCGAAAAGGTGGGCGCGCGCGGTAAAGTCATCGCTCTGGATATCCTGCAAATGCAGCCCATTGCCGGAGTGGATTTCATTTGCGGGGATTTACGCAAAGACGCCGTTTTAATGGAGCTGCGCACCAAAATTCATGGGAAAGCCGCGGATCTTGTAATTTGCGACATATCGCCCAATATAAGCGGTGTATCAAGCCACGATCAGGCACGGGCCATGGAGCTTGCTCAACTCGCACTGGAGTTTTCCGCACAAGTGCTGAAACCTCAAGGCGGGCTTCTGGTCAAAGTATTTCATGGCGAAGGCTTTGAGGATTTCTTGAAAGCCATGCGCAGCCGCTTCAAACAAGTGAATTCGCGCAAGCCCAAGGCCTCGCGCGCAAGAAGCAGCGAAATTTACTTGCTGGGCAGGGCCTTGAAGCTGCTTAAACAGGGCTAACATAAGGTGATAAATAAGGATAAAATAGGTTTGGTTAACTTCTATATTTGGGATTTCAGGAGCGAATTTGAATAATTTAGTTAAAAACCTGGTGATCTGGCTGGTGATTGCCCTGGTACTCATGTCGGTGTTTAACCAGTTCAGTGCGCGGCAGTCGGTGCAGGCGCCGATGGAGTATTCGCAATTCATAGACGAGGTGAAACAGGGCCACGTCGCCAAAGTCACCATCGAAGGCCGCACACTCAAGGGAGTAAAGACCGACGGCAAGCGCTTCATCACCTATTCACCATCCGATCCCTGGCTGGTAAGCGACCTCTTGAAAAACGGCGTGATCATCGAGGCCAAGCCGGATGAAGAGCCTTCGCTGCTGGTGAATATTTTTGTTTCCTGGTTCCCGATGCTGCTTTTGATCGGCGTGTGGGTATTCTTCATGCGCCAGATGCAGGGAGGCGGGCGCGGCGGCGCGTTCTCATTCGGCAAGAGCCGCGCGCGCATGATGGATGAATCCAGCAATCAGGTGACGTTTGCCGATGTCGCCGGATGCGAGGAAGCCAAAGAAGAAGTTGCGGAACTAGTGGATTTTCTGCGCGATCCGGGTAAATTCCAGAAACTCGGCGGGCGCATCCCACGCGGCGTGCTGATGGTGGGCAATCCCGGCACCGGCAAGACGCTGCTGGCACGGGCCATCGCCGGCGAGGCCAAAGTGCCGTTCTTCAGCATTTCAGGCTCCGATTTCGTGGAAATGTTCGTCGGCGTGGGCGCGGCGCGGGTGCGCGACATGTTCGAGCAGGCGAAAAAACATGCGCCGTGCATCGTGTTCATTGATGAAATCGACGCCGTGGGCCGGCAGCGCGGCGCGGGATTGGGCGGCGGCAACGACGAGCGCGAGCAAACGCTGAACCAGTTGCTGGTGGAGTTAGACGGATTTGAGACCGGCGTCGGCGTGATCGTGATTGCAGCGACCAACCGTCCCGATGTGCTCGACCCGGCGCTGTTGCGTCCCGGGCGCTTTGACCGTCAGGTGGTGGTGCCGCTTCCCGACATCCGCGGCCGCGAGCAAATTCTTATGGTGCATATGCGCAAAGTACCGATTGCGCCTGACGTGCGCGCCGACATTTTAGCACGCGGCACGCCCGGCTTTTCCGGCGCCGATCTCGCCAACCTGGTGAACGAAGCGGCGCTTTTTGCCGCGCGCTTCAACAAGCGGCTGGTGGACATGGACGACTTCGAGCGCGCCAAGGATAAAGTCATCATGGGTACGGAACGCCGTTCCATGGTGATGCCGGAGCACGAACGTCGCAACACCGCTTATCATGAGTCGGGACATGCACTGGTGGCAAAGCTCTTGCCCAAAACCGATCCGGTGCACAAGGTCACCATCATTCCCCGCGGCCGCGCGCTGGGCGTAACCATGCAGCTGCCGCAGGAAGACCGCTACAGCATGGACCGCGAGCACATCCTGCAAAATATTGCGGTGCTGTTCGGCGGGCGCATTGCCGAGGAAATCTTCATGAAGCAAATGACCACGGGCGCTTCCAATGACTTCGAACGCGCCACCGAGCTGGCGCGGCGCATGGTCACGCAATGGGGCATGTCCGATACCCTGGGGCCGATGGTTTACGGCGAGAACGAGGGCGAAGTGTTCCTCGGCCGCTCTATCACCACCCACAAGAACGTGTCTGAAACGACGATGCAGAAAGTGGACGCAGAAATCCGCCGCATCGTTGACGAGCAATACAAACTTGCGCGGCGGCTCATCGAAGAAAACAGCGACAAGGTGGAAGCGATGGCGAAAGCGCTTTTGGAATGGGAAACCATAGATTCCGATCAGATCAACGACATCATGGAAGGCAGGCCGCCACGGCCGCCCAAGCCGGTTCAGCCTCCGCAAACCGGTCAGGAAACATCTTCCGGAGGCGCGACCGTTGCCACCCAGACGGCAAGGGAAACCTGAAATTCGTGAGGAGTAAGGAAGGTAACAGGCTTTAAGTTTTTTACGCCTTACTCTTCACATGCATCTTCAGTGCGGTAAATTCAAGTTCGATTTGTCCCGTCCCCTGATAATGGGGATCGTCAACGTCACTCCCGATTCTTTTTCCGATGGTGGGTTGCATGCCACAACCGAGGCAGCAGTCGCGCATGGTTTGCGCCTAATTGAGGAGGGCGCGGACATACTCGACATCGGCGGCGAATCCACCCGCCCCGGCTCAATGCCCGTTGCGCTGGATGAGGAGCTCAAGCGGGTGCTGCCGGTGCTCGAAGGACTGAAACATGTCAACGTGCCGCTTTCGGCAGACACCCAGAAACCGGAAGTGATGCGCGAGGCGTTGCGCGCCGGCGCGAGCATGATCAACGATGTCAATGCACTGGCCGCGGCCGGCGCGCTGCAAGCCGTGGCGAAGAGCAATGCCGCAGTATGCCTGATGCACAAGCAGGGCGAGCCGTTGACCATGCAGGTAAACCCGCAATACCATGACGTGGTTGCGCAGATTAAGGCTTTTCTGGGTTCCCGTGTCGAAGCGGCGCTTGCGGCAGGGATTGCGCGGGAACGCATCGTCATTGATCCCGGCTTTGGTTTTGGCAAAACGGTGGAACACAATCTGGCTTTGCTGCGCAATTTGGAGCAGTTCAGGGAACTCGGCGTGCCGCTGCTGGTGGGTCTCTCGCGCAAATCGGCTTTGGGCAAAATCGCGGGCAGGCCAACCGGAGAGCGGATTTATTCGAGCATGGCCGCCGCGCTGATCGCGGTGATGAAAGGGGCGAAAATAGTGCGGGTGCATGATGTGGGAGCGACCCGGGATGCGCTGGCGATCTATAATGCGGTGAATGTTAAATAATATTTAAGATTTTATGGCTCGAAAATATTTTGGTACCGACGGTGTGCGCGGCAAGGTAGGTGAGCCGCCGATCACGCCTGAGCTGATCATGCATCTCGGCTACGCTGCGGGCAAGGTGTTGGCTTCAGCCGACTGGCATCTCGCGCAAGGAGAGCGTCCCGGCGTGCTGATTGGCAAAGACACCCGCATTTCAGGCTACATGCTGGAATCCGCGTTGCAGGCGGGATTATCCGCCGCAGGCGTGGACATCTATCTTTCCGGGCCGATACCGACCCCGGCAGTGGCTTATCTGACGCGGGCACTGCGCTTGCAGGCGGGCATCGTGATCTCCGCTTCGCACAATCCCTACGAAGACAACGGCATCAAGTTTTTCTCGGCAAGCGGCAACAAGCTTCCCGACAAAGTGGAGCGTGCCATTGAAGCGGCGCTTGACGATCCCATCAGGACCATGCCTTCTGCCGCTTTGGGCAGGGCACGCAGAATCAACGACGCGGCCGGACGCTATATCGAGTTTTGCAAAAGCACTTTTCCTACCGAGCTGGATCTGCGCGGCTTGCGCATCGTGGTGGACTCCGCGCAAGGCGCGACCTACCACATTGCAGCGCATGTGTTTCACGAACTGGGCGCAGATGTGGTGGCGATAGCTAATCAGCCCGATGGCCTGAACATCAATCAGGAATGCGGCGCGACTTATCCCAAGACGCTGCAGGAAGCTGTGAGGCAGCAGCAAGCCGATCTGGGAGTCGCGCTGGACGGCGACGGTGACCGGCTGCTTATGGTTGACGGCACGGGGAAAGCCTACGATGGCGATCAAATGCTTTATATCATCGCCAAGCACCGCAAGCAGCAGGGCACGCTCAAGGGCGGCGTAGTGGGAACGCTGATGACCAACCTCGGCATGCAGCGCGCCCTGGAAAAAATCAAAGTGCCGTTTGCGCGCGCTGCAGTGGGCGACCGTTATGTTCTGGAGCTCATGCAAAACCGCGGCTGGCAGCTGGGCGGAGAGAATTCCGGTCACATCATCTGCCTGGACAAGCATACCACCGGTGATGGCATCGTCTCCGCGCTGCAGGTATTGCACGCGATGCGCGCTTATCGGGCGGACATGGCGCATTTGACTCGCGAGCTTGCGCTCTATCCGCAAGTGCTGGTGAACGTCAAAGTCGCCAAAGGATTTGATTTCAGCAACCAGCGGCCGGTGCGGGATGCACTAGGCGAGGCGGAAGCGGATCTCGGGGACAAAGGCCGGGTGTTGTTGCGTGCTTCGGGCACCGAGCCGGTGGTACGGGTGATGGTGGAAGGCAAGCCCCAGACCAAAGTCAAACAATGGGCCGCCACCATTGCCCAAGCGGTTCGCAAGGCAGCCGAAAAATAAATTCTTTTTTCGCGCGCGAATGTTGCACGCGGCAGTTATTCGCAAAATTTTGCCGCCGTTTCCATAAAATCAGCTGATCACCTTGTTTTCCAGGCGCTGAATCCACTTTATCCCTGCTTGTCCGCTGTAAACCGAAATTGACCCTGGGGGTGATTAAAAGGTAAAATTTGCAGGATTTGACGCTGAGGAGATTGATGCGCCAAAAGCTGGTCGCCGGCAACTGGAAAATGCACGGCAGCCTTGTGCAAAACAAGGTATTGCTTGATGCCCTGGTAACCGGCCTGAAAACGGTGCGCAATGTATCAT
>JAHFRG010000014.1:20146-22451 GCA_023258935.1 Betaproteobacteria bacterium
AGGAGATTGATGCGCCAAAAGCTGGTCGCCGGCAACTGGAAAATGCACGGCAGCCTTGTGCAAAACAAGGTATTGCTTGATGCCCTGGTAACCGGCCTGAAAACGGTGCGCAATGTATCATGCGCGGTGTGCGTGCCTTACCCTTATCTTTTTCAGGCACGGATAATCCTGCACGAAAGCAACATAGCCTGGGGCGCGCAGAATTTGAGCCCGTTTGATTACGGGGCTTACACCGGAGAAGTGTCGGGACCGATGCTCAAGGACTTCGGCTGCCGATATGTGATCGTCGGGCATTCGGAGCGCCGCACGCTGCAAGGCGAAGACAGCCGCTTGGTGGCGCAGAAGTTCAAAGCGGCGCAGGCCGCGGGCTTGATACCGATTTTATGCATAGGTGAAACCCTGGCGGAACGCGAAGCGGGGGCCACTGAAAAAGTCGTGGCTGGACAGCTGGAAGCGGTTCTGGAGCTTTCCGGAATCGCAGCATTGACCAGCGCCGTGGTGGCGTATGAACCGGTATGGGCGATTGGCACCGGGAACAATGCGACCCCCGAGCAGGCGCAGACGGTGCATGCTTTTATCCGACAGGGACTCACCGCGCGGAATCCGGAAGTCGCGCGGCAATTGCAGATTTTATACGGCGGCAGCGTAAAGGCGGGAAATGCTGCGCAGCTTTTCGTCATGCCGGATATTGACGGCGGCCTGATTGGCGGCGCGTCGCTCAACGCAGACGAATTTTTAGCAATCTGCGCCGCTGCCGGCAGTTAACATGGAGAACGTTTTTTGGAAACCTTGATTTGGATTGTGCATGTCATGACCGCTCTTGCCATCATCGGCCTGGTGCTGTTGCAGCATGGCAAGGGGGCGGATGCCGGCGCGGCTTTTGGCAGCGGTGCATCGGGGAGTCTCTTCGGCGCAAGCGGCTCGGCCAATTTCCTGAGTCGCACCACCGCGGTGCTGGCGGCGGTGTTTTTTCTGACCAGCCTGGGGTTGACTTACTTTTCAAGCCACAAGAGCGAAAACAAAGGCGTGATGGAACTGAACAAGGAAGTTCCTGCGCCTGCGGAGAAAGCGCCTGAGGGCCAGCCACCTGCGGCGCCGGCAGCAGAAGGCAACTCCAAGGCCAAGGACATACCAAAGTAAATATGAGGAGTTAGTGGTGAGGAGTAAGGAGTGAAAACGCAAACAGGCAGATTCGAATTTTACTCCTAACTCCTGACACCTTACCCCTTACTCGATTTATGGCCGATGTGGTGGAATTGGTAGACACGCCGTCTTGAGGGGGCGGTGGCGAAAGCCGTGTGAGTTCGAGTCTCATCATCGGCACCACGAATGCATTCTGGATTACAGGTTCCTTAGCGCATTAGCAGCGATGAAACTGCGAACCTGTGGCAATCGTAGAGGTCATAATTATAACGGTTGGTTTGTTGGAGCGTCGTTGACTGGATACCGAATCCTGAATTCCAGATCCTGAAGCCGATATGCTGGAAAATTACTTTCCGATCTTGTTGTTTATCATCGTCGGCCTTGCCGTCGGTGTCGGTCCCATGGTCCTGGGCTGGCTGTTGGCGCGAAACCGCCCGGACAGTGAAAAACTCTCGCCCTACGAATGCGGATTCGAGGCATTTGAGGACGCGCGGATGAAATTTGACGTGCGCTATTATCTCATCGCAATTCTGTTCATCCTGTTCGACTTGGAAATCGCTTTCCTGTTTCCCTGGGCAGTGGCTCTCAAGGAAATCGGAATGTTTGGTTTTGTGGCAATGCTGGTGTTCCTGGCAGTCCTGGTGGTGGGATTCATCTATGAATGGGTGAAGGGGGCTCTCGAATGGGAATAGAAGGTGTACTGGAAAAAGGCTTTGTCACCACCACAGCGGACAAGCTGATCAACTGGTCGCGCACCGGCTCACTGTGGCCGATGACCTTCGGACTAGCCTGCTGCGCGATAGAAATGATGCAAGCCGGTGCTTCGCGCTATGACCTCGACCGCTTCGGCGTTGTGTTCCGTGGCAGCCCGCGCCAATCGGATGTGATGATCGTCGCAGGCACGCTGTGCAACAAGATGGCGCCGGCGCTGCGCAAAGTGTACGACCAGATGGCCGAGCCGCGCTGGGTAATTTCCATGGGCTCGTGCGCCAACGGCGGCGGCTATTATCATTACTCCTATTCCGTGGTGCGAGGATGCGACCGCATCGTACCGGTGGATATCTATGTACCCGGCTGCCCTCCTACCGCCGAAGCACTGCTTTACGGCATCATCCAGCTGCAAAACAAGATCAAACGAACCAATACCATCGCCCGCTGATGA
>JAHFRG010000083.1 GCA_023258935.1 Betaproteobacteria bacterium
GGCCCGTTGAGTTCGAACCAGCCCAACGCATAGCCTGAGCCCGAATGCGGGAATGAAGCATTGGACTTCGCGCTAACTTCCTTTCCATTGAAAAAAGGTCTAGCCCAGATGCTGATGGGCTCGTCGCTGGTGTATTGGATGCGAACATAGAACGATTCGTCGCGGCCTAGCGTAGTCTCTGCAGGTGGATCAGTCGCAACGACTTTCACAAGCAATTCCGCCTGCGCGCTATCCACAGCCGCAAAATATAAACCAATCAACGCCAGAAAAAATAGAAAGCGGTGCATGTAAATCCCTAATGTGGCCATTCGTTCCTCAATCCCAAAACTGACATTTCAAGACCTGACCCCGATCCCTTCGTTTGGAGTGGCCCAGCGGTGTCCCGCGGCTACTGAGCTTTCGTACTCGCGGCGAGCACCTCGCGCAAGTAGGCGACCAGCCTGTCACGCTCGGCCTCCTGGCGCATCGCCTGCATGTGTCCGGCGCCGGGCACGATCCACAATTGCTTCGGTTCCAGCGCGGCGTCGTACAACTGCCGGGCATTATGAACCGGCACGGTCGCGTCCTGGTCTCCATGGATGATGAGGAGAGGGATCGGACTAATCATCTTTATCGCCGGCAGCGGACTGAATCGGTTGTCCACTGTGAGCGACGGCAGCCATTGTAACGGCCAGGTGAACCAGTGGTCGGCGAGTTTTTCGCGGGTGACCTCTACGTAGTCGGAGAATGTGCTCTCGATCACGAGTGCGCGTATGTGATCACGATAAGGCGAGTGCGCGAGATTGTACACCGCGAGCGCGCCGCCCAGGCTCTGGCCGTATATCACGATCCGGTTTGTTTCGACGTCGCTGCGCTCGAGCAGCGTCTTCATTGCGGCGTCGATGTCTTTCTGCGCGCCGTCGAAGGTGGGTTGGCCTTCGGACGCACCGTAGCCGCGATAGTCGAAGAGAAAAACATTGAAACCCCGCTCGGGGAGCCAGGCGACGCTGGCGATGTGGGTGCTGATGTTCTCCGCATTGCCATGTAGGTGAAGAATGGTGCCCGCCGCGTCGCCTTCCGCCGGCAGAAACCAGCCGTAAAGTTCGAGCCCGTCGGCCGTCGGAAAACGCACCACTTGGTACGCGAGCCCGAGCCGGTCGGGCGTGAGCACCTGAACGCGGTGCGGCTGGAAGAAAAGCTGCGTGCAGCCGGCCAGCAACAACACCGGAAGAGCCACTGCAATGGGATTTCTCATGTTCAGAAGTAATGATGCAACGAGAGCAGCACGGTGTTCCACGACTGGTTTTCCTGGTGTTCGTGCGATAGATCGAAGCGTAGCGCCCAGTTTGTCGCAAGCGTGTAGCGCTGCCGCAATCCCGCGGTCCACGCAGTATCGGTATCGCCGGCGAAGAAACGCTGACCGCTAATATATGCCTCGGCTCGCCAGCGCGCGCTGAAGTCGGTTAGCACTCCAAGGTTGGGACCTGCGCCCAGCGCATAGCCGTTCCGAAGGCTATTGTCGATCTGGGCTGTCGAATCGAGGAAAGCATAGACCATGGTATTACTCCGGAGGGAATCGGGCACGGTCCAGGCGAAACCAGGGCCGCCACGTACCCCGAATACCAACGGCTCGCTGCCATCTGCGATGCGCCGTCGTGCCCAGCCCACATCGATATTCCATGAAAGTGGCCGAAAAAACTCGTTTCTCGGCGTGATCGATATGATGTTCACGAGTTTCAAGTTCTCGAGCCTCGTTCCAATGCCGTTTCCATAATCGCGCACCGCAAAATCGAGAAATTCGATTTGCGCCCCGCGGACATAGCCGCCCTCCGGATCCATCAAGTCGTTATAAGCGATGCGGCCACTCAGTTCGACGAAGTTCGCGCCATCGCGGCGGCCGCCGCCGAGACCAACGCGGGACGTTCCGTGGCCTTGGTCGGGGCGCACCTCCGGCACTGGAACAGGAGGATCGCTCGCCTCCACGTCGAGGCGGCTGCGCTCCAAGAGCAGTGTACGCGCCAAAGCCTCCGGTTCCTCCACCGGGCTGTGGCCGCTTGCGCGCAGATAATTCAGGTAATCGTAGCTTACCTCCAGAACACGGGCCCGCGCGGCTTCAGGCAAGGCGGCGAATCCCGGATCTCCGGTCAAAATGAGTCCGCGGCTCATATCCTTCACCAGAGTGCGCTCGTCTGGGTTCATGAATCCCAGCCGATGGCTGATCACGGTTGCGTTCGATGGCCGGTACACCGCACTCTTCAATAATCCCTTTTGCTTGACCACCGCACGTACCGTATCGGAGGGAATCGCCCACCAGCGGAAACCGCGGGTCAGGTCGAGATCGGGTCGCGCAACCTCCAGCAACTCGAGCAGAAAGTACGAGCAGTTTTCGTCAACAAAATAGTAATTGAAATAAATCGGCCCAAGCTCCCACGCGTGCATCAGCAGCAGGTTGATTTGCTCTGGCGTCAGATTGAGTTCGTACTCCCAGATGTCGCGGTTCTCAAGATCGTTGTACTCCCTGACCTTGAGGTAATACGGCATGATCGAGAACATCCCGGGGTAGACGCCGATAATCGCGTTGATCGCGAACGCGACGCCGTTTTTCTCATCGGTATTGGCGGCGTAGTTGATCGCGTAGGCGAGCAGCCGGGTTTTCTCGTCTTGATCCCTGGCGTCGATGCGCAGCAGCGTGTGGCCGAACATCGAGGAAGGATTGTTGAGATACGCCGCCGGGAAAACCAGTGTAATGCCCTGCGGATTAAGCGCCTCGCGCCACTCGTTGAAGCGCTTGCACAGCTGCCTGGGCATGCGCCGGGAATCGAAGTCCAGCTGCCGGTCGAGCCAAGTGTAGCGGGCAATGAATGCGCACTGGGGGTTCTGTACTTCCGGCGTTTCCTGGACGTCGGAAAAGAAACTCGCCAGCGTCGCCTCAAGCTCGTTTTGCGGGTTGGTTTTTCCGTCCGGCGCGAGAAAAAAACGGGGCGCATCCGCCAGGCTGTGTACCCCGGGGCTCACCAGATTGCCTCTGTAGTGCATCAGGCGATGCCATTCTTGGCGCTCGTAAAGCCGCAACTCCCTTGACCGTGCAATCAACTCATCCAGGTACTCTTCGGCCCTCGCACCGGATGGCGCAAGCAGGCAAAGGAGTAGACAAAGATTCCACCAGCGGCGTGTTGGGACGCACATCGGGCTGTCGGAAGACAAAAAAACACCCAGTGGTCTTCCACTGGGTGTCTTCTTCTGAAAAAAGTCCAGCTATAAAAACTTCAGACCGACGCGGCGTATTGCGCGAGTTCGCGATCCGAAGCCAGGACGTCCTTGAGCGCCACCACAATCTGATCGGTCGACACGTTCTCGGACGGGAAGATGCGGGAAAGGTTTTCCTGCATAGTGCGGTTGAACTTGGCGCGATCCTCGTCCCGGACGCCGATCAGGTGGGCAAGCGAATCCAGCGTCTCGCCATTGCCAATCGACATGTCGCGGGCCAGGCGTTCCTTGTTGCCGTCGATGAACATGGCGGTCTTCCATGTCGAGGTCACCGTACCATCCTGAGTACAGCCGGAGGTGCCCGAAGAGATGCCGAAGGTCTGGCTGCCGGAAGTACCATTGGTGGTCGCGGCAAAAGCCTGAGGCATAACACCGCTCTTGCCTTCCATCGCCTTTGAGCCCCAGCCGCAGGTACCTACGTTGTTTTGGTTGCCGGCAAATGCAATTGCAGGAATCACACATAGAACAGCTGTAATGATGATTTTTTTCATATGAACTCCTTTATAAATTGAGGCAGAAACCTAGCCTCGGGTTGCTCCTCTTTAAGCCAATATTACTTATACGAGCGTCATGCGGCGCTGTCAACTTCCGCTGGCGACGTAATCCTCATCGGAAATTCGACACCGACTAGTTTTTCCTATCAAGATTCAAGACCTGACTCCGATATTGTTCGATATTGTATTTGTCTGCACTCGGCACCCTTTTCTCATCCGCTGATATACACCAACCATGCAAACAGCGCGTCAATTACAAACACCGATATCAAGCTGCGGATCACCGCGTGCAGCACGGCGACCGGAATCGCGGTGGCGGACTTGCTCACCGTGATGCCGTGATAGCAGGAAATCACTGCGATCGCGATTCCGAAGCACAGACCTTTCACGACGGGCAATGCAACATCTGCCGGGCTGATGACATCGAGAAAGTGCCCAAGCTGGCTGAGAAACGAAACATTCTGAAACACCGCGCTCACCGCAAGGCCGCCCATCACCGCGACGGCTTCAAAGTAGATGGTGAGCGCCAATGCCGAGAGAGTAAGAGCGGAAATGCGCGGCACCACGAGATAATCCATCGGTGAAATGCGCATTTCCTTGAGCGCATCTATCTCGCCGCGCACTTCCATGACAGCAAGCTCGGCCGCTATGGCAACGCTCGAGCGCGCAATGATGATAATTGCGGCGAGCAAGGGACCCAGTTCGCGCACTACAGTCCACACCAGCACGCGAACAGTCAGCTCGCTGTTGGCGCCGACAATCGATGTGGTTTGAGTGGCGATGGCCACCCCGGCGAGCAGGCCGAGCAACGCCACCAGATACACGCTCTCGGTGCCGGTGAAGTAGAGCTGGCGCTCGAAAACGTTGCGCACCGGAGGATTCGACAGCACGCGCAGATTCGACAGGGTGTAAACGATGAATGCCCAGTAGCCCAAGGCGATGCGAGAAATGTCTTTCAGGCGCGCTGTGTTCATGGTGTTGAAAGCAATCGCGGGCGCCAGCCGAACACACGCATCGCAGGATTACCATACAAAGCGCGTTCGCCGAGGTCCTTGATGCCGCCCGCGCGGTTGACAGCATCGGCTACGTCGGCGGTGCAAACCACTGGATAGTCCAGTTCCGCCGCCGCCTGCTCAAGCTGCGAAGCCACATTCAACACGTTGCCGATCGCGGTGTATTCGAGATGCAGCAGAGTGCCCACCCGCCCGAGCACCACTTCGCCGGAATGCAGTCCGATGCCGAGCGTCAGCGGCTCCATGCCGCGCGCAATGAGCTGCTCATTCAGGCGCGCGAGGTTTTCCAGCACCTCTTGCGACGCTTCGAGCGCGTTCTTTTCCGGGTTTGCAAGTAGCTGCGGCGCACCGAAGAAAGCAATCAATCGGTCGCCCGAAAGCTTGCTGGTGGTGCCTTCGTGCTTGAGGACTGCGGAAACGGCGCCGGAAAAATAATCATTAAGAAGTTTAATCACCGCGTCGGGCGCCATGCGCTCCGCGCGCGAAGTAAAGCCTCGGATATTGCAGAACATGACGCACACCCGCTGCCGGGTGCCGCTGAGCTCCGCGTGGATGCTGCCGCGAAGAATTTTTCGCAGTACCCGCGGGTTCACGTAGCCGACGAACGCCTTGCGCAGGAAATATTGTTCGCGGGTTTTAAGAAACGCCTCATATGCAGCGCGCGCGGCGAGAGCAAGAAACGCCACACTGGCGAGCGAACCGGCGGGGAACTGCACATTTTCCCGGGCAAGTAACAGCGTGCCGATAACGATCAGCGCCGCCACGGCGATCGCAAATAGAAGCAGCTTGCGCCAGCCGCCCGCGCCAAACCAAAATAGCGACGCCGCGGCAGCCAGCACCAATGCAAGACTTTCAGAAAGCGGCGAGATAAGCCCCTCGCCGAGCATCGAGCGCAAAGCCTGCACTTGTATCAGCAATCCCGGCGACAGGCGCGTCTCCGGCTCGAAAGCGGCGAGCGCGACCGGCAGCGGAAAGCGGTCGGCGAACGGCTGTATCTGGCCAACAATGACCGGCTTGCCGCGAAACGCTGCGATAAGGCTGGCATTATCGTTGCGATCACTCCACTCGAGCACTTTGCTGCCGGGTATATAGGTGACCGCATCTCCAAGGCCGTAGTTGATGAACCCCCTCCAGAATGTTTTCTTAATTCCCAGACGCTGCGCCATGAGATTGGTGAAACTCCTTCTGGATGGCCCGAAGCTGCATTCGCGCTCATCGTAACGGCGGACTACGCGGTCTTCGTCGCGGCACACGATGACCGGCCCTACATTGTCCGGGCCGACAGTTGCGAGATAGGGAGGAAATATGATGCGCTGATTGCCGCGGTCATCGAGGGTTTGCGCCAGTACGACCGGCGCAACTTTGCTTAAGCCCTCAATCCCCTCGAGCAATGGCCGGTCGTACTGTGGAATCAGAAAATTAAATGAGCGGACCGGGAGCGGGATGTCGAGTCCCACAACAGCGGGTTTGGCAACGGTAAGCCCTTTCAGAATCAGGCCCAGGTGCGGGTGCCACAGCGCAAACGGCTCAGGCTGAGCGGCAAGTGTGGCCTCGTCGATGCCGATGACCACGACGTCTTTTTCCACCGGCTGCCGATAGTTCGCGCGCAGGTAACGGAACTCGGCGTCGAGCAGCGCGCGCTCGGCCCCGTCAAAGAAGCCCAAATACATGAACGCAAGCGCCGCGATGAGCACGCAGCCAAAGCCGGTGAAAATACGCTGTTGTTTGCTCATTTCTTATCGAGCGCGGCTTGAGCTTCGCGCGCGCCTTCAACGTCTTTTAGCGCGTTCGCTACCGCAAGCGC
>JAHFRG010000015.1:0-2020 GCA_023258935.1 Betaproteobacteria bacterium
ACAATATCGTATTGCTCCTGCGGGTACAGTGTTTCTACTTGCATGCTGATTGGCTTGCCAATAAAGTCGCTCAACATGGCAAGACTTTGCGATTCCTCATCAAGGAACAAATCAATCACTTCCTGCGAGGCGAGAATGCGATACTCACGAGCACTGAACTGCCGCGCCTCGCGCAGCAGCTCGCGCAGTATTTCATAACAAACGGTCTGCGCGGTCTTCACTTCGCCGCGCCCTTCGCAGGTGGGACAGGGCTCGCACAGCACGTGCGCGAGACTCTCGCGAGTCCGCTTCCTGGTCATTTCAACCAGTCCCAGCGAAGTAAAGCCGTTCACCGTCATGCGTGTGCGGCCACGCGACAGCGCTTTCTTGAATTCGGCAAGCACTGCGTTCCGGTGTTCTTCGCTGTCCATGTCAATGAAGTCAATAATAATGATGCCGCCGAGGTTGCGCAGCCTCAATTGGCGGGCTATGACTTGTGCTGCTTCCAGGTTGGTCTTGAAGATAGTGTCGTCAAAATTACGCCCGCCGACGAAGCCGCCGGTGTTCACGTCTACGGTGGTCAGCGCCTCAGTCTGGTCTACGATGAGGTAGCCTCCAGACTTCAAATCCACACGCCTCGCCAGCGCCTTTTCGATTTCGTCTTCCACGCCGTGAAGATCAAAAAGCGGGCGCTCGCCGGTATAGTGCTCCAGCCGCTGTTTCGCGTTACGCATGTAATCCTCGGCGAAAGCGCACATTTTTTGAAAGGTCTCGCGCGAATCCACCACGATGTGCCCGGTTTCCTCGCTGACGAAATCACGCAACACGCGCAGGCTTAAGGTCAAGTCCTGGTAAAGCAAGGTGCGAGGTGGCGCGGATTGTGACTTTTCCTGAATGCCGCTCCATAGCTTGCGCAGGTATTCGATGTCGGCAAGCAACTCGCGCTCGCTCGCGGTTTCCGCCATGGTGCGTATGATAAATCCGCCGCTGCTTTCCTGCGGCAGCAGTTGCTGCATTTTCTGGCGCAAAAGCTCGCGCTCTTCTTCAACCTCGATTTTTTGCGAAATGCCGATGTACGATTCCTGCGGGAGATAAACCAGCATGCGGCCAGCGATGCTGATCTGGGTGGAAAGTCGCGCCCCCTTGGTGCTGATGGGGTCTTTGATCACCTGCACCAGGAGTTTCTGCCCTTCGTGCAGCAGTTTTTCGATGGGCTTGTTGTGATCGCCATTTTGCCGCTGTACCCAGATGTCCGCAACATGTAGAAATGCCGCGCGCTCCAAGCCGATTTCCACAAACGCCGACTGCATGCCGGGCAGAACCCGGCACACTTCGCCGATATAAATGTTGCCGACCAACCCGCGGCCGCTCACGCGCTCAATGTGCAACTCCTGCACCACCCCCTGCTGCATAACCGCGACGCGCGTTTCCTGGGGTGTGACATTAATCAGAATGTCTTCGCTCACAGCACGCTGTATCCAAATTCCCTCAACAATTGGGCAGTTTCGAATAACGGCAAACCCATCACCCCGGAATAACTACCGTCAATTCCCGCGACGAAAGCCGCAGCCAAGCCTTGTATCGCATAGCCGCCTGCTTTATCCAGTGCCTCGCTGGTTGCAGCATAGTGACGAATTTCCTGCTCGGCAAGATGCTTAACGCGCACCAAAGTAGTGGACAGACCCAAGTCCATTTTATCCTCAAGCTTCAGTGCCACCGCGGTGAGCACACAATGCTCTCTCCCTGAAAGCTCGCTCAGCATAGCCATGACATGGTCGCGGTTGATAGGCTTGCCGATGATTTTCCCTTCCAGCGCCACAGTGGTATCGGCAGCCAGCACTGGGAAACGCCGCAGCCTGCGTTGTACCAGACACGACCAGCCTGCCTCCGCCTTGGAGCGCGCGATGCGCTTTACGTAATCTTCGGGGGGCTCGCCCGCGAGCGGCGCCTCGTCCACATCGGCCCCGCGCGCCAGATACTCCCGGAACTGCACCACTTCAAAATTCACACCGATCTGTTTCAGCAGCTCGCGCCGGCGCGG
>JAHFRG010000015.1:2120-17720 GCA_023258935.1 Betaproteobacteria bacterium
ACCAGAGCGTGCGGCAAGGTCATCGCGGAAAGTGATAACCGGGTATCTGCGCTGTTCTTGATTTCTTCATGCAGCCCGTCAGCTCCGCCGATGACAAATGCCACATCACGCCCCGCCTGCATCCAGGCCGCAAGGTTTTGCGCAAGCTGCTCGGTGCTTAAAGCCCGCCCGCTTTCGTCCAGCACCACCCGCCGGCAGTTGCGCGGCAGGGAAGCGAGTATGCGCCCGCGCTCGGCATCCAGCACCCGGTTCAAGGATTTTCCAGCGCTGCGCTTTTCCGCTTTGATTTCGATTAGCTGCATCTTGGCCTTGGGTGGCATGCGCTTCGCGTATTCGGAAAAACCCATGTCAACCCAGGCCGGCATTTTATTGCCTACCGCTATAATCCACAGCTTCATTACTCTCAGCTAGAAGGCGGCAGTCTTACGGCCGCGGCGCACCGGCCTGGAATAACCCCACAACTGCTCCAGGTTGTAGTACTTGCGCACCGCGGGCTGCATGATGTGCACCACCACATCACCTAGATCCACCAGCACCCATTCGCCATTTTCTTCCCCTTCCACGCCATGCACTTTTGCACCGAAGGATTTCAGCTTTTCCTGCACGTTGCGGGAAAGCGCCTTGGTTTGCCGCGTGGAGTCTGCGCTGGCGATGACCATCCAATTAAACAAACTCGTCATGAGGCGCACGTCGAGCACCACGATATCCCGCGCCTTGATGTCTTCCAACGCAGCTACCGTGGCCTTGACCATTTTATCGAGTCTCATCCGCCCCCGTGATATAAACCCTGTGCCTGAATATAATCGAGAACCAATGGCGGAAGCAAATCGCGCGCGCTTTTGCCGCCAGCCAGCCTCTCTCTGATCATTGAAGCGGAAATATCCACCGGTGTGATTTCCAAAATAATAATTGCGCCACACGGCTTGTTGATTGCGGCCAGCGGGGATTTTGCGCTGCGTTTTGTAAATTCTTCCATTAGAGGCGATTGCAAATGCCTTGGATCAAAGCCGGGGCGTTGGGCAACCACGATGTGCGCCAATTCAAACAATTTGTTCCAGCGGTGCCACGAAGCAAGTCCTGCAAAAGCATCTGCTCCCATGAGTAGGCACAGCGGTCTTTTACCGCCCACCTCGGCGCGGATCGCATTCAGGGAATCCACGGTGTAACTGGTGCCTTCGCGCAGAATTTCACGCTGGTCCAGAACGAAGCATGGATTGCCGGAAATCGCAAGCTTGAGCATTTGCACGCGCTGCTCAGCCGAGACATGTGGCTGGCCACGGTGCGGCGGGACGTTTGCCGGTACAAAACGCACCTCTGCGAGATCAAGACGGTCGGCGGCCTCCCTTGCAAGCGCGAGATGGCCGTAATGCACCGGATCAAACACGCCGCCAAAAACGCCTATGGGTTTTAATTCACTGGCCACAGAAGAAAATCAAAGGAGCAGGCGTCGGATGTCGGAAAGCACCGAGCAAAGGTAGGTAGTGAAGCGCGCAGCGGCAGCGCCGTCGATTACACGGTGATCGTAAGAGAGCGCCAGCGGCAGAATCAGTTTGGGCGTGAACTGGCCATCTATGTATACCGGTTTGGTCTGTGCTTTGGATACGCCGAGTACCGCCACCTCGGGGGCGTTGATGATGGGCGTGAACGCGGTGCCGCCGATGCCACCCAGGCTGGAAATGGAAAAGCAGCCGCCCTGCATTTCGGCGGGGGAGAGTTTTTTCTCTCGCGCACGCTTGCTGACTTCTGCTAGTTCGCGCGCCAAATCGAACACTCCTTTGCGGTCGGCATCGCGAATCACCGGCACCACCAGGCCTTCTGGCGTGTCCACCGCTACGCCGATGTGGTAATACTTTTTGAGAACCAGATTCTCGCCGCTTTTGTCGAGCGAGGCGTTGAATTCCGGGTGCGCCTTCAGTGCCGTCACGCACGCCTTGATGAGAAACGAGAGCATGGTGAGCTTGAAACCTTGTTTTTCAGTTTCGGCGCTGCTGGACTTGCGGAACGCTTCAAGATCAGTGATGTCGGCTTCATCATGCTGCGTGACATGAGGAATGCTAACCCAATTACGGTGCAGGTTGGCGCCGGCAAGTCTCTTGATGCGCGATAGCTGAACCGTTTCAATCGCGCCGAACTTGGCGAAATCCACCTGCGGCATTTCCGGAAGCGTGAAACCGGCGCCTGCGCGTGGCCGCGAGAGTTCGCTTTTCACATACCCTTGCACATCTTCCTTGAGGATGCGGCTTTTCGGCCCTGACCCCGCAACATAACCAAGATCAACACCCAGCTCACGGGCGAAACGGCGCACCGAAGGACTGGCGTGAGCAAGATGCGCGCGCTCCGGCATTGCCGGAAGCGTAGGTGGCGCATGTAACCTTACATCCCGACCTTCAGCCTTGAGGGAAGCTGGAACATTTTTCTCTTGCTCCGCCCCAATAGAAGGAAAGGATGCGCGTGCAGCTACCGTTTCAGCATCTTTAGCCGGGGCGGCCGTCGCAAGCGGGGTCTCATCGCTCACCCCGATGGCAAGAAGCACCGAGCCTTCGGAAACTTTGTCGCCCACCTTGATCTTGAGCGCCTTCACCACTCCACTATAAGGTGAAGGAATATCCATGGTGGCCTTGTCGGACTCCAGCGTGAGCAGCGGATCTTCCTTCTTCACCGCATCGCCTGGCTTGACCAACACCTCGATGATGGGAACATTCTTGAAGTCGCCGATATCCGGCACCAAGACGTCTTTTACTGTTCCCATTTTTATCGCTCAGCCAGCTAATTACACTGTCACCGGATTGGGTTTATCGGGGTCGATGCCGTATTTCTTGATAGCTTGAGTAACCATGGCGACAGGCGCTTCTCCTTCATCAGCGAGAGCTTTAAGCGCGGCGACGGCAACATAATAGCGGTCCATCTCGAAGAACTTACGCAATTGCCGGCGGGTGTCGGAACGACCAAAGCCGTCGGTACCGAGCGTCAGATAATGTTTCGGCAAAAACATACGAATCTGGTCGGAGTAAATTTTCATATAATCCGTCGCGGCAACCACCGGCCCCTTGCGATCCTTGAGACAGGTTTCTACATGGCTCAAGCGCGGCTTATCATCGGGATGCAGCATATTCCAGCGCTGCACATCCAATCCGTCGCGGCGCAGTTGATTGAAGCTGGTGACGCTCCAGATATCCGACGCGATCCCGAAATCCTGCTTGAGAAGTTCCGCTGCCGCAATCACTTCGCGCAGAATGGTACCACTACCCAGCAGTTGCACTCGCGGTGCTTTTTTGTCCGCTTGTCCCTCGCTGAATAAATACATGCCTTTGAGGATTCCTTCTTCAGCTCCTTTCGGCATGGCCGGATGAGCGTAGTTTTCGTTCATCAGGGTGATGTAGTAAAAAACATCTTCCTGCTCCCGGTACATGCGGCGCAGCCCGTCCTGCATTATCACAGCAAGCTCATAAGCAAAAGTCGGGTCATAGGAAACGCAGTTGGGAATGGTGGAAGCAATCAACTGACTGTGCCCGTCCTCGTGCTGCAAGCCTTCGCCGTTTAGCGTGGTGCGGCCGGAAGTGCCCCCGAGCAGGAAACCGCGTGCGCGGGAATCGCCCGCCGCCCAGGCCAGATCGCCGGTGCGCTGGAAGCCGAACATTGAATAGAAAATGTAGAACGGAATCATCGAAACGCCATGCGTGCTGTACGACGTGGCTGCGGCGATCCACGACGACATGGCACCGGCTTCGCAGATGCCTTCCTGCAATATCTGCCCGTTTTTGTCTTCCTTATAGAACATCAGCTGATCGGCGTCCTGGGGTGTGTAGAGCTGCCCCACCGAAGACCAGATGCCCAGTTGCCGGAACATGCCCTCCATGCCGAAAGTGCGCGATTCGTCAGGAACGATAGGCACAACGTGCTTGCCGATACTTTTGTCTTTAACCAGGATGTTCAAGAGACGCACAAAAACCATGGTGGTGGAAGCTTCGCGTCCTTCACCGCCGGCTTTCAAAAAAGCGTCGAACGCCGACAGCGGTGGGATTTCCAGCAGTTCCGCTTTTCTGCGGCGCGCGGGTAGATAACCACCCAGCGCCATGCGGTGCTCGCGCATGTAATTAAGCTCCGGCGAGCCTTCCTCGAATTTGAGATAAGGCACTTCCTCGATTTTGTCGTCGGGAATCGGCAAATTGAAACGATCGCGGAAAGCTTTGAGGGAAGTCGTCCCCATTTTTTTCTGCTGGTGCGTGATGTTCTGCGATTCGCCCGCCTCCCCCATGCCATAGCCTTTAACCGTCTTGGCGAGTATTACCGTGGGCTGACCCTTGTGCTTCACCGCGGCGCTGTAGGCGGCGTAAATCTTGTGCGGGTCGTGTCCGCCGCGGTTCAAGCGCCAGATGTCGTCGTCAGTCATGTTGGCGACCATCTCCAGGAGCTCGGGATACTTGCCGAAGAAATATTTGCGTATATAGGCACCGTCCTTGGCGCGATAAGTCTGATACTCGCCGTCCACGCATTCATCCATGAGCTTTTGCAACAGCCCTTTGGTGTCCCTGGCCAGCAGCGGGTCCCAGTAACCGCCCCATATGAGTTTAATCACGTTCCAACCGGCGCCGCGAAAGTCCGCTTCCAGTTCCTGGATAATTTTGCCGTTGCCCCGCACCGGCCCGTCGAGACGCTGCAGATTGCAGTTCACCACGAAAATCAGGTTGTCGAGCTTCTCGCGCGCGGCGATGCCGATTGCGCCCATGGATTCCGGCTCGTCCACTTCGCCGTCCCCGATAAAACACCAGACCTTGCGCCCTTCTGTGTTGACTAGCTCCCGATCGTGTAGATATTTCATGAAGCGCGCCTGATAAATCGCCATCAGCGGACCAAGGCCCATGGACACGGTGGGAAACTGCCAGAATTCAGGCATCAACCACGGATGGGGATATGAGGACAGGCCCTTGCCGCCCACTTCCTGACGGAAATGGTCGAGCTGTTCCTCGGTGAGCCTGCCCAGCATGAAGGCGCGGGAATAGATGCCCGGTGCCGAGTGACCTTGCACGTAAACCAAGTCGCCGCCGTGTTTCTCAGACGGCGCATGCCAGAAGTGGTTGTAGCCGACATCGTACAGCGTGGCTGCGGAAGCGAAGCTCGCGATATGGCCGCCAACGTTGGTGTCCTTGTTGGCGCGCACCACCATGGCAAGCGCGTTCCAGCGCGCGTAGGAACGGATACGGTGCTCCAGCTCGTGATTACCCGGCGAACGTTCCTCTTTTGCCGGCGGAATAGTGTTGATGTAAGCGGTGTTCGCGCTGTAGGGAAGATAAGCCCCGGAGCGACGCGCCTTTTCAATGAGTTTTTCCAAGAGATAATGCGCGCGGTCGGGGCCTTCGCGCTCAAGAACGGCTTGCAATGCATCCAGCCATTCCTGTGTTTCCTGGGGATCGGGATCAGGAAATCTGTCCATGGTCGCCACCTTGGCTTAAGGTATTCTAGATACCTGCTTCACTTGTGGTAAAGCCAAGTATCTACTAGGTATCTAGTTGTTAAATTATAACACCAACACCCGCAGACTAATGACCAAAGGCAAAGGGGACATTTCAATACTCGAGGCGCGTCTTTCTGAAGAAACTCAGTGGAAGACTTTACGAATTGAAGTCAAATCTAAATTCTTTATTCGCCTATTGAGCTTTGGTGTCAAAGCGGAATTTCACGTAAGAGCCCGGCGCGTCTTCCAGCGCTTTCAATTTCCCTATGCCGGGAACGCGCGCGGGCACTTTTTCGCCGCCGTAATCCGCAACCCATTTGCTCCAGTCCGTCCACCACGAGCCATCGTTTTGCTTGGCGCCCTTGAGCCAGGAATTAGGATTGGGAGCCAGTTTGGCGTTGGTGCGGTAGCCGTATTTGTAGGAAGACGGCGGATTGATGACGCCGGCGATGTGCCCCGAGCCGCCGAGCACGAATTTGACCGGACCGTTCATGAGGCGCGCGCCGGCATAAGTGGATTTCCACGGTGCAATGTGATCCTCCACGGTGGAGAGATAATACGCCGGCGTTTTGACCTTACTTAAATCAATAGGCACGCCTGAGAGCTTCAGCCCGCCCGGCTGCTTCAAAAGATTTTTGATATACATATTGCGCAAATAGAAACTATGCATTTTCGCCGGCATGCGTGTGGCATCGGAGTTCCAGTACAGCATATCGAATGGAAACGGATCCTTGCCGAGCAGGTAATTGTTGACGACAAACGACCAGATTAGGTCGTTCGAGCGCAGCATGTTGAAGGTAGTGGCCATCTCCGAGCCTTCGAGGTAGCCGCGCTTCTCCATGCGTTTCTCCAGCGCGCTTACTTGCTGCTCGTCGACGAACACTCCCAGTTCCCCCGGCTCGCTAAAATCAATCAAAGTAGCAAAGAACGTAGCGCTTGCGATGCGCTCATCACCTTTCGCCGCCAGGTAACCCAGCATCGCGGCAAGCAGTGTACCGCCCAGACAGTAGCCAATGGCGTTCACCTTTCTTTCGCCGGTGGCTTTTTCGATAGCGTCGAGCGCAGTGAGCGAACCCTCGAGCAAATAATCCTCGAAATTCTTGTGAGCAAGTTTGGCATCGGGGTTAACCCAAGAAATCACGAATACGGTGTGTTCCTGCTCCACCGCCCATTTTATGAAGGAATTGTTTTCGCGCAAGTCGAGGACGTAGAACTTGTTGATCCATGGTGGAATGATGAGCAGAGGTCGCCGGTACACCTTTTCGGTGGAGGGCTGATACTGGATGAGCTGCATTAATTCATTCTGGAAAACCACCTTGCCCTTGGTGGTGGCGACATTCTTGCCCAGCTTGAACGCCTCGAGATCGGTCATACGGATGCGCAACTGCTTGCTGTCACCGCGCTCGAGATCCGCAAGCAGATTTTTCAGACCCCTGATCAGGTTATGGCCTCCGGACTCCACCGTCTCGCGCAACACTTCGGGATTGGTGAGTACGAAGTTGCTGGGGGACAGCGCATCGATGAATTGCCGGGTGTAGAATTCCACCTTCTTGGCGGTTTGTTCATCGAGTCCTTCGACATTGGACACCGCGCCGTGCAGATGCCGTGCTGCGATGAGATACGACTGCTTGATGTAGTCAAACAAAAAATTTTTCTGCCACGCCTCGTCCTTGAAGCGTTTATCGCCGACATCAGGCACTACCACCGGATGACCGTTTTTTTCTCCCATCATTTTCATCACCGAACCATGCCATAGCGCTAGATAGTCCTGCCACAGCTTCCACTGCGTTTCCGCCAATTTGAATGGATCAGCCATCATTCTAGTTGTCAGGTCGAGAAACGCCTTGCCGATATTCAGTTCGCTTGCCATGCCGAGAGCGCCCGCACCAGCGTGGCGCTGGAGGAAATCAGCCATCAACTGATGGCTCTGCTTCGCCATCTCTGCGTAAGCTTTAGAAAGCTGCATCGGGTCAGTCATTGATACAGTTTGTTGAGTGCTCATCTATTTCCCGAAAATAAAATTCCAAACACCGCCAGCATTGGATTCGGACAAAACGGGATACGAGATCCCCGTCATCAAACCGGCGCATCATACCGCAAAGTATGTGGTAAATCTGGAGTGAAATAGCCATATAGGTCTTTACGTTTACGTAAAATGGATGATATTATAGTCGTTATTTCATTAGAAAAGTGAAATCCGTGACTACTTTCACCATTACCGAGCTCGCCAATGAATTCGTTGTCACTACTCGTACCATCCGCTTCTATGAAGATCAGATGCTACTGGCTCCGACCCGCGAAGGCCAGAACAGGATTTACAGTAAGCGTGACCGAGTGCGACTCAAACTCATCTTACGCAGCAAACGGCTGGGTTTTTCCCTTGGGGAAATTAAGGAGCTCTTCGATCTCTATGATTCCGTGCAAGCAGGGAAAGCGCCGCACGCCCAGTTCCTGAAAATTCTTTCTTCAAAACGTACACAGCTTGAGGAAATGAAGAAAGACATCGAGGCGATGCTCTCCGATATTGTTATGCTTGAAGCCCAGAGCAAGAGGGCATGAGGACATAAGAGCATGTAAGAAACATATATAATTAACCTTTACGTAAACGTAATAACCTTGCTTACTTTCCTGGGGCGGTAAAAATGAATTCATTTCAAGCAGTTGAACCACGTTTTACCAAGCGCGGGCAAGCATGATTATTCCGGAACGCGTCAAAATGGTTGAGGTGGGCCCGCGCGATGGGTTGCAGAACGAATCAGTCTACGTTCCTACCCACATTAAAATCGAGCTCATACAGCGCCTTGCTGACTCTGGTCTTAGTGTAGTCGAAGCCACCAGTTTCGTTTCACCCAAGTGGGTGCCGCAAATGGCAGACCATAGCGAAGTCATGGCCGGCATCAAGCGTAAGCCCGGAGTGGGCTATCCGGTGCTGGTGCCGAACCTGAAAGGATTTGAGGCAGCGGTCGCAGCTGGCGCGCAGGAAATAGCGGTGTTTTCTGCAGCCAGCGAAAACTTCTCGAAAAAAAATACCAATTGCTCGATTGCGGAAGGACTGGAACGATTCAGTGCGGTATGCAAAGCCGCGCATTCAAGAAAAATCCGCGTACGCGGATACATTTCCTGCGCGCTCGGCTGCCCTTATGAAGGCGAAGTTGCACCGGGTAAGGTTGCGGATGTCGCGATACTGCTTTACGACATGGGCTGCTATGAAATTTCGCTGGGTGATACCATCGGCGTCGGAACTCCGGGCAAAACCAAGGCCATGATTGAGGCGGTCGCTGAAAGAGTACCGGTGGACAAACTCGCAGGGCATTTTCACGATACTTACGGCCAGGCGCTGGCGAATGTTTACGCTGCGCTGGAATGCGGTGTGTCGGTCATTGACAGCTCGGTTGCGGGGCTTGGCGGATGCCCTTATGCGCGCGGCGCTTCAGGCAACGTCGCGAGCGAAGACGTGCTCTATATGCTGAACGGCCTTGGGATTACAACCGGTGTTGACCTCGACAAGCTGGTAAACGCAGGCCAATTTATCTCCGATTATCTCGGCCGCCAGCCCGTATCCAAAGTCTCGCGCGCGATTGCCGCCAAGCGCGCATAGTATCCGCTAAGCCTTTCAGCTTAGGCCCTTATTTTCCACATCCGGCTAAATCAAGCCCTAACGTCATATTCCTGTAACAATTGGCAATTAGGATTCGCGCAGTCATTAAGAGAGAGGAAACCATGCGTGAATCAAAACGAATCTGCAGACTGGTTGCTTTGGCAAGCTCGCTAATAATCAGTTCCGCGGCCTTTGCGGCTGACATCACCGGGGCGGGGGCGACCTTCCCCTACCCAATCTACGCCAAATGGGCGGATTCCTACAAAACCAAGACCGGAAACGAGGTGAACTACCAGTCGATCGGCTCGGGCGGCGGCATCAAGCAAATTCAGAATCGCACTGTAGATTTTGGTGCGAGCGATATGCCCATGAAGCCCGAGGATCTTGAAAAAAGCGGTCTGATGCAGTTCCCGACCGTGATAGGTGGTGACGTCCCGGTAGTTAATCTGAAGGGACTCAAGCCCGGCGAAATGCGCTTGACCGGCCCGGTTTTGGCGGATATCTACTTGGGCAAGATCAAGAAATGGAACGACCCGGCCATTGCCGTACTCAACAAAAACCTTGACCTGCCGGACCAAGACATTACGGTGGTCCACCGCTCGGACGGCTCCGGCACGACCTTTATATGGGTGAACTATTTGTCCAAGGTCAGCCCGGAGTGGAAAGAAAAAGTGGGTGAAGGCACCTCGGTAGCATGGCCTACCGGCGTAGGCGGCAAGGGCAATGAAGGCGTCGCTTCCTATGTTCAGCGCATCAACGGATCGATTGGCTACGTCGAATACGCCTACGCGCTGCAAAACAAAATGTCCTACGCGCTGGTACAGAACCGCGACGGCTACTTTGTTCCACCAAACATCGAATCATTCAAGGCGGCTGCGTCGGGCGCACAATGGGACAAAGCGCCGGGAATGTATCTTATACTCACTGATCAGGCCGGCAAGGGCAGCTGGCCCATCAGCGGTGCTACATTCATCCTGGTTTATAAGTCCCAAGACAAACCGGACCGGGTGAAGCAAGTATTGAAATTCTTCGACTGGGCTTACGCCGAAGGCGACAAGCTGGCAACTGAGCTTGACTACGTGCCCTTGCCGGACAACGTGGTCGCATTGATTCAATCATCTTGGAAGAACCAAATCAAGGATGCCACCGGTAAACCTGTCTGGCCGTAAGTGACAGTATGTCGGAAACGTAGGTAAAATGACTTCCGCTGTGACTGCTATCGAGGGGGTGAAAAGCCCCCCGACTCCTAAAATAATCTCAAGCACTTTAACAGCCGCCCGTCTCGGGCGGCAGTATTTTATCGACCTCGTTTTCCTCAACACGACGCGGCTGTTCGCCTTTTTGGTCCTGGCGTTGCTCGTGGCCATACTGATTTCGCTGCTCATCGGCAGTCTGCCGGCAATGCGCGCTTTTGGCTTCGGATTTCTGACGAGTACTGCCTGGGATCCGGTGCAGGAGAAGTTCGGCGCGCTGGTGCCGATTTTCGGAACACTGATCACTTCATTCATTGCGCTGCTGATCGGCATTCCGGTAAGTTTCGGCATCGCGCTGTTTCTGACGGAACTTTCGCCGACCTGGCTTAAGCGTCCGATCGGAATAGCCATAGAATTGCTGGCCGGCATTCCAAGTATCATTTACGGCATGTGGGGCCTGTTCGTGTTTGCCCCGATCTTCGCCGACCACGTGCAACCCTGGCTGATCAAGTATATCGGCCCGCTTGCAATTATCGGCCCGCTGTTCAGCGGCACACCACAAGGAATCGGAATGCTGACGGCGGGTATTATCCTTGCCATCATGGTGATTCCCTTCATCGCTTCTGTGATGCGCGACGTATTTGAACTCGTGCCAACGTTACTCAAGGAATCGGCTTATGGACTTGGCGCGACCACTTGGGAGGTGGTCTGGCACGTGGTGCTGCCGTACACGAAAGTCGGTGTGGTCGGAGGGATTCTGCTCGGGCTGGGACGTGCCTTGGGCGAAACCATGGCGGTTACCTTTGTCATCGGCAATGCACATCAAGTCTACACATCGCTGTTCGCTCCGGGCAATAGCATCGCCTCCGCGCTTGCCAACGAATTCACTGAGGCCGTCGGCGACTTGTATACGGCCGCCCTGATCGAGCTCGGCCTGTTGCTATTTCTCATCACCGTGATCGTGCTGGCACTTGCCAAGCTGCTCTTGCTGCAACTCGCCAAGAAGGAAGGCGCCCAGACCTGAGGCAACATGAATCCAATTTACCGACGACGACGACTGGTCAACGCTTTTAATCTTTTTGTCTCCATGCTTACCGTGGCTTTCGGTCTGTTTTGGCTCGCCTGGATACTGTGGACGCTGGTGAACAACGGCCTGCAAGCCATCGACCTGACGATCTTCATGCAGAGCACACCGCCTCCGGGCAGTAACGGCGGCCTGGCTAACGCTATTTTCGGAAGCTTCCTCATGACTTTAATCGCGGTTTTGATTGGCACGCCGGTAGGGATACTGGCGGGAACTTACCTCGCGGAATACGGGCGTGGCGGCTGGCTTGCTCCAGCCACGCGGTTTATCAACGACATTCTCCTCAGCGCACCGTCTATTGTCATCGGACTTTTTGTATACGCCGTTTACGTCGCAAACGTGAAGCACTTTTCCGGATGGGCGGGTGCATGCGCGCTTGCGATCATCGTCATTCCGGTAGTTTTAAAAACCACGGAGAACATGTTGCGGCTCATACCCAACAGTCTGCGCGAGGCCGCAGCCGCCCTCGGCACGCCACGCTGGAAAATAATCACGATGGTCACTTTGCGCGCCTCCCGTACGGGCATCCTAACCGGGATTTTGCTCGCG
This sequence comes from Betaproteobacteria bacterium, assembly GCA_023258935.1. Taxonomy (GTDB): domain Bacteria; phylum Pseudomonadota; class Gammaproteobacteria; order Burkholderiales; family JAHFRG01; genus JAHFRG01. The sequence continues at coordinate 13,997 of JAHFRG010000015.1, forward strand.
GTCGCCCGTATCAGCGGAGAGACCGCGCCGTTGCTTTTCACTTCACTCAACAACCAATTCTGGTCTTCGAACCTCAATTCGCCGATGGCGAACCTGCCGGTCGTGATTTTTCAGTTCGCGATGAGCCCGTACAGCGACTGGCAGCGGCTGGCGTGGGGTGGAGCACTGCTTATTACATTGGCTGTGCTTATCTTTAACATTATCGGCAGAACCCTGTTCGGACAAAAATCACCCTTGCAATAACCTGAATTTGGAATCCATCATGGACGATTCAACCACGTCTGCACCCAAAATCAAAATACATAACCTGAGCTTTTATTACGGTAATTATCAGGCGTTGAAACCCATGGCGTTTGAAATACCGGAAAACCGGGTCACCGCGTTTATTGGACCCTCGGGCTGCGGCAAATCCACTTTGTTGCGCACGTTTAACCGGATGTACGAGCTGTATCCAAACCAGCGGGCGACGGGTGAGATTGTGATGGACGGTGAAAACATCCTTGATCCGCGGCAGGATCTCAACATGCTGCGCGCCAAGGTAGGAATGGTGTTCCAGAAGCCCACGCCGTTCCCCATGTCTATTTTCGACAATATTGCCTTTGGCATCAAACTCTACGAAAGTTTGCCCCGGCGCGAACTTGAGGAGCGGGTTGAATGGGCGCTGCGCAAAGCCGCTTTGTGGGATGAAGTGAAGGCTATACTGAACCAAAGCGGAACCAGTCTATCCGGCGGGCAACAACAGCGTCTATGCATAGCCCGCGCAATCGCAGTGAAGCCTGAGGTGTTGTTGCTGGACGAGCCTGCTTCTGCTCTTGACCCGATTTCGACCGCGCGTATCGAAGAGTTGATTAATGAACTCAAGGAGGACTACACCATCGCCATCGTCACCCACAACATGCAACAGGCAGCCCGCGTCTCCGACTATACTGCCTACATGTACCTGGGGGAGCTAATCGAATTCGGCAGGACGGATGAAGTCTTCATCAAACCCAAGCGCAAAGAAACCGAAGATTACATTACCGGCCGGTTCGGCTGAGACAAAGGTAACGTTATGAGAGACCATACTTTAAAGCAATTTGATGCCGACATGGAGGTCATCCGCACCGCGGTGCTGAACATGGGCGGTCTGGTTGAGCAACAACTGCTGCGAGCCATCAACACCTTGAAATCGGGCGACGCTGAAGCCGCACAGGATGTGCTCGCGGACGAAGGCCGCATCAACGCGCTACAGGTGGAGATCGATCAATTATGCAGTCAGATTATAAGTAAGCGCCAGCCGGCTGCGATTGATTTGCGAATAATTATGACGTTTATCAAAACGATCAACGATCTCGAACGAATCGGGGACGAGGCAAAAAAGGTGGCCACCAAGAGCCAGCAGATTCACGACAGCAAACGGATTACTGCGGCGCAATTGCACGAACTTACCTGGCTTTCCGAGACAGCACGGCAGATGGTGCAGAAGGCGCTGGACGCGCTTGCGCGCCTTGATGTCAAGGCAGCCGCCGAAGTGCTGCGAGAGGACGAGAAAGTTGACGCTGAGTTTGTGAGCATCGTGCGTCAAATGGCGAGCTATATGATGGAGGATCCGCGTACCATTTCAGCGTGCATTGAGATCGTGCTGATTGCCAAGGCCATCGAGCGCATCGGCGACCACGCCAAAAATATTTGCGAGTATGTAGTGCATGTGGTGAAAGGCAAAGACGTGCGGCATGCGAGCCTGGCCGAAATCCAGCAGGAAATCGGCAAGGGATGAACACGACGGTGTTGGTCGTGGAAGACGAGCCTGCTATTCAGGAGCTGCTTGCCACCACTCTGGTCCGCGCCGGTTACGACGTTCAGCGCGCGACCGATGCGAATGTCGCGATGGATTCGTTGCGTAATACTCTTCCGGACATGATTCTTCTTGACTGGATGCTGCCCGGTCGCTCAGGGCTGGCATTTGCCCGCGAGCTCAGGAGCAACCCGCGCACCAAGGCCGTGCCCATTATCATGGTGACAGCGCGGGTTGAGGAAAACAGCAAAGTCATCGGTCTCGAGCATGGTGTGGATGACTACATCACCAAACCGTTCTCGCCACGGGAATTGCTGGCGAGAATCAAGGCGGTGCTGCGCCGGCGGGCGCCGCACTCCACCGATGATGCCGTCAAAATCGGTTCCCTCGTCCTGGACCCGGTTTCGCACCGGGTTTGTGCCGGAGACAAGTCTTTACAGATCGGCCCTACTGAATTCCGCCTCCTCCATTTTTTAATGACCCACCCGGATCGTGTATATTCACGTGCACAACTGCTGGATCAAGTCTGGGGCGATCACGTATTTTTAGGAGAGCGCACAGTGGATGTCCATATCCGCCGCTTGCGTTTGGCCTTGCAGCCAAGCAACCATGATAAATTGATCAGGACGGTGCGCGGCAGCGGTTATATTCTCATCATTAAATCTATTTGATGATTTCCCTCTGGAATCGCAGCGTAGTGGCGCTGGCGATAATATTGGCGATTTCGCTGCTCGGCGGCCTGCTATTTGATGTGCCGGCAGCATTGGGCATTCTCGCCATCGGCGCGTTACTCCTGGTTTTCTACCACACCCACCAGCTTGCCCAATTCGAACGCTGGACGCAAAGCGATGTGGACATACCGGTACCGCTGGGCAGCTGGGTGTGGGAACAAGCATTTGCGAACCTTTACCGGCGTATGCGCCAGCGCAAAGAAGCTGAAAATAACCTCGCTACTACGCTGGCGCGGATGCGCGAGGCCGCGGAGGCAATGCCCGACGGCATGGTGATCCTTACCGGCGATGACCACATCGAATGGTTCAACCGGCGTGCCACCAGCTACCTGGGGCTGGACCCGGAGCATGATATCGGCCAGCCTCTCGCCAACCTGGTACGCCAACCCGAGATCATCGAGTTCATCGCTCATCGCAATTCTGGCGAACCTCTGATTGTGAAATCGGCGCGCGACCCGCGTCTCATACTGGCGCTGCAGATCATTCCTTACGGTACCGAGCAGAAACTCCTGGTCACGCGCGATATCTCGAAGCTGGAAGAGGTGGAAACGATGCGCCGGGACTTCATCGCCAATGTCTCGCACGAGCTGCGTACCCCGCTTACAGTGCTGTGCGGTTTCCTGGAAACGCTGGAAAACCTGCCGCCGGATGATCCCGAAATACCGCGCTTTCTCAAGCTGATGAAAACCCAAGCTGACAGCATGCAGCGTCTGGTCAACGATTTGCTCACGCTTTCGCAGCTTGAAAGCCCGCAGAATCCGCTCAAGGAAGAGCCGGTGAATACCGCTGCGCTTATCCGGGGCATATATGACGATGCGCTTGGACTGAGTGCAGGATCTCGCCAGATCAACCTGCAAATTGATTCGACAACCAAGATTTTGGGCAGTGAAGCCGAGCTTGCCAGTGCATTCGGCAATTTGGCAAGCAACGCCGTTCGTTACACGCCGCCGGGGGGCAAAATAACCCTGGGCTGGTATAACACGGGTGATCATGCCGTGTTCGAAGTGCGCGACACCGGCATCGGCATTGCACCTGAACACATACCGCGCATTACCGAGCGTTTTTACCGCGTTGACCGCGGCCGCTCGCGCGAAACCGGCGGCACCGGGCTTGGCCTCGCCATCGTCAAGCATGTAGTACTCCGGCACCAGGCGGAGCTTGCCATTAACAGTACGCTTGGAAAAGGAAGCGGCTTTGCCATTCACTTTCCGGCAGCGCG
>JAHFRG010000015.1:17820-22048 GCA_023258935.1 Betaproteobacteria bacterium
GCGGCACCGGGCTTGGCCTCGCCATCGTCAAGCATGTAGTACTCCGGCACCAGGCGGAGCTTGCCATTAACAGTACGCTTGGAAAAGGAAGCGGCTTTGCCATTCACTTTCCGGCAGCGCGCTGCATGCCTTAAATATTTATGAGCGGAAAGATCTATAACGTGCTTTTTCTGTGCACGCATAATTCAGCACGCAGCATCCTGGCGGAAGCGTACCTTAACCACGTAGGTAAAGGCCGGTTCTTCGCTTACAGTGCGGGCAGCCACCCATCCGGTACTATTAACCCGATTACCATTCACATCTTGCGCCGGAATGGCTATGCCATTGATGGATTGCGCAGCAAAGGCTGGGATGAGTATGCAGTGCCCGGTACGCCAGAAATGGATTTCGTCATCACCGTGTGCGACAGCGCCGCCGGTGAAGTATGTCCGGTATGGCCGGGTCAGCCGATGACGGCACATTGGGGGTTTGAGGATCCTTCACAAGCAAAAGGTACCGAGGAAGAGCGCAGCCGAGTGTTTCACAGAGTTTTCCAGCAGATTACGGCCCGCATCCAGCTTTTTTTGAGTTTGCCCGTGGAACAACTCGATGCGATTTCATTGCAGCAGCGACTGAAAGATATTGGAAGAAGCAAGCCATAACCATGGCACGCGCTTTACTAGCAACTTTCCACTTCATACTGTTACAAAACAATCAAAAAACGTTTATTAAAGTTTCTTATTTCGCTGACAAACTGCTTGCTGCAATAGGAGGAAAAGACAACCTTGATAGGAGACACATATCATGAAGCAGCACGCAATCGATTTCGACACTTCAGTTGCGGCGGAAGGCTTCAGACAGTTACAGACGGCGAACGAGCATCCATTCAGCCAAGAGCAGCATGACGCATGGCTTAAGCAGTTCTTGGCTCATGCCAGGAAGGTTTTTGGTCTGCCCGCCCAGCCAAAGAGTGCTATTAGCGAGTTTGCCCAGGAGCTGGAGCAGTTGGGTTATTTTGGGTTTGCCCACTATATACGCGCTCACGCGACGTGCAGCGAGAACTGCCCCCTGATCCAGCAAAATCGAATATTATGCTGCGCTAATGACCAATGAATATATTGAGATTTGAAAAAACCGCAAAAGTGCCGCAAATTTGGCTACGTTAACTGCGGCAAACCACTGATAACGTCACACCTTAAGAACTGAAAATCCTTATGTCAGCGGTTCGATTCCGCCTTTGGCCACCAGATTTCGCCGAGCGCAAGGCGCGAGGCAAAATCCGCAAAGGGCGATTCCGCCTTTGGCCCCCAATGTCTTTAGTAGTTATCCCGGAGCTAGACACCAGTGCGCTCAGCCTTTGGTCGTGGTCTTGCGGATCTCCTTTTCGTCGGACCACTCCAGTAGTCCGTTGCGTACGTTCCACAACTGCAGGTTGAACTTGTAGTACACGTCCCTGATGTCCTTTGCCTGCTTCACGATGGAGATGATGTTGCCCTCCATGCGATACTGGGCTCCCACCATCCGGCCTTTTTCTGCCGTCTGCTCCTTATCGTAGTATTCACCCTGCTGACGTTCCACTTCCTCCACCTGCTGCTGCATTGCGGCTGCGTCCACGGCAAAGCGAACCTTGCCGCTCTTCTGCAGCTCGGAGCGGATGCTGTCCGTGACGGCACGGGTGTCAATATACTCGCTGGTCTTGTTCTTGACTTCCTGTACGGTCACGATGGGCAGATTGCCGCTGACGATCGCCGAGGACTGCAGCATGGAGCGCGTCATGGACTCAGCGATCATCTGCAAGTCGGTGGAACTGAACTGGTTGGTTACGGTTTCAATGCTTCTTTGATCGCCGTAGCGGGTCTGCTCCTGGGCGCAACCGGCAGCGAGTGCCACGGCGGCGAACAGCGGCAACAGCGCAAGGCGTCGGGTGCGGCTTAAATCGATCATGTGCTCTCCTTTCACAAAGTAGGCCAGCGGTGCATGGGGGCTACCATCCCGTCTCTCAGGGTTCCTGCGGCCCCGGCTACTCCTGGCTCAGCAGGATCAAGCGGAAATCCACAGCTTTGTTCGTAGGCGCCACGCCACTGACCGCAATATTGCTGTTTTCATACATAAGCAGTGGTTTCCACACTTCCTCTTCCCAAGCGCGCATGCCCTCGCGGTCGATCCAGCGGAACTTGTAGGCGACGCGCTTGACCTTGGAGCTGTCGTTGTTAAGGTTGACGTCGATCTTCAGCAGATCGCCAGTCATGGTGCAGCGCATCTCAGTTGCCACGATGGTGGTGCGCTTGCCTTCGCTCAAGACCTTGAACTTGACTAGGTCATCCATTGAGCTGACCTTGGTGTCGCCGATCGGGCAACCGAAGGCGAAGCCGGGCTTTTCAAAGCCCTTCTTGGTAGCGCAGCCGTAGGCGAACGCGGCTGCAAGTAGTGCAATGATCATCCATGTCCGTTTCATTTTGGTGTCTCCATGGTGTGAGGTTGCTGCTTCAACGTTTCAGGCCCGCCCCCAGTTGACGGCGCCGGTGCGACTCCGGCGTCAGTCGGTTGCTGGCCACCCTCTCGGACCGCCACTTCCGGGGGCTGCACATAGAGCTGACGCTGCAGAAGACGTAAGTCTACCACGGCATAGCGGCCGGATAAATTCAATTGCACGCTGCGCACACCTTCGGGGGTTTGCAGCGTGATGGTATGCTTGCCGACCGGGATGCGTCCTCGGGCGATGGCAATTTCCGATGGGAGTGTGCGCCAAGTGCGCTCGTCGGCCGATTCGGTCACCACCGAACCGAGGGTCATGGCGAGCGCGGCTATCGCGAGCGCAGCGTTGTCCTGCTTCTGCCCCTGGTGTTGCAGCTGGTACTGCGCGACCCCCTTGGCGGTGGTGCGGATCGCGGCGCGCAGCATGATGCCGGGCATATCATCCTTGAGCGCGCGGCGCGCCATTAAGTCAATACTGGTTATCGGCGCCACAGTCAGCAACTGTTCATCGTCCAGTTTGAGCTGGCCGGGCAGGTAAGGCGTTGAAGTCGGCACCATCACCGGGAACGCAACCGGCAGAATGACCAGCGTGCCGTATGCCGGTATAGGTAGCCGGAACTGGCGCGACTGCAGAGCGGGGGCCATGCCTGATCCGATCACGAACAACACGTCAATGAGCCCGGCGTCGGGCGCGCTTACGCGCTGCTCCAGGCCGCTCAGCGCTTCCTCCAGCAGCGGCTGATTGGGCTGCAGTTCGTTCGCGAGGCGGTAGCCCGGTGCGGCCAGGCTCGGTTCACCCAGTGATTCGTAGACGAAGCCCGCCAGATAGTGCGACAGCGCGCTTTGGTAGCTGTTCTTGAGGGCGTTCACCGCGGGATTGTCGATGGTCTGGACCGGATATCCGTTGAGCTCTTTGAAGCTGGTGCGTGCACCCCGCTTCTGGGCATCCTGCTCCACCTCTACGATCTCTTTGCGGCGCAGCTCAGCGATCACAGCTTCGAGCTCGTGCGTCTGCTTGATCGCCACGCGTGCGTTCTCGTACTCGCCCATGGCAAGGAAGTTGAGCGCGATGTACGTAAGGAGCATAACTTTCTCGTAGTCATGCCCTTCGTAGGTGCGCACCTTGTCGTTGATCAGATAGCTTGCGGCACCTGGGAGCAGCTTCGAGGGGTTGGTTTGCGCCGTATGTTCCCAGGCCTGCACATACGCATTCGCCGACATCCAGGATTTCTGACTGTCCGGATAGCGGTCCCCGAGCCGCTGCAACATGCCGAGCTCGAAGTAGTACAGCAGATCCTTGAAATCGCCGCGGTTGTTGGACTCAAGGACCTCGATGGCCCTGTCCAGGTTGCCGCTGGAAGTTTGGTCCAGGGTCTTGTGCATCTCGTTGTCGTAGCTGCGGAAGGCAGCGCAGCCGGACAGACACAAAACTAGGCCGAACGCGTGTAGCGCGCAGCGCCAACCGCCCGCGTAGTGGCGAGAGACAGAGAGCAAATCAGGCACCGAGTGGTTCTATCAAATTAAACTGAATATGAATAGAAAAAACCAACACGTAGGTAAGACTATCACTGATGAAGGTCAGTTTCCATTTAGGTCGCTGACTGCAGGCAAACAAGTTTACGCAACAGTGAAGCGGCAACAGCTGCAGGTTTAAGCACATCACAGACTGACGGCCTCTATCTTGTTGACCCCCTCGGCAACCTCATGATGAGGTACGATACGAACGCCGATTTCAAGGGCATACTAAAAGACCTTGAACGGCTTCTGAAATATT
>JAHFRG010000084.1 GCA_023258935.1 Betaproteobacteria bacterium
TCGGAACGCGCTGGAAATTAATGTGGGTGCGCGAAAACTGCGGTGTGATGTAATAAACATAATCACGCATTCGTCGCAGGATGGTCTGCGTCACAGCCTCAATTGAGTAGCCGCGATCTTTCATGTCGCGGTGTATTTTCTGTATCCATTCCAAATTGACGATCGGTACCACACCGATCAGCAAATCTACGTGCTTGGCCACGTTGACATCCTGCGTGACCACTCCGCCGTGCAATCCTTCGTAAAACAGGAGTTCACTGTCTTCCGCCAACGGTTCCCATGGCGTAAAAGTACCTGCCTCCTGGTTGTAGGGCGCGGCTTCTTCATTGTTGTGGAGATATCGCCGCACCTTGCCTGTGCCGGTCTCACCGTACTGGCGAAACAGGGTTTCCAGTTCCTGGAACAGGTTGGCTTCCTGCCCGAAATGACTGATGGCCCGCCGGCCGTTTTTTTCTGCTTTGGTGATCTCGCGCTTCATTTCCTCGCGGTCATAACGGTGAAAGCTGTCGCCTTCCACGGTTACGGCATTGATTTCCTCGCGGCGGAAAATGTGTTGAAAGCTCTGTGTGACCAGGCTGGTGCCTGCTCCAGAAGAACCTGTCACGGCGATGATTGGATGTTTGAGAGACATTGAGACATACGCTCCTTAAAATCAACCTTCATTATTCTAGACATTATGCTGAAAAATAGTACAACGAAAAATTATTAGCAACAGATATATTTCTTTATTATTACGATAAGAGTTTTTTAATGCGTTGCGTGAAAATCGCCTGGGCATCACGGGCAATATCCCAAGCAGGAAACTCTAGCGCAAGAGCAAAGCCGCTGCGCTTGGAATTTCCCTGAAGTCATCCCGATTTCCTGGGGTGATAAGGTATAATTCCCAAGCAAGTTTATAGCAGGGATTCCTTTGTTTATGCAAGCGCACTACCGGCCCGATGAGATAGAACGGGAAGCACAGCAATACTGGGAGGCGCGCAAGGCGTTCCGTGCCGAGGAACGCCCGGACCAACCCAAATATTACTGTCTGTCCATGTTCCCCTATCCTTCGGGAAAGCTGCACATGGGGCATGTGCGCAATTACACCATCGGCGATGTGCTCACCCGGTTCTACCGCATGAAAGGCTACAACGTGCTGCAGCCGATGGGCTGGGATGCGTTCGGCTTGCCAGCGGAAAACGCGGCAATGGCGAACAACGTGCCGCCCGCGAAATGGACCTATGACAACATTGCCTACATGAAAAAACAGCTCCAGTCGCTGGGTTTCGCCATCGACTGGCAGCGTGAGTTCGCTACTTGCAAGCCTGACTACTACCGCTGGAACCAGTGGCTGTTCCTGCGCATGCTGGAAAAGGGGCTCGCTTACAAGAAAGCCGGCATCGTCAACTGGGATCCGGTGGACCAGACAGTGCTCGCCAACGAACAGGTCATTGACGGACGCGGCTGGCGCACCGGAGCGCTGGTGGAAAAGCGCGAAATTCCGATGTATTACCTGAAGATCACCGCTTACGCAGACGAACTGCTTGGAGCGCTGGAACAATTGCCGGGCTGGCCTGAACGGGTGAAGACCATGCAGGCCAACTGGATCGGCAAGAGCGAAGGAGTCGAGATAGCCTTCCCCTATGCCGATGACCCGGCGCGGTCTCTCAAGGTCTTCACCACGCGTGCCGATACCTTGATGGGCGCGACTTATTGCGCGGTTGCATCCGAGCACCCGCTTGCGGCCAAAGCCGCCAACAATAATCCTAGGCTCGCCGCGTTCATCGAGGAATGCAAGCGCAGCACTGTAATGGAAGCCGAACTCGCCGCTCTTGAAAAAAGAGGCATGCCAACCGGTTTCTTTGTCGTTCATCCGCTTTCCGGCGAAAAGCTCCCTGTGTGGGTGGCAAACTACGTTCTGATGGCCTATGGCGAGGGCGCGGTGATGGCGGTTCCTGCGCACGACCAGCGCGATTTTGAGTTCGCCACTCATTATCACCTGCCCATTAAATGCGTGATCAAGCCGTCGCAGGGTTCACTCAAGCTGCCGCTTACCGAAGCTTATATCGAGCACGGCATCAGTTTTGATTCGGACGAATATTCAGGACTCAATTTTCAGCAGGCTGTAGACGTGATCGCGGCAGCCCTGAAGAAAAAAAAGTTGGGCAGAAAGCGCATACAGTACCGGCTGCGCGATTGGGGAATTTCTCGCCAGCGTTACTGGGGCTGCCCGATTCCGATTGTCCACTGCGATTCCTGCGGCGATGTGCCGGTGCCGGACGATCAATTGCCCGTGGTACTGCCGGAAAATCTGGTACCCGACGGCACCGGCAACCCGCTGACTAAGACGCCTGCATTTTACGAATGCCAATGCCCTAAATGCGGAAAGCAAGCGAAGCGCGAGACTGACACCATGGATACTTTCGTGGATTCGTCCTGGTACTACTTCCGCTACGCCTGTCCCGACCAGAAGCTCGCAATGGTTGATGAGCGGGTGCGTTATTGGCTGCAGGTCGACCAGTATATAGGCGGCATCGAGCACGCCATTCTGCATCTTCTATACTCGCGCTTTTGGACCAAAGTTATGCGCGACATTGGCCTAATCAAAATCGATGAACCGTTCACCAATCTGCTCACCCAGGGCATGGTGCTGAACGAAATTTTCTTCCGCAAATCGGCAAACGGCCGCATCACTTATTACGACCCCGCCGAGATTGAAGTCGAGTTGGATGAGCATGGCATACGTACAGGCGCGAAGCTCAAGGCCGATGGGAAACCGGTGGAATCCGGCGGCATGGGAACCATGTCGAAATCGAAAAACAACGGGGTCGACCCGCAAGCGCTGATTGAAGAATACGGCGCCGACACCGCGCGGCTGTTCATGATGTTTGCCTCGCCTCCGGAACAGACGCTAGAATGGTCTGACAGCGGCGTAGAAGGTGCGTCACGCTTTCTCAAACGACTGTGGATGTTCGCGCGCCAGTGGGAACCAATAATCGCTGAGGAATCGAAGCGTAGGGGTGGCGACTTTACCCGCTATGAATATCCAACTGGTATCGCCAATACCGTACCCACACTTGCCGCACTACGCCGGGAAATCCACATGACGTTGAAACAGGCGAGTTTCGACATGGAACGCAAACAATTCAACACGGTATCGTCCGCGGCCATGAAGATGCTCAACTCACTCCAAGAGGGTGTCTTGGGTGTCGATTCCGCCGCTCAGGCAGTTGCCACAGCAGACGTCTTTCAGCGTGCGCTACACGAGACAATGAGCATACTGCTGCGTATTCTGAATCCGATCACACCACACATCTCGCATAACTTGTGGCGTGAACTTGGCTATTCTGGGGACATCCTCACAGCGCCGTGGCCCACTGTTGATGAGTCGGCATTGATCGAGGAAGAAATCGAACTGGTAGTGCAAGTCAACGGCAAGCTGCGCGGCAATATGCGCGTGCCGCGCGAAGCAGCGCGCGAGGCCATAGAAAAAATGGCGTTGTCCCATCCCAGCGTGCGAAAATATGTGAACGGCCAGCCCATCAAGAAAGTGGTGATTGTGCCTGGGCGATTGGTCAACGTGGTGGTTTGATAATGTTTAGCCTAGTTAAAAAATTTCTGCTCGCGGCATTTTGCATCACACTTACAGCCTGCGGATTTCATTTACGTGGCCAGGCCACACTGCCGTTCGAAACCTTGTATGTCGACGCCTCTAATGACTCCTCTTTTGCCACGGAACTGAAGCGCGCGTTGCGTTCGGGCACCAATACCCGTCTGAGCGATAATCCCAAGGACGCGGAGGCCATTTTTCAGCTGGTGAGCGAGACCAGGGATAAGCAAATCCAGAGCGTAAATACCGGCGGCACCGTGGCTGAATATGAGCTGCGTATGCACGTCTCCTTCCGCCTGCACGACAATAAAGGCCGGAGCTGGATAGTTCCAACCGAAATCAATCTGAAACGTGATGTTTCGTACAATGACACGAATGTGCTGGCCAAGGACTACGAGGAAGCTCAATTGTACAAGGACATGCAAAGCGACGCCGTGCAGCAGGTCGTGTGGCGTCTGAGCGGGGCCAAAGCCCCTATCTAAAGTCCCTACTAATAATGCGCCTCGACGCGGAACAACTCAAACAGCATTTGCAGCGCGGTCTGAAATCCCTCTACGCGGTCTACGGCGATGAGCCGCTGCTGGCACTGGAAGCAGCAGACCTGATACGCGCGGCAGCAAGGCAGGCGGGATTTGCCGAGCGTGAAATTTTTACCGCCGATGCCGGATTTGACTGGCAGCGCCTTGCGTTGAGCAGCAGAAGCTTGTCGCTGTTTGCCAGCAAAAAACTGATTGATTTGCGAGTCCCTTCCGGAAAACCCGGCAACGATGGTGCACAGGCAATTGAAGAATTCTGCTCTGCAATGGGGCCCGAGCTAATGGGCCTGGTATCGCTGCCGAAGCTCGACCGGCAATCACTGAGCTCAAAATGGTTCGGGGCGCTGGCGAGCCAAGGCGTGGTGGTTAGCGCCAAAGCGGTGGAACGGGCGCAGTTGCCACAGTGGATAGCAGGACGACTCGCGGCACAGGGCCAGAGCGCCGATGCCGACACCTTGCAGTTTATCGCCGATCGTGTCGAGGGCAACTTGCTCGCCGCGTATCAGGAAGTGCAAAAGCTTGCGCTGCTGTTCGCCCCCGGGAAACTGGGCTTCGAGCAGGTCAAGGAGGCAGTGCTGGAAGTCGCACGCTACGATGTATTTAAACTAAGCGAAGCGATGCTAATGGCAGACGCGGTGCGCATCGCGCGCATTCTCGAGGGCTTGCGCGGCGAGGGGGTGGCGCCGCCGCTCATTCTCTGGGCGGTGAGCGAGGATATCCGCGCACTGCTTAAAATCGTAATTGGTCTGGAGCAAGGCAAGGCATTGCATCAGTTGTTGCGCGAAGTGCGTGTCTGGGGCGCGCGCCAGGAACTCATGCAGCGCGCCGCCAAGCGCTCGCGCAAAAGCATGCTGGAAGATGCGCTTTTGCAAGCCGCGCGGCTTGACCGCATGATCAAAGGTTTGGCCACCGGCAATATCTGGGACGAATTCCTGCAACTGGGATTGCGTTTCTGTTCCGGCCCGGTCGGGGTTAAAATGCACTAATCATGGATATTCTCGACATCAAAGCTTATATGCAGGGCGTTGGACGCGAAGCGCGCGCTGCCTCCCGTTTAATGGCCCGCGCCGACACCAAATCCAAAAACAAGGCGCTTACGGCTATGGCGCAGGCGATACGGCGCGAAGCTAAGAGCCTGCTCGCAGCAAACAGCAAGGATATGGAGTCTGCGCGCGCTAACAAGCTGGATGACGCGCTGCTGGACCGTCTTACACTCACGGCAAGAGACATCGACAGCATGGCAGAAGGCCTGCTGCAAATTGTGCAGCTGCCCGACCCGGTGGGCGAAATCAGCGGGCTCAGCTACCGCCCTTCAGGAATCCAGGTCGGTAAAATGCGCGTCCCGCTTGGAGTCGTGGGCATTATTTATGAAGCGCGCCCCAACGTCACCGCGGATGCGGCCGGGCTGTGCCTCAAGGCCGGGAACGCAGCAATTCTGCGCGGAGGATCGGAAGCGATGTATTCCAACCAGGCCATTGCCGCACTGGTGCGCGAAGGATTAAGAACAGCGGGGCTGCCGGAAACCTCAGTGCAGGTGATTGAAACCACCGACCGCGCCGCCGTAGGTGAATTGGTGACGATGAAGGATTACGTGGATGTCATCGTTCCGCGCGGCGGCAAGAGTCTGATTGAGCGCATCTCGAGTGAAGCGCGCATTCCAGTCATCAAGCATCTGCATGGCGTGTGTCATGTCTATATTGACGACAAGGCCGACTTGGACAAGGCGGTGCGCATCGCCGATAACGCCAAGACACAGCGCTATGGCACCTGCAACACCATGGAAACGCTGCTGGTGGCGGAAACAATTGCGCCCAAGGTGCTGCCGAAGCTGTGCAAGATTTATCTGGAAAAAGGCGTCGAATTGCGCGGCGATCAAGCCTCGCGCGTTCTGGTGCCGCAAATGGAAGCGGCGACCGAGGAAGACTGGTATACCGAATATCTTGCCCCGATCTTAAGCGTGCGCGTGGTGAAAAATCTCGACCAGGCGATTGAGCACATCGCCACTTACGGTTCGCAACATACTGATGCCATCGTCACAGAAGACTACGGCCATGCCATGCGTTTCCTGCGCGAAGTAGATTCAAGTTCGGTAATGGTCAACGCCTCGACCCGATTTGCCGACGGTTTTGAATACGGGCTGGGCGCGGAAATCGGCATTTCCACCGACAAATTCCACGCTCGCGGCCCGGTTGGGCTGGAAGGGCTCACTTCGCAGAAATTCATCGTGCTCGGCGACGGTCA
>JAHFRG010000085.1 GCA_023258935.1 Betaproteobacteria bacterium
TACGCCATGATGGGTGTCGATCTATTGCTGATGGGATTCATAGCGCATCGCCGGAGATAATAAGGCCCAGACTGATTTGCATGCGCCGCGGTTACCAAATCCACGCGGCGCGAGGGGAATCGAAAGAGGAGAATGTTTTAGTAGGTTACCGCAGCAGAGATTGCGGAGTAGTCATGTAATGCGTAGGACTTTGTGAACCGGTAGAAACACGCTACCGCCAATCCAAATCTGAGCACAATGACCAGGATAACATTCTCTCACACCAGGGTCGACAGCGTGGATGGAGATCCCTTCCTCACGCTGGAGCAGATCGTGGAGCAGGCTAAAAATGAAGCTATTCTGGCAGCCCTAAAACGCAATCACAAAAACGTTGCGCAGGCGGCGCGAGAACTGGGCATATCCAGAGTGACGCTTTACCGATTGATACACAAAAACCAGCTCAATCAAAACCGCCAAGAGCGGTAAGATCGCGCGGCGACTTAATCCGATTTGCTGTTGCTCCCCGAAAGGCCCCGCTCCTGAGACGGGGTTTTTCATTTAATGTCGCTATGCTCCCCTCCGAAATCGCGACACGCGTCGCGATACGTTAGACTGTCTTTTTACAAGGTGAATAGTCCAAGCGAACTCGCCGGGTCAGTACCCTAGTTCATTCGATGGTATCGAATATCGTCTCCTGTTTTTTAATGACTCAATTACGCGCGACCCTTTGCCTGGTCTTGTGCGTTGGTGCGGTGCTTTCGTGGCCGACACTGGCGAGAGGTCAACATAATCTGGTAACCTCGTTTGCAATGGTGCGCTTTCACCTGTTTCGACGCCGACAAGTTTGGCTCCCGACACTCTGGGGCTGGCTTATTCTCCTCGCGATCACTGGTACAGCGTGCGTACTTGCCGGACGGCACATTTACACCTTGCTAGCGCCAAATGATCCTGCGCCGAGGGCTCGAATCCTTGTCGTTGAAGGCTGGATGTCAGAAAAAGAACTCGACCAAGCGGTTGCCGTGTTCCGGAGGGGTAAGTACGAGCGAATTGTCACAACGGGGGGGCCGATAGAGGATTGGGTGGAGTTACGCGGGAGCATGACGTACGCAGAACTAGCGGCGAGCTACCTCATTAAGCACGGGCTTGATGCCACCGAGGTGACTGCCGTGTCCGCGCCAGCATCAGCTCAGGACCGGACGTTCTTGAGCGCAGTCAAGGTACGCGATTGGGCCGCGAAGCAGGGCCTCGCGCTCGAAGCTCTTGATGTGTTTTCGCGCGGCGTCCATAGCCAACGATCGCGCATGCTCTACCGAATGGCGTTCGGGCCGAATATCGACGTAGGAGTGCTATCGGCGCGGCGGCAGAATTACGACGAGCGCCATTGGTGGCGGACGACGGCCACGGCCCAGTCCGTACTCGAAGAGACGATTGGCCTGCTCTGGACGATGTGCTGCTTTCACCCTGCGCCACCTGGTTCCCACGAGGAAATGTGGGGCGTGCCGCCTTCCGCCGCTTATCCCGAACGTTAGCCGTCATATGGGTCATTTAAGCCGTTTCCGCATGGACAGTGCACCCTGAAGCCCCAAATGCTCTAATCACGTTCATTTTCCCTAGAGGATATGTGGCTGTAGTTAGTGACCACTATCGGGAATACGCGCTATTGAGAATATGTCTGGCTGGACTCGAACCAGCGACCAAGGGATTATGGGACTGCCCGGGTGAGGCCACGAAGTGCAAGCACCGCGTTGCGAAGAGAGCGGTGCGGTGATTGAGTGGGTCTGGTTGGACTCGAACCAACGACCAAGGGATTATGAGTCCCCTGCTCTAACCAACTGAGCTACAGACCCGTGCGGGAAAAAAGAAGTCGAAGGGAATACCTTTTAAGTTTCCTGATCCAGGAAACTGCGCAGGCGCTCGGAGCGCGAGGGATGACGCAATTTCCTCAGCGCTTTGGCTTCTATCTGGCGGATGCGCTCGCGCGTGACATCAAACTGCTTGCCGACTTCTTCCAAAGTATGGTCGGTGTTCATTTCAATGCCGAAGCGCATGCGCAGCACCTTGGCTTCGCGCGGGGTGAGCGTATCCAGCACGTCCTTGGTGACGCCCCTCAGGCTGGCGTAGATCGCGGCGTCGTTGGGCGCCATGGTCGCCGCATCCTCGATGAAATCGCCCAGATGCGAATCGTCGTCGTCGCCGATCGGCGTTTCCATCGAAATCGGCTCCTTGGAAATCTTGAGAATCTTGCGGATTTTCTCTTCCGGCATTTCCATTTTCTCGGCGAGCGTCGCCGGATCGGGCTCCTGTCCGGTCTCCTGCAGAATCTGGCGCGAGATGCGGTTCATCTTGTTGATGGTCTCGATCATGTGCACCGGTATGCGGATGGTGCGCGCCTGGTCCGCGATGGAGCGGGTAATCGCCTGGCGGATCCACCAGGTTGCGTAAGTTGAAAACTTGTAGCCGCGGCGGTATTCAAATTTATCTACCGCCTTCATCAGGCCGATGTTGCCTTCCTGGATGAGATCGAGGAATTGCAGACCGCGGTTGGTGTATTTCTTGGCAATGGAAATCACCAGCCGCAGATTGGCTTCGGTCATCTCGCGTTTGGCGCGCCGCGCTTTGGCCTCTCCGGTGGACATCTGGCGGTTGATTTCCTTGAGTTCCTTGATCGGGATACCGACTTTCGCCTGCAGTTCCAGCAGCAGATTCTGCAGCTCGACGATTGCCGCTTCATAGCGCCCCAGCGCTTCGCTGTAAGGCTTGCGCGAGTCGACTTCGCTTTCCACCCAGGTGAGATTGTCTTCATTCCCGGGGAAGGTTTTGATGAAATAGGCGCGCGGCATGCCCGCCTTGTTCACGCACAATTCCATGATTTCGCGCTCGTAGCTGCGCACTTCGTCAACCAGCCAGCGCAGGCTGTCGCACAGCGCCTCCACCTGCTTGGCGGAAAAGCGGATCACCATCAGTTCGTTGGAAATCTTTTCCTGCAGTTCCTTGTACGACTTGTGGCGCGGGCCTTTCTTCGCCAGCACCTGCTGCATCTTGTTGTAGGCCTGGTAGATCACTGCAAAGTGCTCCAGCGCCTTATTTTTCAAAAGCTCGAGGCTCGCGTTGGCACGCGCGGCTTCAGCCTCGGCGTCTTCTTCAGTTTCTTCCACGTCCTCGTCCGCCGCGTCTTCCTCGGAGATATCCGCGCCGATGACTTCATCGGTCTCGGCGTCAATCAACCCGTCAATCACTTCATCAACGCGCAATTCGTTACGGTGAATCTGTTCGGCCAGATCAAGGATTTCGGCAATGGTGGTAGGGCAGGCGGAAATCGCCTGAATCATGTGCTTGAGTCCGTCCTCGATGCGCTTGGCAATCTCGATTTCGCCTTCGCGCGTAAGCAGTTCCACCGAGCCCATTTCGCGCATATACATGCGCACCGGGTCGGTGGTGCGGCCGAATTCGGAATCCACCGTCGAAAGGGCGGCTTCGGCTTCTTCCACCACATCTTCATCGGCTACCGGCGGAGTGGCGTCGGACATCAGCAGCACCTCGACATCGGGCGCTTCGTCGTAAACCGCGATCCCCATGTCGTTAATCATGCTGATGATGTTTTCAATCTGCTCCGCATCCAGCATGTCGTCCGGCAGGTGGTCGTTGATTTCGGCGTAGGTCAAATAGCCGCGCTCCTTACCCAGAACGATAAGGTTTTTCAGCCGCATGCGGCGTGCTTCAGCATCGATAACCTGCACCTGAGGTTTTTCGCTTTCTTTCGCCATGATTTTGCTTCTACCAGTCAAATTAAAAAATTTACGGATTATATCCTAAATCGCGCCGCTTTCCCGTTCTTCCGCCGTCACCGGCTCGCGCTTCAGCAATTGCTGATATTGGCGCTTTTCCTCGCTCGTCAGCTCTTCCCGCTCGGATTTGCTGCGCAAAGCATCTATCTTCGCGTGGCGCTCCAGTTCCCGCAGCTGGTCCAGCGCACCGGCAAACTCGCGGGCCATATCCTCTTCACCCAGCTTTTTCTCATCCCACATGAAAAGCTCTCGTCCCACCTCGCGCAGCAGCGCCTCATGGGCCGTGCCGCGGAAAAATTCGATAATCACCGCATGGTTCTGCAGATGAGGGTCATCACACAGAAATTCAAGTAATTGTTTCAGGGCCTGGAATTCGCCCTGCGGCGAATCCGGCAGCACAGCATCAAAATTCGCAGCCAGCTGGGGCTGGTAGAGCAGCAAGCGCAGAAGTTTCCTGGCAAGAGAAGGCGCCTTGCGCGCGTATTTCTGCGGCGCCTGCGGTCTTGCTTGCAGTTTGATTTGATAAAGCGCTTCCAGTTCACTTTGGCTCACCCCGGCTAGTTCGGCCAGGCGCTTCCTGAGCATCAGCCCCAGCGCCGGCGCGATAATTTTGCTCACCAAAGGTCTTGCGCTTTGCAGGAAGCGCGCGCGGCCTTCCTGGCTTTTCAGGTCCACCCGCGCGCTGAGTTCGCGCAGCAAAAATGCGGAAAGCGGCAGCGCTTCACCCAGCAATTTTTCAAAGCCTGCCGTGCCGTTTTTCCTCACAAAGCTGTCCGGGTCTTCGCCCTGCGGCAGAAACAGGAAACTGATGTTCTTGCCGTCAGTAATCTGTGGCAGGCTGTTCTCCAGCGCGCGCCATGCGGCGCGCTGTCCGGCCTCGTCGCCGTCGAAGCAAAACACCACATCGTCGGCATGCCGCAGCAGTTTCTGCACATGCATGCCGGTGGTCGCCGTTCCCAGGGTGGCCACCGCGTAGCCGATGCCATGTTGAGCGAGCGCCACCACGTCCATGTAACCCTCGACTACCACTACCTTGCCTGCTTCGCGTATCGCTTTGCGCGCCTGGAACAGCCCATAGAGCTCGCGGCCCTTCTCGAACAGCGGGGTTTCCGGCGAGTTGAGATACTTGGGGCCCTCCTGAGCCTTGTCGATCGAAGCGCCGCTATCCAGCACGCGCCCACCAAATCCGATGATCGTGCCGCGCTCGTTCCAAATCGGGAACACGATGCGGTCGCGGAAAATATCGTAGCGCCGGCCCTCCTCGTTTTCCTTCACCAGCCCGGCAGCAAGCAGCGCCTTGTCCTGATAATTGGAAAACACGGAAGCGAGATTCTGCCATCCCGGCGGCGCATAGCCGATGCCGAAATGCGCCGCGATTTCACCGGTCAGCCCGCGGTTTTTCAAGTAGGCAATGGCTGTTTCCGAATGTTTAAGCTCGCTTTTGTAATACTGCGCGGCCTGCAGCATTATTGCCGGTAAATCCACATCTTCCTCGCGCTTGCGGCGCGGCGCATCGGGTTTGTCCTCGACTACTTTCATGCCGACGCTCGCCGCCAGGTCGCGCACCGCTTCGGCAAAACCCATGCCGGTCTGCTCGATGACAAAATCGATGGCGTTGCCGTGCGCGCCGCAACCGAAGCAGTGGTAAAACTGTTTGCCCGGGCTTACTGTGAAAGAAGGGGTTTTCTCGCTGTGAAACGGGCAGCGGGCTACGTAGTTCGCGCCGGCTTTTTTGAGCGGCACATGGCGCTCGACCACGCCAACAATATCCACTCGATTGATCAAATCCCGGATGAAACTTTGTGCGATCATGACGGCAGGATAGAGGGTGATGCGATCGGCAAATGTGCCAAGCGCCGCAGGGCCCGGTAATAGTCAAAAGTATTCAACAAATCCAATTATAGGACACTTTTTGACCGCTTTTTGCTGCAAGAAAAATTCCTAAAGGGAAGATAAAGAATCAAGCAAACAGGAATACTTTTTGCCGAGGATTACTTTTTGCTGAGGAATACTTCTTGCTTAAGCAGCGTCGCGCCCTCGTGGGACTTAATCAGAGGTTCCTTAACCTGCGACTAGTTTGTCGCGGAGCCCAGCTTGGATTTGACCAGTGTGGAAACTTTGGCCATGTCGGCGCGGCCGGCCAGTTTGGGCTTGAGCAAAGCCATTACTTTACCCATGTCCTGCATGCCTTTGGCGCCGCTGGCGCCAACTGCTTCCATGACTGCCGCTTCCACTTCGGCTTCGCTCAAAGCTTTGGGCATGTAGGCTTGCAACACCGTCACTTCAAATTTCTCGTTATCGGCGAGATCCTTTCTGCCTGCCGCTTCGTACTGTTGTATCGAATCGCGGCGTTGTTTGAGCATTTTTTCAATCACGCCTAACACTTCGGAGTCCCCAAGCACGATGCGCTCATCCACTTCTCTTTGTTGAATCGCGGCAAGCAGCAAGCGAATCGCCGACAGGCGCGCACTGTCCTTGGCGCGCAGTGCTGATTTCATGTCTTCGGTAATGCGGTCTTTCAGAGACATG
>JAHFRG010000016.1 GCA_023258935.1 Betaproteobacteria bacterium
GCAACAGAATCAGCAGCGCCCCGAACAGCAGGCCCTGGCGCGTGGGAAGGATGAATACGCGGCGCTGGGTGAGCAATACCGGGCCGGCCTCAGGCCCTTTGAGCTTGAACAACCATCTGTTCAGATAATTTTCAATCGCGAGCTGCATTAGGGAACCTCTGATTAAGTCCTCCGCGGAGCGCGTTTCTGGCGCAATGCGGATGATTGCAAGGCGCGCGACGAAGGTGCCTAGCCGTAGCTTAAGCACGAGGAGCGCAACGACGCAAGCGCCGCATTGCGCCGAAACCCGGATGGGACGGCTGCCGCGACACGGTCAGCGAAGCTTGGGGTGCGGGAGCGGCAGCATGAGCGCCCCATTTTACAATGTTTCTTGCGGCAGCTTGCGCCCCTTCCCGCTCCACGCTGCGCGAGTCCGAGTCCGGGGCGCTTTTCGGGCGATCTGCTTTGTCGCTCAGCTTGCGAAGGGGGTCAACCATTCGCTGCACCTCGCTTCGCGCGTCTCATTCCGAAAAGCCAGCGTCGCGCCCTCGTGGGACTTAATCAGAGGTTCCTTAGGGATGTTTGATTTGCACTCTAAAGTTTGTGCCATTTGCCTACTTCAAACGACTAAACAAAGCACAACAGCGAATTTACTACCGCAGCGACGGCATTCGTTCAATCTATTTGCCGGAAACAAGGCTTGATTACTTGCTTGAAGCGCTTGAAAACGTCCTCAAGTGCGATCAAACCAAGGAAGTGGAATCCGTTTGCCAGAGAATTCTCGACCAGTTGACTGCAGCGTTAAATGTTGCTGCGGTGCGAGTTGAGATTTACGCAGCGCGGCCTCATGGGCGGTGGGGCGAGCTTCATGGTCTTTATACTCAGGCTGAGAAACGTGATTTGGCACGAATCGAGGTCTGGATGCGCACCGCGCGGCGCCGGCAGATTGTGGCGTTCCGAACCTTCTTGAGGACATTGTTGCACGAGCTTTGCCATCATCTGGATTACGAATTGCTGAAACTGCCGGAGAGTTTCCACACCGAGGGCTTCTACCAACGCGAGTCGAGCCTGTTAAATCAACTCGCACTGCAGAACCAAACAATTGTCTAAAATATCAGCTATTGGTTCCATCCCTTGGGTGAATAAACAGGTTTACCGAGTTGGAAAAAATAAGGATTCTTTTTATCTGCACGGGCAATATCTGCCGTTCGCCCACTGCGGAATCAGTGTTCCGTCGGCGCATTCAGCAAGCAGGTCTAGAGCATGCCTTCAGCGCGGATTCGGCGGGTACCCATGATTTCAATCTTGGCAGTGCTCCTGACATGCGGGCGCAAGCAGCGGCGGAGCACAGGGGTTACGTCATGGAAGGAATGCATGCGCGCCAGGTCACGATGGATGATTTCGAAACTTTTAATTTCATACTGGTGATGGATAAAGGCAATCTAGCGATATTGAAAAAGGTGTGCCCGCTGGAATCCCTGCACAAGCTAACGTTGGTCACACAATTCAGCAGCAATTATCCGGGCTGGGAAATTCCAGACCCCTATTCAGGCGACAGCCTTGCTTTCGAGCGGGTGCTGGACATGCTGGAGGATGCAGTGGAGGGTTTGATCAAGCGCTTGAGCCAGTAGCTCGAAAGCCGGGTTTGCTTAAACGGGCTTGGGCAATTGGCGCACGAATTGCTCGATGCCACGCAACAACATTTCCACTGCGATCGCGGTCAGAATTAAACCCATCAAGCGCTGAAAGGCCTGAATGCCGCGCTCGCCAACGAGCCTGCTGATGCGTTCGGCAAAAACAAGCACCGAAGCTGAAATGCCGAGGGCGAGGCTGAGCGCGATTACCCAATCAGCGATACGCTCAGGCTCCCTGGAAACCAGCAGCAATACCGTTGCGAGCGCCGAAGGGCCGGCGATCGAGGGAATTGCGAGCGGCACGATGAAAGGTTCCCGGTCCACCTTGTCGCCGAAAATTCCGCCGGGGTGAAGGAATATCATGCGCAGCGCGATCAAAAACAGAATCACGCCGCCGGCGATGCCAAGCGAGCTTTGTGAAAGATTCAGCACGCGCATGAAAGGTGCGCCGACGAACATGAAGGCGAGCAGCACTACATAAGCGATGGCGCATTCCCTGAAAATGATGCCGAGCCTGCGCGAGCCTTCGATATTGCCCAGCGCTGCAACAAACACCGGGATATTACCGAACGGATCAACCACCAGCAGCAGCAGAATGGTGGCTGAAACGAAGGAAATATCCATGCGCCGCCCGGAAGAGTTGTGACCTTACTTGCGGGTTTCCACTTGCTCCAGCTGCTCATCTTCGCTTGAAGGCTGGGTGGGTCTGATGCGTGGTGGCCTTGGTGGCGATTCGGATGCCGGTAATTCTTCTGCAAACAACTTGGTTTTTTCCGGGCTGGTTTCGATTTGCACCAGATCACCCGATTCGCTCGCTTGGTATAACTCGGCAAGAATTTTTGCCGGCGTTGCGGCTTCATTGATCACAACATTGTCCTGTGCCCCATGAACAGGCGTTGACTCGGCATGAACCTCAATATCAATGCTTGCCTCGCTTGCGGGTTTGGCCTCGTTGAGTTGCTGCCGGGGTGCTTCACTGATTTGAAAATGCGCTGTTTCTGCCACAGGTGCTGACGGCGCAGAAATCACAGGTTTGGGTGCCTGCGGTACCGGCATGGTGTGGCTTTCCTTGCGCTCACCGCGGTCGCGCCTGCCGCCTCGTCTACCGCGTCTGCCTCTGTGCTCACCTAGTTCTTGTGGTGAATCGGATCTCTCCATTTTGGCCGCCGCAGGTCCCGGTTTGGGCTCGTATCGTTGTTGCCGCGGTTTTTGCCCTGGCTGGTATTCTGCACGACCATGAGGGCGTTGCTGCTCTGGCTGGGATCCTCTTGGTGCGGGTTTGCCTTCAGCACGATCTCTTTTCATGTGGTGTTGTTCAAAGCGCTCACGCCGCCGTCCACGCATAGCTTGCCGCGCTTTAGGCTGTTCAATTTCTTTCCTCTTTTCTACGTGTTTAAACCAGCTAAAGATTTTTGTAATTAGTGAAGGTTTGGCTGTCCGCATGACCGGGGCAGGTTGTCCGATGGTAATACTTTTCACCGCTGCTTGCTGGGGCACCGGTTTGGTTTCTTGTCCTGACGTGGTTGCTTCAGCTTCTGCAACAGGCGCTTCCACCATTTTGTAGCTTGCTGCAGGTTCGGTCTGCGCAACTTCATCTTGGCGCAAGCGTGATATGTTGTAATTTGGTGTCTCCATATGAATGTTCGGGATCAGTACCACATTGACCCGAAAACGCGATTCTATGGTGTGGATTTCCATCCGTTTTTCGTTGAGCAGGAAAGTCGCTACATCGACTGGTACTTGGGCATATATCGACGCACTGTTTTCCTTCATGGCTTCCTCCTGAAGAATTCTCAGGACATGCAAAGCCGTTGACTCGGTGCCTCGGATGTGGCCGGTGCCGTGGCAACGCGGGCAGGGCATATGACTGGTTTCACCCAATGACGGTTGTAAGTGTTGGCGCGAAAGTTCCATCAAGCCAAAACGCGAAATTTTGCCCATTTGTACACGCGCACGGTCATAGCGCAGCGCTTCGCGCAAACGGTTTTCAACCTCACGCTGGTTGCGCTGGATTTCCATGTCGATGAAATCAATTACAATGAGGCCGCCCAAGTCACGCAGGCGCAGTTGACGCGCGATTTCGTCCGCTGCCTCGATATTGGTATGCAGAGCCGTTTGTTCGATATCCGTTCCGCGTGTGGCACGCGCCGAATTCACATCTATTGAAACTAATGCCTCGGTGTGGTCTATTACGATGGCACCGCCGGAGGGCAAAAGAACCTGGCGTGAAAACGCAGTCTCGATCTGGTGCTCGATCTGGAAGCGCGAGAATAGCGGAACATCGTCTTTATAAAGCTTGATGCGGTTGACATTGTTCGGCATCACATGGCTCATGAACTGCCTGGCCTGATCGTAGATTGCTTCTGTGTCAATCAAAATCTCGCCGATCTCGGGATGGAAGTAATCGCGAATGGCGCGCACTACCAGGCTGCTTTCCAGGTAAATCAGAGAAGGGGCTTTTTCCTTTTTGGCGGCATTTTCTATCGCCTCCCATAACTGCAACAGGTAATTTAAATCCCATTGCACTTCTTCGAGACTTCTGCCAATGCCTGCGGTGCGACCGATGATGCTCATTCCCTGGGGCACGTTGAGTTGCGCCAATATGTCGCGCAATTCATTACGCTCCTCGCCTTCGACACGCCGTGATACTCCGCCGCCTCGTGGATTATTCGGCATCAGTACCAGATAGCGGCCTGCAAGACTGATAAAGGTAGTGAGCGCGGCGCCTTTTGTGCCGCGTTCATCCTTGTCTACCTGGATAATCAGTTCCTGACCTTCTCGCAGCGCGTCCTGGATGCGGGCGCGTGCGGGGTCGATGTTTTCTCCGGACTGGAAATAGGAGCGGGCGACTTCCTTAAAGGGTAGAAACCCGTGCCTTTCACCGCCGTAGTCAACAAAGGCGGCTTCCAGGCTGGGTTCAATACGGGTGATGGCACCCTTGTAGATGTTGCTTTTGCGTTGCTCTTTGCCTGCGGATTCAATATCGAGGTCAATGAGCTTTTGACCATCGACTATCGCGACGCGCAACTCCTCGGATTGCGTCGCGTTAAACAACATGCGTTTCATTTTATGCTCTCCCGCGCTCTGCACGGGCAGGGCAAACCCTACGCGGTTATAATGGCGTTATGTATCGAGTATTCGTCATGTGCTCGTCATAATTTCGGATCAACTAAAACGGACGGACAATTCACTCAACGGGTTTGTCATTAAAATCCTGTTTATCTACAAGGTCAGGACTTGAAAATCTGCTCGGAGCGCGTATCTCTGTTGCTCTCGCTACTTTTTAATATGGTGAGCGGAGTTAACCAGTTGTCAGGTTTTGTCTAATGTGTTCAAGCACTTAATGCTGAATCACGAGGCCGGATAACGGTTTTCGCGTCGGCCTGGAAAAACCATGACATATCAGTATAAGCAAAATGAATGATTTAAGCAAAGCATCCGTTTCCTGGGGGAGCGTCGGTGAGGATAGTGAAAATCAACGCATAGACAATTACTTGGAGAAGGTTTTAAAAGGAGTTCCTAAAAACCACATCTACCGCATTCTGCGCAGCGGTGAAGTACGGGTAAACAGCAAGCGCGTTAAGCCGAATTACCGGTTAAAGATCGGCGACAAACTGCGTATACCTCCTGTTCGTACCGCTAAACCAACTCGTCAAGGTACAGCGCCGCGTTCTAATCTGCTTTTGGAAGTATTATTCGAAGACGATTATCTGCTTGCTATCAATAAACCCAGCGGTATTGCAGTGCATGGTGGAAGCGGGATCAGCAGCGGCATTGTCGAGCTATTGCGCATGCGCGAGCCTAAACCCAGATTTCTGGAGTTGGTGCATCGCCTTGACCGCGAAACTTCTGGTGTACTGCTGCTCGCAAAAAAGCGCAGCGCGCTTACCGCACTCCATCAAATGCTCCGCTCGGGAGAAGTTGAAAAGCGCTATCTCGTGCTGGTCAAGGGTAAGTGGATCAATCAAAAGCAGAGTGTCATGCTTCCCTTGCACAAATATGTGACGTCATCCGGTGAGCGACGCGTTACCGTGAACAAAGGCGGGAAGGTTGCGCATACGCTGTTTTTCCTGCTCCAAAACTGGCAGGAGTTCAGCTTGCTTGAAGCGGAACTAAAAACAGGTCGCACCCATCAAATCCGCGCACATCTTGCGCATCTCGGCTTCCCCATTTTGGGTGACGTCAAGTATGGTGATTTTACATTGAATCACAAACTGGCAATGCGGGGCCTCAAGCGCATGTTCCTGCATGCCTATAAATTAGTGGTCAAACATCCGATAAGCGGCGCAGCTTTGCGGCTAGAAGCGCCACTGCCAGTGGACTTGCAGCAGTTCATCGAAAAACTGGACGAGCGACATGCCGAGTCGATCAACAGCTGAAACAGCCTCGAAGCAAAAGCGTTTTGAACTTCTAGTATTCGACTGGGATGGGACGTTGACTGATTCATCGGATCTTATCGTGACTTCGATGCAGGTTGCGTGTGTCGATATAGGTTTGCCGGTACCCGATGCCCAGCAGGTGCGGCATATCATCGGCTTGGGATTCAATGAAGCGATCGCGTATTTACTGCCAGAGCTTCCCGCGAGCGATTACCCGGAACTTGTGGAGCGCTACCGCCATCATTTTCTTTCCAGGCATGCGCCGATACCGATGTTTCCAGGAGCCATTGAAACCATACAGCATTTACACGAATCGGGTTTTTTGCTTGCGGTGGCGACCGGCAAAAGCCGCAGAGGCCTCAACCGGGATTTTCAGGAGACCGGTCTGGGGCAGTATTTCCATGCTTCGCGTTGTGCCGATGAGTGTTTCTCCAAACCGCATCCCGGAATGCTGTTTGAGCTGATCGAGGAATTGCAGGTTAACGTGGACAAGACGTTGATGATTGGCGATACAACTCATGATATGCAGATGGCACAAAGCGCCGGAGTGGCTTCGCTTGCCGTCGGTTACGGCGCCCACTCCAAGGAAAAATTGCTGGCGCTGTCCCCTCTAGCCTGCGTAAACGATACCCTGGAATTACAACAATGGCTAAAAACACACGCATGATTAGCTATAGACTGAACGGGGTGAATTTTTCAATGATTCCGGGTTATACTTAATATGTTCTACCATCGTGATTATCAGCAAAGGTTAAGGTATGCCGGAAAATATCAGCCCTAATGGCGACTGGGAGCGTCAAGTTCTAGAAAAGCTCGCACTTTCTGCTCTGCAGGAGCAGCGCAGAGCGCGTCATTGGAGTATTTTTTTCAAGCTACTGCTGTTTATATGGCTATTCGGCTTACTGTTACTTACTATAGGCTGGATAGGCAAAAAAGAAGTTCCGCATGTGGGCAAACACACTGCGCTGGTTGAGCTTGACGGTATTATCGCGCCAGGCACAGAAGCCAGCGCCGAGAATATAACTTCCGGGCTGCAGTCGGCTTTTAAAGACAAGAATACCCTAGGCGTAATTCTGCGTATTAACAGCCCGGGTGGCAGCCCGGTTCAGGCGGGTAACATCAACGATGAGATCCGTAGGTTAAGGGCGAAGTACCCGGGTATTCCACTGTATGCAGTGGTGGAAGACATCTGTGCATCGGGCGGCTATTACGTCGCAGTGGCCGCCGACAAGATTTATGTGAACAAGGCTAGCATTGTCGGTTCAATTGGCGTACTGATGGATGGTTTTGGGTTTACAGGAACCATGGAAAAACTTGGTATAGAACGACGTCTGCTTATCTCGGGGGACAACAAGGGTTTCCTTGATCCATTCTCGCCATTGAATACTGAACAGAAAAACTATGCGCAAAAAATGATTAACGAAATTCACCAGCAGTTTATACAAGTGGTGCGCCAAGGCAGAGGCAAGCGCCTGAAAGAAACTCCAGACATGTTCAGCGGGCTGGTATGGACAGGGCAGAAAAGCATTGAACTGGGCTTGGCCGACGCCTTGGGTAATGTGGATTATGTGGCGCGGGAAGTGATTAAGGCGGAAGAGGTAGTGGATTTTACCCCACATGAGAGCCTGGCCGAACGCTTTGCGCGGCATTTGGGCGGCGAAATGGCCAAGGCGCTGTTTAGCAGCCCCCGCTGGGCTTTGCACTAGCCGGCGTAAAGAAGGAACACTGTAGGCCGTCTGTTGATGTCCGGTAGTCCGCTTTTCCATTCACTGACGTGTTTGGTCGCGATGTACTCGCTCTCAAGCGTGATATCAGTGGCGAGACACAACAAAGTGGTATCCCGGCAGGTATCAAGCAAGCTTTGCAGTAGCCTGCGGTTGCGGTAAGGCGCTTCGATGAAAATTTCCGTCTGATCGAACGCTTTTGAAGTCTTTTCCAGTTCCAAAATCTTTTTTATTCTTTCATTGATGTTGACCGGCAGATAGCCGTGAAAGGCAAAGCGCTGTCCATTCAGTCCTGAAGCCATCAGCGCGAGCAGGATGGCTGAAGGGCCAGCCAAAGGCACCACTCTGATGCGGTTAGCATGGGCCAGCATTATCAAATCAGCGCCGGGGTCGGCTACTGCGGGGCAACCGGCCTCAGACATCAAGCCGACGTTTTTCCCCACTAGCAACGGCTTGAGTAAAGCCATAAGTTCCTCTGGCCGGCTATGCTCATCAAGAATCTCGAGTTGAATATGTTGTAGCTTTGTGGAAAGTCCTAACCCCGCCAGATGTTGTCTTGCGGTTTTGGCATTTTCCACGATAAAAGTGTCGAGGGTGGCGACAATATGTTTGACTCCCTGTGGCACGACAAGGGATATATCACCGTGGCCGAGAGGAGCAGGGATGAGATACAAAATACCGGCCATCTATACCACTTCCAGTCCTTCGTTTTTCAGCATGTCGACCAAGGCGATGAGCGGCAGTCCGATCAGCGCCCAAGGGTCCTCGCCACGCATGGCTTCAATAAGCGCGATCCCCAAACCTTCGGTTTTGGCGCTTCCGGCACAGTGATAAGGTTGTTCTTTGGCGAGATAGTTGGCAATTTGCGCATCGCTTAAACGACGGAAGCGTACCTGGTTAGGAATGACCTGGATTTGGGTGTTGCCGGTAGCCGCGTTGAGCAAGCACACCGCGGTGTAAAACATTGCTGTTTTGCCGCGCATTAATTGCAATTGTTTAAACGCGTTTTCATGTGTATGAGGCTTGTCAAGCTGTGCGCCCTCCAGCGCCGCAACCTGGTCACAGCCGATAATCAATGCTTGCGGCCGCTGTTTGGCTACCGCTGCCGCTTTAGCCTGAGCCAGGCGTGCAGCGGTTTGCTCGGGCAATTCATCTCGCAAAGGCGTTTCATCCACATTCGGTGCGACGATGAAAAAGGGGATGCCCAGGCGCTCAAGCAACTCGCGGCGGTAAGGGGAAGTCGAGGCCAGAACCAGCTGCGGAACGCTCAAATTATTCTCGTATGTTTTTGACACAAAACTGCAAAAATAATATCATGCGCGCCTTATGTCTGAACAGATTGTGGTTAATAGCCTTGAATTTTCACGTAATGCTAAAGTTTTACGTGGTAAAATAGCCATTGCAAACCTGTATCGCCTACGTGACTATTTGCACTCAGCTGATGGTGTCATCGATTATAAGTTGAGCGGGGAGGTGGACGCGGAGGGAAATCCGCTGCTGCATCTTGCTGTCAAAGGCAAGCTTTGCCTGAAATGCCAGCGTTGCCTCGGAGAATTGGAGCACGATGTGGAACTGGTTTCAGATCTGGTGCTGATCGAGAACGAACAAGAATTCCCCGAAATTACCGAAGAGAACGAGGACGTAGATTGTATTTTGGCCGAAACGGAAATGGACGTGTTGGCCTTGCTAGAAGAAGAAATCGTACTAAATCTGCCGCTTTCTCCCATGCATGAAACGGGAGCATGCAGTGTGACCGTGCATGCCGGCGGTGAAGCCGACCAATCAGTTTTTGCGCCTCTTGCGGCGCTTAAAAAATCTGCAAAGTAAACGAGGAGTTTGTTATGGCAGTTCAGCAAAACAAAAAGTCTCCATCAAAACGCGGCATGCGCCGCGCCCATGATTTTTTGGCAAACCCGCCGCTAGCGGTTGAGCCGACCACGGGCGAAGTGCATTTACGCCATCATATCAGCCCCAGTGGCTATTACCGCGGCAAAAAAGTGGTGCCCAGTAAGGGCGAATAACCTTTCTTTCTTGGCGCACCCCTGCCAGCACGGGTAATGGATATCACGGTAGCCATTGATTGCATGGGCGGCGACCATGGCCCTCATGTCACGGTACCTGCGGCAGTAAAATTCCAGCGGCGTTATCCCGACGCCCATATTATTCTAGTAGGTCTGCGTGAGCTTGTTGAGCCCGAACTGAGATCGATCCGTGCGGAGATCAGCCCGCGACTGCGTATTCACCACGCCAGCGAAATAGTGACCATGGATGAACCGCCGGCGCTGGCGCTGCGCGGGAAAAGGGATTCCTCGATGCGGGTGGCGGTCAATCTGGTAAAGAGCGGTGAAGCCCAGGCCTGCATCAGCGCCGGGAACACTGGCGCGTTGATGGCAATTTCCCGCTTTGTCCTGAAAACTTTGCCCGGCATCGAGCGTCCTGCCATCGCTTCCATCCTTCCTACGCTTCGGGGGCACACCTGTATGCTCGACCTGGGAGCGAATGTTGAATGCACCCCGCAGCAATTGTTGCAATTCGGCATTATGGGAGCAACACTGATGGCCTCAGTTGAGCATATCGCCAAGCCCAGCGTGGGGTTGCTCAACATCGGCGAAGAAGACATCAAGGGCAGCGAAGTGGTGAAACAGGCGGCGGAATTGCTGCGCGACGGCGATCTCAATTTTTACGGTAATATCGAGGGCGATGATATTTACAAAGGCACGACTGACGTAGTGGTTTGCGACGGTTTTGTTGGCAACGTGGCCCTCAAAACCTCTGAAGGGCTGGCGAGGATGCTGGCCACATTTCTGCGCCATGAATTCAAGCGCAACATATTTACCAGTCTTGCAGGATTGATTGCGCTTCCGGTGATCAATGCTTTTAAGCGCCGCGTTGATCCTCGGCGCTACAATGGTGCCAGTCTGCTGGGTTTACGCGGCATTGTGGTGAAAAGTCACGGTGACGCTGACAGCATCGCGTTTGAATTTGCCATCGAACGCGCGGCAGAAGAAGTGCGTAACGGTGTTTTGCGGCGCATCAGCGAACGCATGGCGCTGATTCACCAAGGGCTAGCCTGATGTATTCACGCATTGCAGGCTGTGGCAGCTACCTGCCGGAAAAAATTCTCACCAACCATGACCTCGAGGCCATGGTGGATACCTCGGACGAGTGGATTTTCAAGCGTACCGGCATCCGCCAGCGACACATCGCCGCTGAGAACGAAAATGCCAGTGAACTTGCGTTTCAGGCCAGCAAGAAAGCCATGCATGCGGCGCACGTTGCGCCAAGTGACATTGATTTAATCATTGTCGCCACCTCCACTCCGGACATGATTTTCCCCAGCACTGCATGTATCTTGCAGGCGAAGCTGGGAATTAAAAATTGTCCGGCATTTGATATGCAGGCAGTGTGCAGCGGTTTCGTATACGCGCTTGCCACGGCTGATTTGTTTGTTCGCTCCGGGAAATCCCGCTGTGCGTTGGTGGTCGGTACTGAAGTATATTCGCGCATCCTCGACTGGACCGACCGAGGCACTTGTGTTTTGTTTGGCGATGGTGCTGGTGCGGTGATCGTCAAAACGAGTAAAACACAGGGAATTATATCCACGCATTTGCATGCGGATGGCAGCTATCATAAGGATCTGGCGGTTCCTGGCAGTATTAGCGGTGGTAAAGTCACGGGTAACCCACATGTGGTAATGGAAGGTAATACTGTGTTCAAATTCGCTGTCAAGGTTATGAGCGAAATGGTGGATGAAGCTCTGACCGCAAACAATCTTAAAAAAAGTGATGTCAGCTGGCTGATTCCTCACCAGGCGAATATCCGTATCATTCAGGCTGCCGCGAAGAAGCTGGGTCTGGGCATGGATCGGGTAGTAGTTACGGTGGACCGTCATGCCAATACTTCTGCAGCTTCAATTCCTCTAGCGCTGGATGACGCAGTTCAGGATGGGCGCATCAAAAAGGGTGAACTCATTTTGATGGAAGCAGTAGGGGGCGGCTTTACTTGGGGTTCTGTATTGTTGCGTTGGTAAAAACCAGCATGAAGTTTGCATTTGTATTTCCAGGGCAGGGTTCTCAATCAGTCGGTATGATGCGCGGTTACGCGGATTTGCCCGTGGTACGCAAAACTTTTGAAGAAGCCTCGCATATCCTCAATCAGGACTTATGGGCACTTGCAGAAAGCGGCCCGGAATCTGCACAGAATATGACGGTTAATACGCAACCGTTGATGCTGGTAGCAGGTATTTCCGTATATCGAGCCTGGGAAAGCCTGGGGGGCGCGGAGCCGGCGCTGCTGGCCGGCCACAGTTTGGGGGAATACACTGCCTTGGTAGCGAGTGACGCGATAAGCTTTGCCGATGCCTTGCCGCTGGTGCGGTTTCGGGCTGAAGCGATGCAGCAGGCTGTGCCAGAAGGTACGGGCGGGATTGCCGCGATTCTCGGACTCAAGGATACACAGGTGCGCGAGGTATGCCTTGAGGCGGCGCAGGGCGAGGTATTGGAAGCGGTTAATTTCAACTCGCCGGAACAGGTGGTGATTGCAGGGCATAAATCGGCTGTATTGCGCGGCATGGAGGCGGCTAAAGTCAAAGGCGCGAAGCGCGCGGTACTGTTGCCAATGAGCGTGCCTTCCCATTGTTCTCTGATGCGGGAAGCTGCAAACCAGCTCAAGCAACGCTTGCAAACAGTGATACTTAAGACACCGCGAATTCCAGTGATGCATAATGCGGATCTCAATACCCATACACAGCCGCAAGCAATCAGGGATGCTATGGTGCAACAGCTTTATAAACCGGTGCATTGGGTGGGAACCATTCAGGCTTTAGCGCAAGAAGGTATTACGCATATCGCCGAATGCGCTCCCGGCAAAGTTCTGGCTGGCTTGAACAAGCGTATAGCCGCCAACCTGGAAGTGATGGCATTGATTGACAGCAACACCCTGAAACAGGCTTTGACTGTGATGGTTTAGAATGCAGTTATCTCGAGTTTACCTATTAGCTCTGTATGATGTTAGATAAGCAGATTGCATTAGTCACTGGTGCGAGCCGCGGCATCGGCCAGGGAATCGCCATTGAACTTGGCAGGCAAGGTGCAACTGTAATTGGCACTGCCACCAGCGTAAGCGGTGCTGAAGCGATCAACGGCAATTTTGCGGTAAATCATATACAGGGGAGAGGGGTAGTTTTGAATGTGAATGATGGCGACAAAATCGAGCAGCTAGTCGCGGAAACACAGCAACATCATGGCGCAATTTCGATCCTGGTGAACAATGCAGGAATTACCCGCGATAATCTTTTGCTGCGTATGAAAGAAGAACAATGGGACGAAATCATCTCAACCAATCTGAAATCAGTATTCAGGATGAGCCGGGCGGTGTTGCACGCCATGGTAAAAGCCCGCTACGGACGAATTATTAACATTACTTCCATCTCAGGGGTGATGGGCAATGCCGGGCAAACCAATTACGCAGCGGCCAAAGCCGGGGTTTCGGGCTTTAGCAAAGCGCTGGCACGCGAAGTGGCAAGCCGCAATATCACCGTCAACTGCGTTGCACCGGGGTTTATTGACACTGATATGACGCGTTCCCTGAGCGAAGCGCAGCGGCAGGCGCTGACCCAGAATGTGCCGCTGGGCAGGCTGGGACGAGTGGAAGATGTCGCTGCTGCAGTTGCTTTTCTGACTTCTTCCGGGGCAGGATACATCACCGGCTGTACGATACATGTCAACGGCGGCATGTACATGGATTAAATGAGCGTTTCAGTTCGATTTTATAATTAGGTCAAATTTGGTAAAATGTCACAGTTTGTAAAAGATTAGGGATACCAGTTTCAATAATAGATAGATTCAGCAGTCCCGACCACCACAGAAACAGAAAGGGATTTAGATGGAAAACATTGAGCAGCGCGTTAAAAAAATTGTCGCCGAACAACTGGGTGTTAACGAAGCTGAAGTCAAGAGCGAATCGTCATTCGTCGATGATCTTGGTGCCGATTCACTGGATACGGTGGAGCTGGTAATGGCGCTGGAAGAGGAATTTGAATGCGAAATCCCTGACGAAGAAGCGGAAAAAATTACCACCGTTCAGCAAGCCATAGAATACATCAAGACTCACCTTAATTGATCTTCCTCGCTTTTAATCTTTTGCACCTGGAGTAAAGTTGTCCAGACGCAGAGTTGTCATTACTGGCCTCGGCATTGTTTCTCCTGTTGGAATAGGTGTAGCAGAAAACTGGAGTAGCATAGTTGCAGGAAAGTCGGGGATCTCCAGGGTCACCTGTTTTGACCCTTCGGCACTCAGTTCCCAAATTGCCGGTGAAGTGAAGGGTTTTGATCCCGGGCAGTATCTCTCCGCCAAGGAAATCCGGCGGATGGATAGGTTTATTCATTTGGGGCTGGCGGCGGGTATCGAGGCGATCAAGGATTCCGGCATCGAGATCACCCAGCAAAATGCCGAGCGAATTGGCGTCAACATAGGCTCCGGTATCGGCGGCCTGCCGATGATCGAAGATAGCCACAGTGCATTGCTGAAAGGCGGCCCGCGCAAAATTTCACCGTTTTTTATTCCTGGCGTTATCATTAACATGATTTCGGGCAATCTTTCCATCCTGTACGGATTGAAAGGTCCCAATTTGGCCATCGTCACGGCATGTACTACCGCCACGCATTGTATCGGCGACTCGGGGCGTCTCATCGAATACGGTGATGCCGACATCATGATTGCTGGCGGTGCTGAATCCACCGTAACCGAGCTCACCATTGGCGGTTTTTCAGCAGCCAAGGCACTCAGCACGCGCAATGACGACCCGGCCACCGCAAGCAGGCCATGGGATATGGGACGTGATGGTTTCGTGCTGGGGGAGGGCGCAGGGGTTGTGGTGCTGGAAGAAATGGAGCATGCCAAAAAGCGCGGTGCCCGCATTTATGCAGAACTAGCGGGCTATGGTATGAGCGCGGATGCGCACCACATAACTGCGCCTTGTGAAGACGGCGAAGGTGCGGCACGTTGCATTTTCAACGCCTTGCGCAACGCGAGTATTAATACCGACCAAGTTGACTACATCAACGCCCACGGTACTTCCACCCCTCTGGGTGATATCGCCGAAACCGTGGCGGTCAAGCGTTGTTTTGGTGATCATGCGCATAAGCTTGCCATGAGTTCCACCAAATCCATGACCGGGCATCTGTTGGGTGCCGCAGGAGGAGTAGAGGCGGTCTATTCGGTGTTAAGCATACATCATCAGGTTGCGCCTCCCACCATAAATATTTTTGATCAGGATCCGCAGTGCGACCTGGATTACATTCCCAATACCGCTCGCAAAATGAAAATTGAAGTTGCGTTGTCAAATTCCTTCGGTTTCGGCGGAACCAACGGCACTTTGATATTCCGCAAAATCTAGCAGCACTGTATTTCGCAGCTTCGGTTAAACTGCAAGCTTTCTATTCCTCATTCGCCGAGACGCGAAGCTTAGTGCTGATCTATGGTGCTGGTAAACGGTCTTCAAACTGATTGGCTGAATGTGCACGACCGCGGACTTGCCTACGGCGATGGCGTATTCCGCACTTTGCGCGTGAGCCGCGGGAGAGCGCTTTGCTGGCAGCGCCACTACCAAAAGCTTCAAACCGATTGCCAGGCCTTGGGCCTGTCCTGCCCAAGCTACTCCGTGCTGTGCCAAGAAATCGATCAGATTACTGCTGCAAATCCTGAAAGCGTGCTGAAGATCATTATCACCCGTGGAGCGGGTCCGCGCGGCTACCGCGTGACCGCTGATGTGCAATCTACACGCATCATCATGGTGAATTCGCTTCCTGAGTATCCACCAAGTTATCACGAGCAAGGGGTCAGTCTGCGTGTATGTGATTTAAGATTAAGCTTGCAGCCGCGTCTTGCCGGAATCAAGCACCTCAACCGCTTGGAAAACGTAATGGCCAGGCAGGAGTGGGATGACGCGTCAATTGCCGAAGGGTTGCTTCTTGATAGCGAAGGCTATGTAATCGGCGGTACCATGACTAACTTGTTTATGCTCAAAGGCAATGAATTGTGGACGCCTGATCTCACACGGTGCGGTGTAGCAGGCGTGCAGCGCAAACGTGTTCTGGAACAGGCGGCTGCATCAAGCATTCCTTGCCCCGAGCGGAATATTTTATTGGAGCATTTATTGCAAGCGGATGAAATCTTTCTTACCAACAGTGTGATCGGCGTGTGGCAGGTTAGAGAAATAGGGCAGAACCGATGGAACAAAGGCGTTTTCACGCCCAAGGTTAGGCAATGGTTGAACGAACCTTGTGATTAGACGTGTAATCATAATCAAAGTCCTGCTGTTCCTTACGACAGCGGTTTTTGCTACAGCAGTGGGCTGGCTGATTTATTATGCCAATACACCGCTGCAACTACCGCACACACCTTTGGAATTCAGCGTGAAGCAGGGCACCAGTTTGCGCAGCGTAGCGAAACAATTGACTAATATAGGAGTTCTGGACCACCCGTGGAGTTTTATTGTCATGGCAAGAGTTTTGGGCAAAGCAGGGGAAATCAAGGCGGGCAATTACGAATTTACCAACAGTCTGAGCCCTTACCGGTTGCTCACCAAGCTTACCAGGGGCGATGTAACGCTGAGGGAAATCTCTTTCATTGAGGGCTGGACGTTCAGTCAATTGCGCAAAGCGCTTAACGATAATCCAGGAATCCGGCACGATAGCGCTGAGTTCAACGAGAAAAATATTTTAGAGCACATCGGCGCTACTGAAAATTCTGCTGAAGGGCTGTTTTTCCCTGATACTTATTTCTTTACTGACGGTATAAGCGATCTCACGATACTCAAACGCGCCTATAACACTATGGAATCCAACCTCGCCACAGCTTGGGAATCTCGAGCTAAAGATTTGCCGTTTTCGGATTCTTACCAAGCGTTGATAATGGCATCTATCGTCGAAAAAGAATCCGGCCGATCCACCGAGAAGCGCATGGTAGCAGGAGTATTTATAAATCGCATGAAACTGGGTATAAAGTTGCAGGCGGACCCAACGGTAATTTATGGCATGGGTGAAAAGTTTGACGGCAATTTGCGCAAGCGCGATTTGACCAATGATACGATTTATAACACTTATACTCGTGAAGGTTTGCCACCGACACCCATCGCCCTGCCAGGATTGGCCTCGATTCAAGCAGTACTCAATCCCGCCGAGACCAAGGCCTTGTATTTTGTTTCCAGGGGTGATGGCACAACATACTTTTCAGACTCTCTGGAAGAGCACAACCGCGCTGTGACAAAATATCAAAAAAGCGGCCACCACAATCAAGGCAACGGAGATTGAGGATTGAACTTACCACAGCGCAAATTCAAAGGTAAATTTATCACTCTCGAGGGTATAGATGGCGCGGGCAAGAGCACGCATTTGTCCTGGATTGCCGAGCAATTACGGGTGCATCACCCTGAGGTGGTGATGACTCGAGAGCCGGGCGGCACGCCATTAGGTGAAAAGCTGAGAGAAGTTCTGCTCAGACAAACCATGCACCCTGAAACTGAAACCCTGCTCATGTTTGCAGCACGTCGGGAACATCTTGATAAAGTAATCCTTCCCGCATTGATGCGCGGAGCATGGGTAGTTTCAGATCGTTTCAGTGATGCCAGCTTTGCCTATCAGGGCGGGGGCAGGGGGCTGGAATCAGATAAACTGGAAATTTTGGAACAATGGGTACAGCAGGGTCTGCAACCCGATCTTACGCTGCTGTTTGACGTACCTGTGGCGATATGCAAACAACGGCTTTCTGGTAACGCCAGGTTTGACCGCTTTGAGGGGGAGCAGGAAATGTTCTTTGAAAACGTACGCTCCGCCTATTTAAAGCGTGCTGCACGTTACCCGAAGCGATTTCGCGTCATAGACGCCACACAAAGCATAGAACAAGTTAATAAACAGCTTCAACATATTATTACATCATTCTGTTTATGATAATATATCCTTGGCAAGAGAATATCTGGAGACAGCTCGTTTTGCAACCCAGGGGCCAGCCAAATGCATTACTTTTGAAAGGCCGCAGCGGTATTGGCAAGCTTGATTTTGCGCGCGTTTTGTCGCAGTACTTGTTATGTGAAGACCGGCTACCTTCAGCTCCATGCGGTAAATGCCAGGGCTGTTTATGGTTTGTGAATGGCACCCACCCTGATTTTCGTTTGCTGGAACCGACGGCTTTCAGCGAGCAGGAGCAAGAAACAGATGTTGGCGAAAAGACTAGACCCGCCGAGAAAAAAACCGGCAATCAAATCACCGTTGAGCAAATCCGCTATTTGGATGATTTCACCAACCTTACCAGTCATAGAAACGGCTACAAAATAATTCTGATTCATCCAGCGGAGGCGATGAATAAGCATGCGGCAAACGCGATATTGAAAACACTGGAAGAGCCCCCTGGTAATACCTTGTTCATACTGGTTTCGCACAAGCCGCAGCGCTTGCTGCCGACCATAATCAGCCGGTGCCGCAGTATGGCAATGCCGGTTCCAGATAGGGAGGCGGCGCTCAAATGGCTGGAGCTACAGAAGGTCAATGAACCGGATATCGCTCTAGCGCAGTCCGGTTACGCGCCTCTTTCCGCTCTGGAGATAGGCATAAGGGAAACCCAGGAACAACGCAAGGAGTTTTTGCAACAGATCAGCGTAGCCAAGCTTAATCCGCTATTGCTTGCGGAAAGCGCCCTGCAATACCCGCTTTCGGATATTATCAATTGGCTGCAAAAATGGATATGCGATTTAATATACTGCAAATTCACCTATAAAGTCCGCTATCACTTGGACTTCACGGAACAACTTCAAAAGCTTTCCAGAAGCGCTGACGCATTGGGATTGGTGCGTTATTATCGAGAGCTCTTGGCGGCGCAGCGAGCGGTGCAGCACCCGTTGAATACCCGGCTTGTGCTGGAGCAGCTGGCGTTTTCGTATTGCAGATGGGTGCTTGATACAGAGGGATAAGCTATGAGTGATACACAAAAAACCCTAGCAGCATCGCGGCCTGATGTGCTTTCCTTGAATATCAGGGAAAAATCAGCTTTGTACGCGGCATACATGCCTACTTTGAGGGGCGGCGGAATTTTCATCCCGACCAATAAAAACTACCGCATCGGTGATGAGGTGTTCATGCTATTGAGCCTCTTGGGCGATCCTAACAAGTTGCCAGTTGCCGGAAGGGTAGTGTGGATCACGCCGGCGGGAACCCAAGGCAACAAGGCCCAAGGCATAGGCGTGCAATTCAACAGCGATGAAAGCGGAACCGCAGCTCGCATCAAAATAGAAAGCCTTTTAGGCGGATATCTAAAATCCAGCAGGCCTACGCATACGATTTAATCTCGATCTTGGCCGCTGCATAGCATGTTTGTTGATTCCCACTGCCACATCAATTTCCCTGAGCTAGCGTGTAGGGTCCCCGAAGTTTTGGATAAAATGCACGAGAATCAAGTGAGTCACGCATTGTGCGTCAGTGTGAATTTCCCCGAGTTTCCTGAGGTGCGCACCTTGGCCGAGCAATATCCGAACATATATGCTTCAGTTGGCGTGCACCCGGACTATGAGCAGGAAGGGGAGATTACGGTTGAAGAGCTGTTAGCGCGCATCCACCACCCCAAAGTTATCGCCATCGGTGAAACCGGCTTGGATTATTACCGGCTAAAAGGCGACCTGGAATGGCAGAAAAGACGTTTCCGGAATCATATCCGTGCGGGCAAGCAATGTGGCAAGCCACTCATTATCCACATGCGGGAAGCTGCCGATGACACGCTGCAAATTATGAAAGAGGAAGGTGCGAGCGAAATCGGCGGTGTCATGCACTGCTTTACCGGAAACTGGGAAACCGCCCAAGCTGCAATGGCTCTGGGTTTTTACATCTCGTTTTCAGGTATCGTGACTTTTAAGAATGCCACGGGTCTTAGGGAAGTCGCGGTGAAAGTGCCGCTTGAACGTATGCTGATCGAGACCGATTCTCCATATCTTGCGCCAGTCCCACATCGCGGCAAAACCAATGAACCTGCCTTTGTGCGGCATGTGGCTGAAGAAATTGCCCGTCTGCGTAATTTGTCTGTAGAAGAAGTAGGCAGGGCTACAACGCAAAACTTTTTCAAGCTTTTCAGACTTCAGTAAACTTCAGCCGCAACTATCAGTCTAGATTCAGGCAAACGCAGGGCAGGGGGCGCCCCCTCGCCGCGGCGCCCTAAACTAGAGTTAAGGACACTTAACAGTCAGAGAAGCCAAGTCCTGTTGCTTCAAGCCCCGATTAGAGGGCGTTGGCTAGATGAAAGCCATACTGCTATGCGAAATACAGCTTGGTTTGTTCGGAATGCTCGAATGACGGGTCAGGATGAGAATATGATATTAGGCAGATTGTGTTTTGAGGTTCGTCGGCTTATGGAGGCCGGGGAGCCTTTGGAAAGTGTTGTTCCGTCGCTGGTTGACCTATTTTTACGGCCTTAAAATAATGGGAATTAGTGCATTACATAAATATGTGTTGGAGGTCATGTGAAAAAGGATGATGAAAAAAAGCACGATGAGAATTTGACGATAGAGGAAGTCCAAGAGCTTTGGAAAGAAAATAGAAAGCTCTTTTGGAATCGGTCTCAAACCATGTATGTGGTCGAGGCTGCAACTTTATGGGGCGCTTATACCGTTTATGAGAGAAGTTATTTCGGTTT
Source organism: Betaproteobacteria bacterium (assembly GCA_023258935.1). Taxonomy (GTDB): domain Bacteria; phylum Pseudomonadota; class Gammaproteobacteria; order Burkholderiales; family JAHFRG01; genus JAHFRG01. The sequence continues at coordinate 20,389 of JAHFRG010000016.1, forward strand.
TGCAGCTGTGGTGTTGGGGCTAGGGTTTTGGGTGATGATTGTTCTGATCTTGGTAATGTATCGCGACATGCGACAACGGGATTATTTTCGGGACCGCGCTAAGGATGCTGGTAAGTATGGTGATTTTGGTGGGTATTTTCTGTGTCTGCAATCCAGCTATATGGTGCTGTCAGTTCCGGCAGTGCTGGCGTTGACGAATGCGGGGTTTGTGGTGTGGTTGTTGTATAAAGGGTGTTCTTTAGGGTAAAGTTGGAAATATGCTACTTCGTATAATGTAT
>JAHFRG010000017.1:0-14670 GCA_023258935.1 Betaproteobacteria bacterium
TCAATCCAGTGGATTTCGCCGAAGCCGCCGATGTAGCGGATCATGGTGGGTTCAATGCGGTAGAAAAAGAAATCGTGGGTTTCGAAATAGCCTGACGCGTTTGGAAAATAGCGCAGGTAGCGTGTTTTCACCTGTTCCTGGTCCTGCATGCGCACGCAGTTGCCGAGCACGGTAATGCGCGCTTCCGCTTGCACGTTGTCGCCCGCTTCATGAACGAGGAGGCTCACCCGGCTATCGTTCTCGATGTTCTTGGTGTGCTCAGCGAGCGTGCTGATGAGTATTATTGGCCGCGCTTCGTGGTCGAGGATGTAAGGGATAATCGAACCAAACGGGTGGCCGCCGAATTTCTTGGAAAGCGTGGCCAGCATGCCGAAGCGGCTTTTGCGAAGTAAACGCCGCGCCTCTATAGCAACACTCATGCGAGCTTGAGGGTGGTCTCGGCCAACCGCTTGCCGAGTGCGATGCAGAGTTTGCGTTCTTCTTCGGTAATCGGTTGGTCGCTTGCCATTCCCGCGAGGTGACTCGCGCCATAAGGCGTGCCGCCGCTTTTGGTGCTGATAAGCTCCGGCTCGGAGTAAGGAATGCCCATGACCATCATGCCGTGATGCAAAAGCGGCAGCATCATCGAAAGCAGTGTTGCTTCCTGTCCGCCGTGCATGCTGGAGGTGGATGTAAACAGCGCGGCGGGCTTGCCAGCCAGCGTGCCTTTCAGCCAAAGACTGCCAGTGCTGTCCCAAAAATATTTAAGCGGCGCAGCCATGTTGCCAAAACGGGTAGGGCTGCCCATGGCGATACCGATGCATTCTTCAAGATCCTGGAGTTCGGCATAAGGCGCGCCGGCATCGGGAATCTCTTTTTCCACCGCTTCGCAAACGGTGGATACCTTAGGCACGGTGCGGGTGCGCGCTTTCACGCCTTTCACCTGTTCAATGCCGTGCGCCACCGCCTGCGCCATTTGTTTTACTGCGCCGTAGTGGCTGTAATAGAGAACCAGGATTTCTTTCATTACATGCAGATTTTGTATTGATTCAACGGTATTATATAGCAACCCGATTTTAGGCTTTTACCCATGCCCAGAAGAATTTACTCAGGCGCAGGCTATTTACGCTTTGTAATAAAGCGCTTCAAGCAGGACCGCTGCCTCCAGGTGGCGGGCAGCCTGACTTTCACCACTTTGCTTGCCTTGGTGCCGCTGATTACCGTTGCTCTCGCGGCGTTTGCGGCTTTTCCGGTGTTTTCGGAGTTTTCAGCCGAGTTGAAGACCTTGATATGGAGCAACCTGGTTCCAGAAGCAGCGGGCAAGGTCATCAGTGTTTACTTGCGCCAATTCACAGAGTATGCGACGCGTCTTACTGCGCTGGGGATTTTTTTTCTTGTTGTGACATCACTGATGCTGATGTTTACCATAGACCGCGCACTCAACAGCATTTGGCGGGTCACCCGCCCGCGGCCGCTGATAAACAGTCTGCTGATTTATTGGGCATTGCTGACGGTGGGGCCGATTCTGATCGGCGCCAGCCTGTCGATGACCTCCTGGCTTCTTACCACGTCGCTGGGATTTACCAAACAGCTGCCGGAACTGGGCGTGTTGTTGATCAAGCTCACGCCAGTGCTGCTGTCAACGATAGCCTATGCGCTGCTGTATCTCACCGTGCCTTACCGCTATGTTCCGGTGACCCATGCGCTGACCGGCGCCATCGTTGCGGCGGTGGCTACTGAAGCCATGAATCGCGGTTTCGCGCTTTACATCGCGCATGTTCCCACCTATAAGCTGGTTTATGGCACGTTTGCCAGCATTCCCATTTTTATGCTGTGGGTCTATCTTTCCTGGCTGGTGGTGTTGCTGGGCGCAGTCATTGCCGCATCGTTGCCGAACTGGCGCGGGGAGGTGGATCCGCAGATGCGGGCACCGGGCTATCAGTTTTATCATGCCCTGCAAATTTTGCGGGCTCTCTATCAATCGCTTGAAACCGGTGAGTTGACGAATCTGCCGCGATTGCGTAAGCAGTTGCATCTCGGCATAGAAGATATTGAAGAAGTGCTGCAGCATCTGAGTACCATAGGCTGGGTGCGCAAAGCGGCTGGTGAAGGCTGGGTGCTGGCGCGCGATGCGGCGCAGCTTACGGTTGCTGATGTCTACCGCTTGTTCGTATTTGATCCGCAGAACGCGCACCCGATAGCGGCCAACCGCGGCATTCCCGAGGCTTTGCTGCACAACCTGCTTGACAAAGAGGAAATGAAAACCTCGCTGAAGACGCTGTTTGCCGAGGGTGAGAATGCCAGCAAGACGGCGACAATTTAATTATTCGATGCTGAACTGGAACTGGTCGAAACTGGCGGTCTGCTCGACAAGATGCATGGCGCGCACGTGGCTGACCACGTTGTTTTGGTAAAGCAGATACTCTAGTTTACTGCGGTATGTAGCAGGCGCCGCAACAATCGTGGCGGGCTGTTGCAGCGGGCGTATTTCGGGCAGCAGCAGCGCCGCCTGGAACGTTTCCTTGGGACCGGCCACCACCGGCTTGATGATAACCGGAGTTGCCGCAGGCGCCAGCATCTGTACGCCGAGCTCAAGGTGCTCTGGATTATCGCTGAACACCCGACGCACCACCCCGATATTCCAGTTTTGGCTGTCCTCGGAACGCAAACCGATAATCTCCCCGATACGGATCGGCTGGGTGATGCTGGAGATGCATTTCAGTCCCATGCCGCCGGCGCTTTCATTGGTGACCGCCCACTGGCTGGTGGCAAACTGTGCCTGTTCGGATTTGCCTGTGGCGGGGGAACTACCTCCTGCATCAATGCTGAAATCCAGAGTTTCCTGCTCAGCTGCTTCGGGCCGGGATGCGATGAAGTAGCATGTCGCGCGCAAGCCCACGCAGATTTCTATGACATTATTGTTTGCCATGCGCTTGAATTTGCGCTTGGGCATAAATGTCCAGTCTTTGAGCAGGCGGCGCATCAGGTTGAGATAGGAGGCCTGTTTGGCGTGATCCGTCAATTCAAGCACCTTCTGCGCCCTACCGGATTCGAGTTTGGTAATTTGCTCATTTAGGGTGGAAACCAGGACGTCGGTGCTAAGCAGAATGTGATTGTGCATTTTAGTTTTGCCATCTTGCTGCTCGAGAGACTTGGGCGGAGCGTCGCTATCCAGATCAATCAGGAAAACCCCTAAAGTGCCCAGCGTGGCTTGCACGGGGTAAAGTTTGGCGAGGTTTCCGTGCTGTACAAGATATTCGGCGACCTTGTCCACCTCTCCCTGCATCAGCTTGTAAGGATTTGCCAGGGCGAGCAGCAGCGTTTGTTTATAAGTCGCGCTGACGCTGTTGCGGCCGCGATCCACCGGCTCGTCGTGCAATTTGCGCTGCAGCGCGAGTTGCATCAGCTGGTGGATTTCGGACCACATACCCTGCGGCGTCGGGGAATAAGTCTGGTAAAACGCACACAGCGCTTTGCTTAAGGCAGCCATGGCGCGCTGGATCAGGAGAGGCAAGTGCAGGCCGCCTAACCTGATGTGTTTTTTTTCCAGTCGTTCGAGCAGAATTATCTTGTAGCCATACGCCAACTCCACGTACAGCCGGCGTGCCAGATTCGCCGCCTGGCGGCTTTTCTCAGACAACGGCAAAGCGACCGTCGTATATTTATGCTGCAACTCCGGCACCAGATTGTTAATGGCGGTCGTGTACAATTCGAGCAGCTTAAGGCGGGTATCGGAGTCGAGAGGAGTCCGGTTCAGTGCTATCAGCGCGTCGGAAACACTGCGGGAGGCTTCCACGATGTTGGCCAGCGGCAAAGCCTCAAGCCAGGCTTTGATCTGCCTCGGGCGGATTTCAACTCTTGATTGCAAACTTTCACCCGTTTCGGGCAAACTGAGCTTGAGTGGCATAAATTAATTACAGAAATAGGGAATAGTTACTATTGCTTCTAAAAAACCTCCCGGCAAAACAGGCTATTCTAAGCAGGCGCGAGTCGCACCCGGGCGTGTGTTGCATTATTTTGTTGGAAGACCAAGTATAGACGCAAAATGCCAACTATTCACGCAAAAAACAGCAGATTATATACTTTCTATGCAGGCAATCGTAACTGAAATTGGCGACGATTTTCATGAAGCATTTCATTTTGGCACTATGTTTGATGCTCGCGGGCGCAGCCCAAGCCGAAGATTTTTCCTTGACCGACACCCAGGGCAAAACGCACCGGCTCAGCGATTATCGCGGTAAATGGGTATTGGTAAATTTCTGGGCGACCTGGTGTCCGCCTTGCCTCGAAGAAATTCCGGATTTGGTGGCGCTGTACGAAGCTCACAGAAAAGAACTGCAAGTGATCGGCGTGGCCATGCAGTACCAGGACCCGAAAGCGGTGTTGGAGTTTGCGGACAACATGTTCATATCCTATCCGGTGGTGCTGGGCAACGACAAAATCGCCGCGCACATCGGCAAGGTCAACGGGCTTCCCACCAGTTTCATATTCAACCCCAGCGGCAATCTAGTTAAGCGTCACGTCGGGGCGCTCAACCGCAATAGCGTCGAACAGATTATGGGCTTCAAGGAGCAGGCTGTGGAACGGTCCGGGCGTTATATTGCCACGCGATTGCCGGCTGAGCCGGTTTGGTAAACCAGCGCGCTTAAGTGCGGCTAAATTGCCCGCCGCGCACCGGGTATTTCCAGGAAGTAATCCATGCTCTGACCACCTGGTTGGGATACTTGGATTGCCCAAGACTCCCGTTATAGCGACCCAGCGCCCGGTACAGATCGCCTTTTTCCTGTCCCAAGTAATAGCGCAGGATGGTGCAGCCGTAGCGTAGATTGGTTTTGAGATGGAACAGGTTCTGTTCTTTACTGCCGATTTCCCTCACCCAGAACGGCATTACTTGCATATACCCACGCGCGCCGGCTTTTGATATCGCATATTTTCGGAAGCGGCTTTCCACCTGGATCAATCCCAACACCATTTGCGGGTCAAGCCCGGCGCGGCTCGCCTCGTAATGCACGGTTTTGAGAAAATCCAGGCGCTCTTTCGCGTTGGGTATACTTTCCGCCAGCCGCCGTGACATATCGCCAAGCCAGGCATTGGCTTCCGCGTCGGAACCGAATGCAATCTGAGGGCTGGCTTTGTCGCTCACTGCCTTTTGCATCACCGCGCGCACGCTGGCTGACAGCGGCTCGTAAATTTGCGCGCCGCCCCATGTGAGCTGACTTGCCGCCAATAGTAAACAACCGATCAATTTCCGCATAACTCGGATTTTATGAAACCTACACAATTTTGCAAGGGAATAGTTTGCATTTTCGCATCGCGGCGCCCCAGGTATTCCACTTCACCCTGCTTAAGTCCCCGCTCGCCGACCACCAGCCGGTGCGGGATGCCGATGAGTTCCATGTCGGCAAACATTACTCCGGGACGTTCATCGCGGTCGTCCAGCAGGACTTCGATACCGCAGGCGCAAAGTTCATCGTGGAGTCTTTCCGACTGCGCGCGCACATCGGCGCTCTTGCCGATCGGCACGATGGCGAGTTGAAAAGGCGCCATTGCCTGCGGGAAAATGATGCCGCGCTGATCGTTATTCTGTTCTATGGCAGCGGCCACGATGCGCGATATGCCGATTCCGTAACAGCCCATTTCCATGACTCGCGTCTGGCCAGTTTCATCGAGAAATGTAGCGTTCATAGCCTCGGAATATTTGGTGCGCAGTTGAAAAACATGACCGACTTCGATGCCGCGGCAAATCTCCAATTTCCCCTTGCCATCAGGGCTGGGATCCCCCGGCACCACGTTGCGGATGTCGGCGACAAGAAAAGGTTCAGGCAAGTCGCGGCTAAAGTTGACGCCGGTCAAGTGATACTCGGCCGCATTGGCGCCGCAGATAAAATCGCTCATCACAGCAACGCTGCGGTCCGCAATTACTCCGATATTCGGGTTCAGGCCAACCGGCCCGATATAGCCGGGCGGGCATCCCGTTGCCTTTATGATTTCTTCATCTTTGAGGAAGCGGAACGGGTTGAGACCGGGAATTTTCTGTGTTTTGGCTTCGTTCAGCGCCTGATCGCCGCGCAATAGCAACATATACATCCGCTGGTCGTGCGCTACCATCAGTGACTTCACGGTTTTTGCAAGCGGCTGTTTGAGAAATTCGCTTACTTCTTCGCAGGTTTTTTTCCCCGGCGTGGCAACTTTTTTCATGGTTTGATTCGGTGCAGCGCGCGCGCTATTGGGCGCGGGGGCTTCGGCAAGCTGAATATTTGCCGCGTAATCCGAGTCCGGGCAAAAAGCGATTGCGTCTTCACCGGATTCCGCCAGCACATGGAATTCGTGCGAGCTGGTTCCGCCGATAGCGCCGGGGTCAGCGGCGACTGCGCGGAACTTGAGTCCCAGGCGTGTGAAAATCCGCGAATAGGTGTCGTACATCAGCTGATAGGTTTGATCGAGGCTTGCCTTGTCGGCATGGAACGAATAGGCGTCCTTCATTAAGAATTCGCGTGCGCGGATTACGCCAAAGCGCGGGCGGATCTCGTCGCGGAACTTGGTCTGGATTTGGTAAAAATTAACCGGCAACTGACGGTAGCTTCTGATTTCGCGCCGCACGATGTCGGTAATGACTTCTTCGTGCGTCGGGCCAAAACAGAAGTCGCGCTGGTGACGGTCTTTCATGCGCAAAAGCTCCGGCCCATAGTGTTCCCAGCGTTTCGATTCCTGCCACAACTCCGCCGGTTGTACAGCGGGCATCAACAATTCAATCGCGCCGCTTCTGTCCATTTCTTCGCGCACGATGGCTTCCACTTTGCGCATCACCCGCAAGCCAAGCGGCATCCAGGTATGAAGGCCGCTCGCCAGGCGTTTGATGAGGCCGGCGCGCAGCATCAGGCGGTGGCTGACGAGTTCCGCTTCGGAAGGCGCTTCTTTCAACGTGGAAAGAAAAAACTGCGAAACTCGCATAAGTTCCCGTTAAACCCCGGCCAAAAGTCAAGTATTTTACAATCTTATGTGAAATATGGAAAAATTGAGTTAATTTCGGAAATGACGGGTGGTTGACATGATCGATCGAGATGGATATCGCCCCAATGTCGGCATCATTATTCTGAACTCCAAGAACGAGGTTTTTTGGGGCAAGCGCGTAAAAGAACATTCCTGGCAGTTTCCACAGGGCGGCATTAAGCCCGGGGAAACCCCTGAGCAAGCGATGTACCGTGAGCTCATGGAAGAAGTGGGATTAAGCCCGGAACACGTGAAAATCATCGGGCGCACCCGCGATTGGTTGCGCTACGAAGTGCCGTTTAATTGGGTCAGGAAGGAGTGGCGCGGAGCCTACAAGGGCCAAAAGCAGATCTGGTATCTGCTGAGGCTGGTAGGACGCGATTGCGATGTCAAGCTTCGCGCATTCCACCATCCCGAATTTGATGCCTGGTGCTGGCAGAATTATTGGGTGCCGCTGGAGTCTGTTATTGAATTCAAGCGTGAAGTTTACCAGCAGGCGCTCAACGAGTTGTCGCGGTTCCTGAATCGCTATAAGGATTACCGCGGCCCAAAAACAAAAGTTACCTAGCATTCATTACGCGCATGAGCAGGGCGGCTGCTCGCGCATCTTTTATGCTACAACTTTTCACCAGCCTGTTTGAAACTTGCCTTCCAGCTCAATAAAACTTCCCAGGTGAAGTATTGTTGACAGGCCATAAGGCGCCGATTATACTTAGTTCACAGATTAGATTTAGTCTAACTGCTACTTATCGGTTTATAAGTCCTGCCATTGGGGTGGGTGCAATAATCCATATTTATTGTTTTAAATCAGTTTATTACAGGAGACGAAGATGCAGCTCAAAGGTTCTAAAACTCATGAAAATCTCAAAGCGGCATTTGCCGGTGAATCCATGGCAAACCGTCGTTATTTATATTTCGCATCAAAGGCAGACGTGGAAGGACAAAATGACGTATCGGCAGTGTTTCGTTCCACAGCGGAAGGCGAAACCGGGCACGCCCATGGTCATCTCGAATATCTGGAACCCTGTGGTGATCCCGCCACTGATCAGCCTTTCGGTCCCACCCGCCTTAACCTGAAATCCGCGATTCACGGCGAAACCCACGAATACACCGACATGTATCCGGGGATGGCCAAGGTCGCTCGCGATGAAGGTTTTGACGAAATCTCGGATTGGTTTGAGACGCTGGCTAAAGCTGAGCGTTCTCATGCCAACCGTTTCAAGAAAGCCCTCGACGCACTGGCTGACTAATATTAGTAAGGGGTAAGGGGTCAGGAGTAAGGTGTGAAAAACCTCATTCCTGTCGCGCTTTACCCCTTACTCCTCACTCCTAACTCCTCACTCTTCATATGACCCGCGAAGGCAGCCTTGAGGCGCCAAAGCGCCTACCCATTGACTGGCGCAACCCGGATTTCTACAGCGAGGGGTCAGCGCTCAAGGAACTGGGGCGGATCTTTGATATCTGTCACGGCTGCCGCCGTTGCGTCAATCTGTGCAACACTTTTCCGCACCTGTTCGACTTGATTGACACGGGCACTACGGGAGAACTTGACGGAGTAGAAAAGGGCAAGTATTGGGAGGTGGTTGACCAGTGTTATCTGTGCGACATGTGTTTCATGACCAAATGCCCATATGTGCCACCCCATCCCTGGAACGTTGATTTCCCGCACGTGATGCTGCGCGCCAAAGCAGTCAAGTACCAGAAAGGCAAGTTCACGTTCCGCGACAAGCTGCTCTCCAGCACCGATGCTGTAGGCAAACTCGCCAGCATTCCCGTGGTGGTGCAGATGGTCAATGCGGTCAACAAGACGCCGGTAGCACGCAATGTAATGCAAAGTGTCCTGGGCATCCACAAGGAGCGCCATTTGCCCGAATACCAGAGCGCGACATTCCGCAAGACCGCTGTGGGCAACCAGGACTTTGCGGTGGAAGACGGCGCCAACACCCCAGGCAAGGTGGCGGTTTTTTCCACCTGCTACGTCAACTACAACGAACCGGGCATAGGCCATGACTTGCTGAAAATCCTCGAGCACAACGAAATTCCCACGATGATCGTGGAAAAGGAAGCCTGTTGCGGCATGCCCAAGCTGGAACTCGGCGCTCTTGAAGAGGTAGCAAAACTTAAGGAAGTGAATATTCCGCAGCTGGTGAAACTCGCCAAGCAAGGCTACGCGATACTCACTGCGGTGCCGTCCTGCACCCTAATGTTCAAGCAGGAGCTGCCGCTGCTGTTTCCCGATGACGCCGAAGTCAAGGCGGTTGCAGAGGCGATGTTCGATCCGTTCGAGTACCTCATGCTGCGGCTGCGCGACGGTCTGCTCAAGACCGATTTCAAGCAAGCGCTTGGCAAGGTCTCATATCACATTCCTTGCCACCTGCGCGTGCAAAATATAGGACAGAAAACCCGGGAGCTGCTGCAAATGGTGCCCGGCACGCAGGTGAATACCGTGGAACGCTGCTCTGGTCATGATGGAACCTGGGGAGTGAAGACCGAGTTTTACGATTATTCGATGAAAATCGGCAAACCGGTTTTCAGGCAAATGGCCGAGCAGGCGCCGGATTACATCAGCTCCGATTGCGCTATCGCCGGCCGCCACATCGCGCAAGGCATGGGTGATGCCGCGCCCCGGAAACAGCATCCGCTGACCCTGATGAGAATTGCATACGGGTTGTAAATGATGAACATGGATAAGACAGGGATAGAGCCACGCATGGTGACCCGCGACAGCCTGATGACGCTCGAAGCGTATGCGCGCGCGCGCAAGGAGTTCCGCGCCAAGGTGATGGCACACAAGAAAAACCGCAATGTACATCTGGGCAGCCACGTGACGCTGATGTTCGAGGACGAGCTCACCATGCGCTACCAGATCCAGGAAATGCTGCACGCCGAGAAAATCTTCGAGGAAGAAGGGATTCAGGACGAGCTTGATGCTTATAACCCGTTGATACCCGACGGCAGCAATTTAAAAGCCACGATGCTGATCGAGTATCCCGACGTCGAACAGCGCAGGCAAATGCTTTCCAAGCTTAAGGGCGTGGAAAAGCGCGTGTGGGTACAGGCTGCAGGCTGCAGCCGCGTTTACGCGATTGCAGATGAAGATATGGAACGCGAGGATGAGGTAAAAACCTCTGCAGTGCATTTTCTGCGCTTTGAGCTAACACCTGAAATAATCCGGTCGCTCAAGCACGGCGCCGCGCTCGTCATGGGCATAGACCATCCCGCCTATCAAATCTCCGGGAATACCATTGTGGATGCAGTGCGGTTATCGCTTGTTAAGGATTTGCGCGATTCCTGAGAGTTTGTCTACCGGTCTTATAGCAGCACCAGATTATCGCGGTGAATGAGCTCGGGCTCTTCCACGTAGCCCAGCACCGATTCGATTTCATGGCTTGGCCGCTTGAGAATGCGGCGCGTGTCCGCCGCATTGTAATTAACCAGCCCGCGCGCAATTTCCCGTCCCTGCGGGTTAAAACAGGCTACCACATCGCCGCGCTCGAAATCACCCGATAAATCGCTGACGCCGATGGGCAGCAGGCTTTTGCCCTCTGAGCAGAGCGCCTGCGCTGCTCCGGCATCCAGCACCAGTTTGCCGCGCACTTGCAAATGATCGGCGAGCCATTGCTTGCGTGCAGTAAGAGTCATGGTATCCGCAGCAATATGGGTGCCTATGACTTCCCCTTGCGCGAGCCTGAGCAGGATATTATCTTCATAACCTGAAGCGATGATGGTATGCGCACCGCTGCGGGCGGCGCGCTTGGCAGCAAGCACTTTGGTCAGCATGCCGCCGCTGCCGACATGCGAGATGCTACCCCCCGCCATTTTTTCAAGCTTGTCATCCCCCGTCCTTGCTTCGCTTACCAATGTGGCATGCGGGTTTTTACGCGGATCGGAGGTATAAAGCCCCGCCAGGTCGGTGAGAATGATCAATACATCGGCTTCAATCAGGTTGGTCACCAGCGCCGCCAGCGTGTCATTGTCGCCGAAACGAATCTCGTCGGTTACCACCGTATCGTTCTCATTGATGATGGGGATAACATTGAGGACGAGCAGGGCGCGCAGGGTAGTGCGGGCGTTGAGGTAGCGCTTGCGGTTGGACAAGTCCTCGTGGGTCAGAAGAATCTGGGCGGTGTGCAAGCCGAACTCACGGAAGCAGGTCTCATAGGCCTGTATCAATCCCATTTGGCCGACTGCGGCTGCAGCCTGCAGCTCGTGCATGGTGTTCGGGCGCTTGTTCCAGCCGAGCCGCTGCATGCCTTCGGCAATGGCCCCGGATGAAACCAGCAGCACTTCCTTGCCGAAGCTCTTCAGCGCAGCAATCTGCTTTGCCCAGCGCGCGAGCGCGGCATGGTCCAGCCCCCGTTGCTGATCGGTGACCAGGCTGCTGCCGACTTTGACGACCAGCAGTTTGGCGTTTTTTAAAACCTCTCGCATGATTCAGCTCCCGGTTCCTCGATTTTGTTCCAAATACTGCATCACCGCAAAAATGAGTTCCTTGCAGCCTTCGCCGGTGAGCGCTGAAATGATAAAGCTTTTTTCCTGCCAGCCAAAATCGCTCTGGAACTGACGGCATTTTTGTGCGCGCTCGGACGGGTCCAGCAAGTCGAGTTTGTTGAGTACCAGCCAGCGCGGCTTGCGGTAAAGCGCTTCATCGTATTTTTTGAGTTCTTCGATAACTGCGCGAGCATCGTGCACTGGATTAGCCGTTTCGTCGAACGGCGCGATGTCAACAAGGTGCAGCAAAAGGCGAGTGCGTGCAAGGTGCCTCAGGAACTGGTGTCCCAGTCCGGCGCCTTCAGCCGCACCTTCGATCAGCCCGGGAATATCGGCAATCACGAAGCTGCGGTCGTAGTCCACACGCACTACGCCCAGATGCGGATGCAGAGTGGTGAAAGGATAGTCTGCCACTTTGGGGCGCGCCGCCGACACCGCGCGGATGAGCGTGGATTTGCCGGCATTGGGCATGCCCAGCAGTCCAACATCCGCCAGTATCTTAAGTTCCAATTTGAGGTCGCGGTTTTCCCCTTGCGTGCCCGGAGTGAACTTGCGCGGGGCGCGGTTGGTGCTGGATTTGAAATGCAGGTTGCCGAGCCCGCCTTCGCCGCCTTTGGCAAGCAACGCCTTTTGTCCGTGCTGCGTAAGGTCGGCGATGACTTCACCAGTGTGATTGTCACTGATTACAGTGCCGACCGGCACGCGCAGCACCACATCTTCAGCGCCTTTGCCATAGCAATCCGCACCGCGTCCTTTTTCGCCGCTATTCGCACGGTGGATGCGCGCGTAACGGTAATCAATAAGCGTATTGATGTTGCGGTCGGCAACAACGTATATGCTGCCGCCGCGCCCACCGTCTCCACCATCGGGTCCGCCGCGCGGCACGAATTTTTCACGTCTAAAGCTGGCCACGCCGTCGCCGCCGTTGCCGGCGATGACTTGGATTATTGCCTCGTCTATGAATTTCATGTTAGAAACCGCATTTTGGATTTCAAGCGGTGGAAACAAAAAAGCCCTATCGAGCGATAGGGCTTGCTGTTCGGTTGGACGCCCGCTAAACCGGAACCACGTTTACAGTTTTGCGATTCTCAGGCCCCTTCACATTAAAGTGCACTTTCCCTGCAACCTTGGCGAACAAAGTGTGGTCCTTACCGATACCGACGTTGTCGCCAGCATGAACCTGCGTTCCGCGTTGGCGCACGATGATGCTGCCAGCGGAGATCAATTCACCGCCGAAACATTTAACGCCGAGGCGCTTGGACTGCGAATCGCGGCCGTTGCGGGAACTGCCGCCCGCTTTTTTGTGTGCCATGCTTAACTTTCCTTATTCGAGATTGCGTCGATGCGAATTTCCGTGTAATTCTGGCGGTGGCCCTGGGTTCTGCGGTAATTCTTGCGGCGGTGCATTTTGAAAATGTGTACCTTCTCGCCGCGCCCGTGGGCGATCACAGTGGCCTTGACCTTGGCACCATGAACTAACGGGGCGCCCGTGGCGATTTTATCGCCATTGGCGACCAGCAGGACCTGATCGAGTAGGATTTCGCTGCCGACCGCCTGCGGTATCTGCTCGATTTTCAGTTTTTCGCCGGAGGTAACACGGTACTGCTTGCCCCCGGTTTTTATCACTGCGTACATGTTATGCTCCAACGAGCCCTAATTTCTTCAATAAGATAATAATTTTATATCAATCAGCATTCCCAGTCAAAACTCGTGCTCTTTCCTCGAGAGCGAGCGCAAGCAGAGCGCTGGCCTCTACAAACCGGTTTATTCTGTTATGCTTGGAGAACATTCTCCCGCACCGGTATTTTAATATGGGCACCTCTTTATCAATTGATGCCATCAGAGGATCCATCGAGCAGGACATGCGCGAGGTGGATCAGGTCATTCGCAAGCGCTTGCATTCCGATGTCGCGCTGGTGCGCCAGGTAGCTGAATACATCATCAACAGTGGCGGCAAACGCTTGCGCCCGGCGCTGGTGATTTTTTCGGCGAGCGCGTTTGGCTACCACGGCACGCATCATTATGACTTGGCGGCAGTGGTTGAATTCATCCACACAGCAACCTTGCTGCACGACGATGTGGTGGACGGATCAGTGCTGCGCCGTAGCAGCCCCACTGCAAATGCCCTGTTCGGCAATGCAGCCAGCGTGCTGGTGGGTGATTTCGTATATTCGCGTTCATTCCAGATGATGGTGGAAGTTGACAGCATGCGCGTGATGAGAGTTTTGGCTGATGCCACCAATGTTATTGCCGAGGGTGAAGTGTTGCAGCTTTTGAATTGCCATAACGCGGACCTTGACGAACAAAACTACTTGAAGGTAATTCGTTTTAAAACCGCAAAATTGTTTGAGGCGGCTACCCGTCTCGGCGCGATACTTGGCAACGCATCACCCCAGGACGAGGAGGCAATGGCAAGCTATGGCATGCATCTTGGCACCGCCTTCCAGCTCATTGATGATGTGCTCGACTATTCCGGCGACCGCCAGCAGACCGGGAAGAACATCGGTGATGATTTAGCCGAAGGCAAACCGACTTTACCGCTGATTTATGCGATGAAGCACGGAAACGCCAAACAGGCGGCAATCATCCGCAAGGCAATCGAGCAGGGCGGGCTCGAGGAGTTTGAGACAGTGCTTGATACCATTCATGAAACCCGCGCTCTCGACTATGCGCGTAACCAGGCCAAGGCCGAATCGCAAGCAGCATGTGCGGCTTGCGCAGTGCTGCCGCATTCAACTTACCGTGATTCTTTGTTACAATTAGCAGACTTTGCGGTTAATAGAAGCAGTTAGAACCCATCACAAGCCGGGCTTATGTGATCCCGGACTGCTGCAATCGGGGTGTAGCTCAGCCTGGTAGAGTACTGCGTTCGGGACGCAGGAGTCGCTGGTTCGAATCCAGTCACCCCGACCATGGATGTGCCGGGGTGCTTCGATTACCGTAGCGGAGAACGAGTTTGAGCAAATTGCTTTTAGTGATAATTGCCGCGTTGCTGGTTTATTGGGTTCTCAGGAGTTATCGCAAGGGCCTGCTAAAACCACAGCAACATCCCGATGCCACAGGCGAAGACATGGTGCGCTGCCTGCATTGCGGTGTGAACTTGCCGAAGAGCGAAGGCTTTACCAGCCAGGGTGATTTTTTCTGTTCTCAAGAACATCAGCGCGCATATCTGAACAAAAAATAATCCGGCCCGCAGATGGCGATGAGTTA
>JAHFRG010000017.1:14770-20167 GCA_023258935.1 Betaproteobacteria bacterium
CGCATCCTTCCTTAGGGGACTTCGCCACACCCTGTGGCAGGAGATGGCCGCGCTGCCGCAGTTGTTGAGCGTACAGCAATCGGAGCACACCGCTTCCTTCTGGCGTTCACTTTTCTATTTCAATTTTTATCGGCTGGCAGTCGCCGTTTCGTTTATCTTTACCGCCAGTTTTTTCGGACAATCCCTGTTTGGCTCGCTCGATCGAAGTTTGTTTTGGCGTGGCAGCATCATGTACGTGCTGTTTGGTATTTTCTGCCATTTCACTATCTATGCGCGCCGACCACATTTTGCCCTGCAGCTGAGCTTGCAGGTTTTTGGCGACATCGTGTTTCTGGTGATTCTGATGTATGCCAGCGGCGGCATCACCAGCGGTCTCGGCCTGCCGCTTCTGGCGTCTCTCGCTGCCGCAGGCTTGATCAGCCGAGGGCGGCTCACCTTGTTTTATGCGGCGCTGGCCAGCATCGCGGTGCTGCTGCAGCAAACCCTGCAGGTGGTGCAAGGCCATGAGGATAGCACGCAGTATATCCAGTCCGGCATGCTCAGCATCGGTTACTTCGCGACCGCTTGGCTGGCGAATACGCTTGCCGAACATGCTTTGGCCAGCGAGCGGCTTGCCTTGCAGCGCGGAATTGAACTTGCCAACCTGGCGCAAGTTAATCAACTGGTGATTCAGGATATGCAAGATGGAGTGCTGGTGGTGGACGAAAAGGGCGTGATCCGGCAACATAATTCTCAGGCGGAAAGGCTTTTAGGGGCGCTGCACCGTGACAGAAAAGAGGTACTGTTATACGAGTATGCACCGGCGCTGGCGCAGCAGCTAGAGCGCTGGCGTAATAGGTCTGACGCCGTCACCGAGCCGCTAGAGGTTTCACGCGCACACTTGGTCGGAGTACGCTTTGTAGCAGTAGGTGACAGCTATGCTCTAGGCACAGTCATTTTTCTTGAAGATTTGAGCAGGGTTCAGGCGCAAGCCCGGCAGCTCAAACTCGCTGCTCTAGGCAGGCTTACCGCTAATATCGCGCACGAAATCCGGAATCCCTTGAGTTCAATCAGTCATGCCACCGAGCTGCTTCAGGAAGAATCCGAGCACACTGAAACGCAGGCCCGCTTGCTGGAAATTATCAGCGACAACGCGCAACGTTTGGACCGCATGGTGCAGGACGTGCTCAAGCTCAATCGTCGCGACCGGGCGCTGCGCGAGAATATTAAGCTGGTGAATTTCCTGCGGACTTTTATCGAGGAATTCTGCCGGAACGAGAAAATTCCGGCCCATATTTTCAAGTTGGAGAGCAACACTCAAACGGGCGTGTTTTTTGACCGCAGTCATTTGAATCAGGTAATGTGGAATCTGTGCCGTAACGCTTTGCGCTATTGTCAGCGGCGGGAAGGCAGCATTCGACTAGTGACGTCGGGTGCCGCCGCCAAGGATACGGTAAGATTGGATGTTCTCGACGACGGGACGGGAGTGCCGCCGGAGTTGCGCAGCCACTTGTTTGAACCGTTTTTTACCACGTCGGCAAGCGGCACCGGCTTGGGTCTGTACATCGCGCGTGAAATCTGTGACGCGAATGGTGCTACTTTGGATTACGTGGAAACAACAAGTGGCGGCCATTTCACCGTACTTTGCAAGGCAAAAGCATGACCAAGCGTAAACAGTCAAAGTTAGAAGGCGCAGTAGCGGGACGCAACGTTCTCATCGTAGACGACGAGGCTGATATCCTGGAGCTGCTGGAACTTACTTTGTTGCGCATGGGACTGGGAGTGGAACGCGCAGAAGATCTTGCTTCCGCGACCAAGCTTTTACAAACCCGGCATTTTGATTTATGTCTTACCGACATGCGTTTGCCCGACGGTGATGGATTGGAACTGGTCAGGTATATTGATACTCACTGTGACGATTTGCCGGTAGCAGTGATCACCGCCCACGGCAGCGCCGAGAACGCGGTTGCCGCTTTGAAGGCCGGTGCCTTCGATTACATTGCCAAACCGGTGTCTCTGGAACAGTTGCGCACCCTGGTGAAGTCTGCGTTAAGTCTCGCCCAGCCTGCTGACGATAAACCCGGCGATGACCAGCTGCTTGGCGGGTCCGAAGCCATGAGCCAGGTGCGCCAATTGATCGACAAGCTCTCGCGCAGTGAAGCGCCGGTTTATATCAGCGGCGAATCGGGAAGCGGCAAGGAGCTTGCAGCAAGGCTGATACATGAAAAAAGCGCACGCCGCAGCGGCCCGTTTGTGCCGGTAAACTGCGGTGCGATACCGGAGAACCTGATGGAAAGCGAGTTTTTCGGGTACAAGAAGGGGGCCTTTACTGGCGCCGAGCAGGACCGCGAGGGCTTTTTTCAAGCAGCAAACGGCGGCACGCTTTTTCTCGATGAAGTGGCGGACCTGCCCTTGTTGATGCAGGTCAAATTGCTGCGCGCGCTCCAGGAGAAAAAAGTGCGCAAGGTGGGCTCCACCCAGGAGGAAAACGCCGATGTACGCATCATCAGCGCCACTCACCAGAATCTTGCCGATGGCGTGGAGAACGGTAAATTCCGCCAGGATCTTTATTATCGGCTTAACGTGATTGAGCTGAAGATGCCCTCGCTGCGCGACATGCGCGAGGATATACCTTTGATCACCCGGGCGGTTTTAGCGCGCTTTGCCAAACAGCACGGGGCCACAGCGAGCGAGCTCGAAGAGGATGCGTTGCAAGCGCTTGCCCAATACGATTTCCCGGGCAATGTGCGCGAGCTTGAAAATATTTTGGAACGGTCGTTGGCACTCAGCACAGGGGCCAAAATCACGAGCGAGGACTTGCAGCTCACCCCGCAGCAGTCTGTGGAGCGCGCGGGCGTTCCCGACGGCAAATGGCCATTGCAGGATTATCTCGACAGGCTTGAAAAGGAAGCGATACTGGAAGCCTTGGGAAAGACCCGCTTTAACCGCACAGCGGCGGCGAAGATGCTCGGCATTACCTTCCGCTCGTTGCGCTATCGTATGGAACGCTTGGGCATTACTTGAGCCAGAACCTGCAAGTATTTTTCACAGCGCCGCGTGCAGATTGATTCCCAAGGCGTATTGCAAGGCGCGCGCTATCTCCCTTCCCCTAATTGCGATGAGCGGCCGGAAGGCTGCGCAATCGAGTTATTGGTAATTCATAACATCAGCCTGCCGCCCAATGAATTTGGCGGGTCGGGGGTGATAGAGCTGTTTACCAACTGCCTGGAACCGGCCGCCCATCCTTATTATCAGGCTATCTGCGGACTCAGGGTTTCAACGCACTTTTTTATACGCCGCGACGGCGAAATACTGCAATTTGTGCCCTGCTGCAAACGCGCCTGGCATGCTGGGGCATCGCAATGGCGCGGTCATCCCTGCTGCAACGATTTTTCCATAGGCATAGAACTGGAAGGCAGCAATCTTCTGCCGTTTCGGAATACTCAATATTCCGCACTCACTGCACTGACCTTGGCGCTGAAACAGGCTTATCCGATCAAGGACATCCTGGGACATTCTGCGATTGCTGCCGGACGCAAGACCGACCCCGGACCGTTTTTCGATTGGGGCCGGTATTTCGCGGACCTGCGCAAGTAATTTAATCTCCTGCCACAATGTGTGGTATATCACATAATGACAAACCACAAAAAGTAGTTGCAATCTCGAAATCAAACTACTAGTATTAGTTGCAGAATAACTTGACTACTACTATATATAGTAGTCGAAGAGGCAGCCTGCCGGTTGCCTTAAGTGGCTAAATATAAAAACATTAGGAGACATCGACATGCAGCAGTTTGTTGCTACTGAAGGCGCTTCCACTGCTTCTGCTACCGGTATTAGTTTTTCCGATATCGCCCCAATTCCTGATCAGGACCCACGCTATGCGCAATATAAAGTAATCCGCCGCAACGGCAGCGTGGTGGCGTTCGAGCCGGCCAAGATCTCGCTGGCGATGACTAAAGCGTATATCGCGGTAAACGGCGGGCAGGGAGCAGCTTCAGCGCGCATTCGAGAAATGGTGGCGAAGCTTACTGAAACCGTGGTGAATGCACTGATGCGCCGCCAGCCGAATGGCGGCACTTTCCATATCGAAGATATTCAGGATCAAGTAGAGCTTTCCCTGATGCGCTCGGGAGAACATGAAGTGGCGCGCCAGTATGTGTTGTACCGGGAGGAGCGCGCGCGCAACCGCGCCAAACAAAAGGCGGTAATCGATGCTGCGGCACCTTCTCAGGTGATCAACGTAGTCGAAAATGGCCGCAGGGTCCCGATCGATATGCAGCGCCTGACTGAACTATTGCAGGCTTCATGCGCCGGCCTGGGGCAGGCCGTGGATGCGGGGCTGATCCTGAAATCCACGCTGAAAGACCTGTACGACGGCGTGCCGGCGGAAGAGGTGCGCAAATCGGCGATTCTCTCGGCGCGCTCGCTGATTGAAAAAGACCCAGCCTATAGTTTTGTCACTGCGCGTCTGTTGCTGCACTCAATCCGTTTGGAAGTGGTCGGCGAAGAGGTGACCCAGGAACAAATAGCAACGGCTTATGCCGAATATTTCCCGCGCTTTATTCAGGAAGGTATTGACGCTGAATTGCTGGATCCGCGCCTGGCGCGCTTTGATCTGCAACGCCTTGCCGCAGCGCTGGATGCGAGCCGCGATCTCCAGTTTGGCTACCTCGGGCTGCAAACGCTTTACGACCGCTACTTCCTGCACGTTCACGGCCGCCACATCGAGCTGCCGCAGGCGTTTTTCATGCGCGTAGCGATGGGGCTGGCACTCAATGAAATCGAGCGCGAGGCACGCGCCATCGAGTTCTACAACGTGCTCTCAGGCTTCGATTTCATGAGTTCGACACCCACGCTGTTTAACTCTGGCACCTTGCGCTCGCAGCTTTCCAGTTGCTACCTCGCCACTGTCAAGGACGATCTCGACGGTATTTATGAGGCGATCAAGGAGAATGCTCTTCTCGCCAAATACGCGGGAGGATTGGGCAACGACTGGACACCGGTGCGGGCGTTAGGCAGCCATATCAAGGGCACCAATGGCAAGTCTCAGGGCGTGGTTCCATTCCTGAAAGTGGTGAACGATACTGCAGTCGCGGTGAACCAGGGAGGAAAACGCAAGGGCGCGGTCTGCTCTTATCTTGAAACCTGGCATCTTGATATTGAAGAATTCCTGGAGTTGCGTAAGAACACCGGCGACGACCGTCGGCGCACCCATGACATGAACACCGCCAACTGGATTCCGGATCTCTTTATGAAGCGCGTTATGGAAGGTGGTGAGTGGACGCTGTTTTCGCCTTCGGACGTGCCGGACCTGCACGACAAGTACGGCAAGGCATTCGAGGAGGCGTATACCGCCTACGAAGAGAAGGCAGCCAGGGGTGAGCTCAAGCTGTACAAGAAAATCCCGGTATTCAC
>JAHFRG010000086.1 GCA_023258935.1 Betaproteobacteria bacterium
GCCGCTCCGAGGCACGGAAGTCGGTGCTGTACAAGGAAGTGTCAGCGTTAAGAATCCCAACCAGGGAAAGCTTGGGGAAATCGTGGCCTTTGGCCAGGATTTGCGTTCCCACCAGGATGTCTACTTCGTGGGTGCGGATGCGCTCGAGCATATCGGACCAGGCGAGCTTGCGCCGCGTGCTGTCGCGGTCTATGCGCAGGATGCGTGCGCTTGGGAACAAAGCTGACAAAGCGCTTTCCACCCGCTGCGTGCCCTGCCCCAGTGGAATGAGGTCCACGTTGCCGCAGCTCGGGCAGGCGACGGGCACGCGTTCCTCGTGCCCGCAGTGGTGGCAGCGCAGCTTTTTTTCCCGCAAATGCAGCACCAGTCGGCTTGAGCAGCGCGCGCAGCCGGAAATCCATCCGCACGCACTGCACATAAGTACTGGAGCGTAACCCCTGCGGTTGATGAAAATCAGGCTTTGTTCGCCCCGCTGCAGTCTTTCCTTGAGCGCTGCAATTAAAGGCTCGGACAGGCCTTCATTCAGCTTGGCGCGGCGGATATCAATACAGCGCACGGAAGGATGCTCGGCATTTTCCGCTGCGCGCTGAGTCAGAGTTGCCATGCGGTAGCGGCCTGATAGCGCATGATGGTAACTTTCCATAGCGGGCGTGGCTGAACCCAGAACTACCGGCACGCTGGATTGCTTGGCGCGAAAGATCGCTACATCCCGCGCCGAGTAGCGCAAACCCTCCTGCTGCTTAAACGACGCGTCATGTTCCTCGTCCACGATGATGAGCGCAAGATTGGGGATGGGCGTGAACACCGCAAGCCGCGTGCCGAGAATAACCTGCGCCTCGCCGGATTGCGCGAGCAGCCAATTCTCCAGCCGTTCGCCATCGTTTAACCCGCTGTGCAGACATACCATACGATGTCGCGGAAAACGCCCTCGCAGCAGCGCCTCAAGCTGAGGTGAAAGATTGATTTCCGGGACCAGCAGCAAAGCCTGTTTCCCCTGCTCTAGGACTTGCGAGATCAGACTCGTATAAAGCTCGGTTTTGCCGCTGCCGGTGATGCCGAAGAGCAACCAGCAAGCGAATTCACCCAAGCGGATTGGGCGCAAGGCATGAACCTGTTCTGCATTGAGTTTTGGCGCCGGCGTTGCTGGCGGTTCGGTTGCTGCGGGACGCGAGGTTTCCTTCACCCAGCCCAGTGCCATGATTTCGTTCAGCGTTTTTTGCGCATTGGCAGAAATCTTACGCAGTTCTTGTTTGCTGAGAGCATCCGCTGTTTTAAAACGCTCAATTAGTGTGCGCTTTATCACAGCCTTTGCCGGCAATCCGGAGAGATCAAGCTTGCGCCCCGTCTCAGTTAGAGCAAACCAGTTGCTGGATTTTTGAGTGACGGGTTTTTTACGGCGCAGCCGTGATGGGAGCGCGTTCATGACGACCTGCCCTAAAGGATGGTGATAGTAATCACTGCAAAACCTAAGCAGGCTCAGCATTTGCGTGGAGACGGCAGGGATATCCTGAAACAGGTAAGAGATTGGCTTGATGCGTTGCGGTGAAATGCTCGGTTGACTCGTTATGTCCATTACCATGCCCACCATTTGTTTTTTTCCGAACGGTACCAACACGCGCATGCCGATATGCTCGCGAGTTAAACCGGGCGCGGCATAATCGAATAGGCATTCAACCGGTACATCGAGTGCAACGCGTGAAATAGTCATGCAAAGCCAAAAGTTGAAGCTTATCTTCAGATGAAATTTGTAGGGGGGATTCTACCGAGTCGTGTGAACACAATACGCAAAAAAACATTTTTTATGCACAAATTCAGTGGACAACTTTGTGAATAAAAATTTGAATCGGTAGTTAACTCCCCTTCAGACAAGGATTTTGTTATATTGCTCAAATTTTAAGCTTCACAAAACGCTTATAAATCATAAGGTTGACGATATAGCGAAAAATCATTGCGGGTAGAGAATTGCGCTCGGGCTCGGCTATGCCCATGTGCATAAATAAGACCTGTAAAAGCGCGGCCAAATTTTCTGTGAAACCTTTTTAACCCTTGTTTCAGTGACGGTTTCGGCTCAAGTCGTGCACCGCGTCCACCATTACCGCGACATGTTCGGGAGGCGTTGTTTGCATTACACCGTGTCCGAGATTGAAAACGTGACCGTTGCCCGAACCGAAGCTCTGCAGTATTTTTTCCACTTCCTTGACGATGATGTCGGGGGAAGATAGCAGCACCGCAGGATCGAGATTTCCTTGCAGTGCGACTTGGTGTCCCACGCGTTTGCGGGCGAGCCCAATGTCAGTGCGCCAATCCAAACCAATGGCATCACAACCGGTGGCGGCGATGCTTTCCAGATATTCTCCTCCGCCTTTGGTAAAAACAATGGTGGGTATTCGGGAGCCTGCATGTTCGCGCACCAGATTGCTTAATATTTGCTCGATATAGTGCAGCGAGAACTCGTGGTATGCAGCGCTTGGAAGAATTCCACCCCAAGTATCGAAAATCATCACCACTTGCGCACCGGATTCGATTTGCGCGTTGAGGTAAGCGGTCACTGCGCGAGCATTGGTTGCCAGTACCTGGTGTAAGAGATCGGGACGCCGGTAGAGCATGGTTTTAACTTGGATAAAGTCAGCGCTCGCTGCGCCTTCAATCATGTAGCAGGCGAGGGTAAATGGACTACCCGAAAAACCGATGAGCGGCAGTTCATTATCCAGCGCCTTCTTGATTTGGCTCACAGCATCCATGACATAACGCAGATGCGAGCCGGGATCAGGCACACGCAGTTGTTCTATATCCCGTTCATCGCGCAGCGGTTTGGTGAATTTCGGTCCTTGGTTTTCTGCGAAATAAAGCCCAAGTCCCATGGCATCGGGTATGGTAAGAATGTCTGAAAAAAGGATGGCGGCATCCAATTTAAAGCGCGCAAGCGGTTGCAACGTAATTTCAGTGGCAAGGTCGGGGTTCCTGCATAAGGCCATAAAATCCCCGGCGCGTTCTCGGGTTTCTTTGTATTCGGGTAGATAGCGCCCGGCCTGGCGCATCAGCCACACCGGCGTGTAGGGAGTAGGCTGGCGCAGCAAGGCGCGCAGTAAGGTGTCGTTTTTAAGTTTTGACATAGTGATTTAACCGCAGAAGACGCGGAGGAAAAGCAAAATCAAATAGACAAGATTTACAGGATTATGAAGGATTAACAAGATTAAATCCTGTGAATTAAGTTTTTACTCTGCGTCCTCAGTGTCCTCCGCGGTGAATATTTATTAACGGGGGAGGTCGGAACTGCCCATTAGGTACTCGTCCGCCGCTCGCGCTGCTTGGCGCCCTTCGCGAATGGCCCACACCACCAATGATTGGCCGCGGCGCATGTCGCCCGCGGAAAACACTTTGGGAACAGAAGTCTGGTAGCGGTCGGTATCGGCCTTGACATTCCCACGCTTGTCAAACTCCACACCCAGTTCATTGAGCATACCCTCATGCACGGGATGAAGATAACCCATCGCGAGCAAAACGAGGTCGGCCTTGATTTCGAATTCAGTGCCGGATATTTCCTGCATCTTCCCGTCTTTCCATTCCAGCCGCACGGCATGCAAGGTCGTGACCTGTCCATCCTTGCCCGAGAAGCGCCGGGTGGCGATGCTGAAGTCGCGATAGCAGCCTTCTTCATGGGAAGAAGAGGTGCGCAGCTTCATCGGCCAGTCGGGCCAAGTCAAGGGTTTGTTTTCTTCCACCGGAGGCTGGGGCAGGAGTTCGAAATTGGTCACCGTGATCGCTCCCTGGCGGATGGACGTGCCGATGCAGTCGGAACCGGTATCGCCTCCTCCGATCACTACCACATGCTTGCCTGTGGCGGTAAGCTGGTCGGCAACCTTATCCCCGGCGTTCACCTTGTTCTGCTGTGGCAGGAAGTCCATAGCAAAGTGAATGCCGCGCAATTCCCTTCCCGGCACCGGCAGCTCGCGCGGATGTTCGGAGCCCCCTGTCAGCACCACCGCGTCGAATCTGTCGAGTAACTCCTTTGCCGGCACGTTTACGCCTATGTGCTGGTTCACCCGGAACTCCACGCCCTCGGCGCGCATTTGCTCCATGCGCCGGTCAATATGGTGTTTTTCCATTTTGAAGTCGGGGATGCCATAGCGCAAAAGCCCGCCGATGCGGTCGCTTTTCTCGAACAGTACGACGTCGTGGCCGGCGCGTGCCAGTTGCTGTGAGCAGGCCATTCCGGCTGGGCCGGAACCGACCACCGCAACGCGCTTGCCGGTTTTGCGCGCGGGAATCTGCGGCACCACCCAGCCCATTTCCCAGCCTTTGTCGATGATGGCGTGCTCGATGGCCTTAATGGTGACCGGATCGTCGTTGATGTTGAGTGTGCACGCCGCCTCGCAGGGTGCGGGGCAAATGCGCCCGGTGAACTCGGGGAAGTTATTGGTCGAATGCAAGACATCCAGCGCTTCGCGCCAGTTCTGGCGGTAAACCAGATCGTTCCAGTCGGGAATAATGTTGTTGACGGGACAGCCGGTCTGGCAGAAAGGGATGCC
This sequence comes from Betaproteobacteria bacterium, assembly GCA_023258935.1. GTDB lineage: Bacteria > Pseudomonadota > Gammaproteobacteria > Burkholderiales > JAHFRG01 > JAHFRG01. The sequence continues at coordinate 4,530 of JAHFRG010000086.1, forward strand.
GCAGTCCATGCAGCGTGCGCCCTGTTTCGCCATCTCGGCATCAGGCAGATGCAGGTAGAACTCGAGGGAGTTGTGCACCCGTTCCTCCACCGGGAGGGCGGGCGGATCGTGCCGCGCGATCTCCATGAATCCGGTGGTTTTACCCATGCTGCGCGATTCCAGCCTTGGGTTGCGCTCCTTCCTGAGCTTCGGCCATTTCCTTCAGGGCGCGCCGGTACTCAGTCGGCATCACCTTGACGAACTTGGGCAGGAAATTCTCCCAGTGGTCGAGGATTTTCTTCGCCCGCTGGCTGCCGGTGTAATGCAGATGCTTCTGAATCAGAACGCGAAGCAGCCGTTCGTCTGACTGCCCCAGATGTTTGACATTGACGCGGCCATGGCTCTCGAGGGCGTCGCCGCCGAGTTCTTCCATAGCCTGCGCTTCCTCGGGCACGGCTTCCAGTTCCACCATCGCCAGATTGCAGCGGCGCTCAAAGTCACCCTCTTCATCGAGGACGTAAGCAACGCCGCCGCTCATACCTGCCGCGAAGTTGCGGCCGGTATAACCCAGTACCACGATAGTGCCGCCCGTCATGTATTCGCAACCGTGGTCGCCCACACCTTCCACCACGGCAATGGCACCGGAGTTGCGCACCGCAAAACGCTCTCCGGCGACGCCGCGGAAATAACACTCGCCGGAAATCGCTCCGTACAGCACTACGTTTCCGATGATGATGTTATTTTCCGGCACAATGGGGCAGTCGGCAGGAGGATAAATCACCAAGCGCCCTCCAGACAGTCCTTTACCTACGTAATCATTGCCTTCGCCTTCGAGTTCCAAAGTCACGCCGTGGGCGAGGAATGCGCCGAAGCTCTGGCCTGCCGTGCCTTTAAGCTTGATGTAAATCGTGTCATCCGGCAGGCCTTCATGGCCGTAACGCTTGGCCACTTCCCCTGAAAGCATCGCGCCGACCACGCGGTTGGTGTTACGAATAAGGCTCTCAATCGCCACCGGCTGCCGATGCTCAAGCGCGGCTTTCGCTTCTGCAATCAGTTTGTGGTCTAGCGCTTTTTCCAATCCGTGATTTTGGTTTTCGCAATGGTATCTCGCCACGTCCGCGGGCACGTCGGGTCGGTGGAAGATTTTCGAGAAATCCAAACCCCTGGCTTTCCAGTGGTCAACCGCTTTCTTCGTATCCAGCCTATCGGAGCGGCCGATCATCTCGTTGAAGGTGCGGAAGCCCATTTTCGCCATGTACTCGCGCACTTCCTGGGCGACGAAAAAGAAATAATTCACAACGTGCTCCGGCTGGCCGGTGAATTTCTTGCGCAGTTCAGGATCCTGAGTGGCTACTCCGACCGGGCAGGTGTTGAGATGGCATTTGCGCATCATGATGCAGCCTTCCACCACCAAAGGC
>JAHFRG010000018.1 GCA_023258935.1 Betaproteobacteria bacterium
GTTCCATGCGGCGTGTCTTCAAGAACGACTCCAGCCTTCAGCAACTCGTCGCGAATGCGGTCGGATTCGGCGAAGTTATTCGCCTTGCGCGCTGCGGCACGTGAAGCAATGAGTTCTTCGATGCGCGCAGGATTCAGTGGCGCGCTCCCGCTGGCTACGGCTTCACCCGGCATCGATTGCAGGTAAACCTGAGGATCGCGCTGCAACAAGCCCAGAACTCCCGCAAGCGCCTTGAGTAATCCCGCTTGCTGCAGAGAGCGCGTCTTGTTCACTTCGTTTGCAAGATCAAACAGGACTGCCACGGCTTCGGGCGTATTGAAGTCATCGTCCATCGCTTCCTTGAAGCTCGCCGCGTAGGATTCCTGCCAGTTTATTTTCACCGTTGCCGCATCGACGTCTTTTAAAGCGGTATAGAGCCTGCTCAACGCGTGCCGCGCATCGTCGATGTGCTGGTCGGAATAACTCAAGGGGCTGCGGTAATGCGTGCGCAGAATGAAAAAACGCACCACCTCCGGGTCGTACTTTTTCAGTATCTCGCGCACAGTGAAAAAATTGCCGAGCGACTTGGACATCTTTTGCTCATCCACCCGCACGAAACCGTTGTGCATCCAGTAATTTACGAAAGCGTGGCCGTTGGCGCCCTCGGATTGGGCGATTTCGTTTTCGTGGTGGGGAAACTGCAAATCCTGTCCGCCGCCGTGAATATCAAAGTGGCTGCCAAGATTCCGTTCGCTCATTACCGAGCATTCGATATGCCAGCCGGGGCGCCCTTTGCCCCACGGTGAATCCCATTCGGGCTCGCCGGGCTTGGCCGCTTTCCACAGCGCGAAATCCAGAGGGTCGTGTTTATCCGTTCCGATTTCCACGCGCTCCCCCGCGCGCAAGTCATCCGGCGATTTGCCGGAGAGCTTGCCGTAACCGGGGAACTTGCGCACGTCGTAATACACATCGCCATTTGCGGCGCGGTAAGCAAGACCCTTGTCCATGAGTTTTTCGATCATCCGCACCATATCGGGAACATACGCGGTGGCGCGCGGCTCGGACACCGGCTTCTCCACGCCCAATGCGCCGGCATCTTCATGCATGGCCTGAATGAAGCGCTCTGTAAGCGCTGTGACCGGCTCGTTATTTTCGGCGGCGCGCTTGATGATTTTGTCGTCAATGTCAGTGATGTTGCGCACGTAATTCACTGCATATCCCGACGCCCTCAACCAGCGCTGCACCACGTCGAACACCATCATCACGCGCGCGTGCCCTAGGTGGCAGTAGTCGTAGACCGTCATGCCGCAGACGTACATGCTTACCTTGCCGGGTGTAATCGGCACGAAAGGCTGCTTTTCGCGAGTCAGTGTATTGTAGATTTTCAGCATGGCTTCCGGGAAGGAATGTGCGCAAGATCATCAACTGGTGTGATAAGGCGCAAATGGGCTTGGCCAGAAGGCATCAGAGTATGATTGTGAATTAAGGGGGCTTCTTGGTAGAATCAGCTTATTTTGAATTTAAAGGCGAAAAAGTATACCACAATGAAAAAACCTAATATTGCGGCTTTGCTCTTGCTGATGGCGCTGGCGATGTCCGGAATGTGGGCTGCAGCTGACGAATTGCAGGACGCCAGCGCGCTGTTCAAGCAAGGCAACAACGCTCAAGCGCTGGATAAGGTAAATAGCTATCTCGCCAATCACCCCAAGGATGCCAAGGCACGCTTTCTGCTGGGCCTGATTTATACCGAGCAGAACAAACCTGCTGAAGCAATTAAAGTATTCACTGCGCTCACTGAAGATTATCCTGAACTGCCTGAGCCGTACAACAATTTAGCGGTGCTGTTTGCCGCGCAGGGCCAATACGACAAGGCCAAAATCGCGCTGGAAGCCGCGATACGCACCCATCCCAGTTATGCCATCGCCCACGAAAATCTCGGCGATATCTATGCCAAGTTGGCAACGCAGGCGTATGACAAAGCTCTGCAGCTCGACAAAACCAATACCACTGCGCAAACCAAGCTGGAACTCATAAAGGAACTATTTCCAGGCAGTCCGCGGGCGGCAAAAGTAACCGCCAAACAGGAAACTGCAAAAACTGATACGGTAGCCGCAGTCACCCCATCAACTCCCGAACCGAAAAAAGCAAAAACGGATGACGCAGCCAAGGAGAGTCGACCGGCCGCTACAGGCGACAATACCCAGGATGTACTCAATACTGTCAATGCTTGGGCCCAGGCTTGGTCGAAGGGCGATGTTGCTGCCTATCTCGCCTTCTATTCACAGGACTTCAAAACACCCAACGGGGAAAGCCGCGAGGCTTGGGAAAAATCCCGCAAAGAACGCATCTCCAAATCCATGTCCATACAGGTATCAGTCATAGACCCCAAAGTCACACTCAGTGACGCAACGCACGCCAAGGCCAGCTTCAAGCAGGATTATCGCTCCAACACCTTGAAAAGCACGACAGCAAAAACCCTGCGTCTGGTCAAATCGGGTGACAAGTGGTTAATAGAAACAGAACAGGCAGGCCGTTGAAACAGCACAGCGCCCTCCACCGTTTTATGATGCATAAGCTTGCTTATGGCGCTGTGCTTAGTTTAACTTTGGGCCTCGCGAGCAGCGTATCTTCCATGAACGACCATGCCCTGCAAGCGGCGGTCGCGCGCGCGCCGCAAGAACCAGAAGCGTTGCTGGTCAACAGTCTGCTGGAAATCAGCCGCAACCGCCTGGATATGGCGATGGTTGAAATCGATAACGCGATTAAAGCCAATCCCAATTTCAGGCTGGCGCACTTAATCAAGGGCGATTTGCTGCTCGCGCACACCCGCCCCATCAACACCATCGGTGATGTGCCAAATGCCCCGCCCCAGCGCATCATGGAATTGCGCGAGGAAGCCAAGGCACGTTTGCAGCGCCGCAGCCAGAATCAGCCGCTTGACTACATACCGAAATATCTGCTGCAAATGCACCCCGGACAGCATTACGCTATCGTAGTGGATGTTTCGCTCTCGACTTTATACCTGTATCAGAACCTGAACGGCGAGCCGCGTTATGTTACTGATTACTACATCAGCAGCGGCAAGAACGGCGCGGTAAAGCTGAAGGAAGGTGACCAAAGAACGCCGCTCGGAGTATATTTTGTCACGGCAGACCTTCCCAAGTCGCAGCTTTCCGATTTCTACGGTGTGGGCGCCTATCCCATCAGCTATCCCAACGAATGGGACCGACAGCACGGCCGCAACGGCCACGGCATCTGGCTGCACGGCACTCCCAGCGACACCTACAGCAGGCCGCCGCACTCAAGCAATGGATGCGTGGTGCTCACCAACCAGGACCTCACCACGCTCGGCAAGACCCTGCAAATCGGTTTGACTCCGGTCATTATCACCGAGCATGTGGAATGGGTGAGCCATGAAACCTGGCGCGCGCAACGCAACGCGTTGGCAAGTCAAATTGAAAACTGGCGGCGTGACTGGGAAAACCGCGATACCGAGGCGTATCTCCACTTCTACGCCAAAAACTTCAACGCCAACGGTCAAACCCTGGCCCAGTGGGCAAATCAAAAACGCCGGGTGAATGGCACCAAAGCCTGGATCAAGATTGATATCTCCAATGTCAGCATGTTTCTTTACCCAGGCTATGTAAACCTTGCGGTGGTCAACTTTGACCAGGATTATTCAAGCAGTAATCTCTCCACCCGGATGAAAAAGCGGCAATACTGGATCAATGAAAATAACCACTGGAAGATTATTTACGAAGGCGCAGCGTAAGGCCGTGACTTAGCCGGGTTAATTCGCAAGCTGCAGCCTTGACCCTCAACTCCGGAGATACAAAATGGTCAACTTACACACCAACCTCGGGACCATCACGCTGCAACTGGAGGTTGAAAAAGCTCCGATTTCAGTGGCCAATTTTCTCAAGTACGTAGAGGGCGGCTTTTATAGCAATACTCTATTTCATCGCGTGATTGACGGCTTCATGATACAAGGCGGCGGATTCGAGCCCGGGATGAAGCAAAAAACAACATTTGCGCAAATTCAAAACGAGGCGAACAACGGCCTTAAAAACGAAGCCTATACCATAGCCATGGCCCGAACCTCTGAACCCCATTCCGCCACCAGCCAGTTTTTCATCAACGTCGCTGACAATACCTTTCTGAACTTCACCGCGCCCACTTCGCAGGGTTACGGTTATTGCGTGTTCGGCCGAGTGGTGAAAGGAACCGAAGTGGTGGACAAAATCAAGAAAGTCAAAACCGGAAACATCTCCAGCCATCAGGACGTGCCGTTGCAAAACATCGTTATCCACAGTGCAGAAGTAGGTTGATGCCGGATTCATGATTCTTGTTGAGTTAACAGCGTCCTGCAACTTTTCCATGTGTAAAATGAATCCTGGAACCCGATGAAACCCATTTTATTCATATCCGATCTTCACTTGTGTGTGAGCCGCCCGCACATCAACCGCGTTTTTTTCACCTTTATGGAGCGCATCGCAACCAAAGCGCAGGCACTGTACGTGCTGGGCGATTTGTTCGAGTACTGGGCGGGCGATGATGATCTCGATGACAGTTTCAACGCACAGGTGATTTCTGCTTTCCGCAGTCTGACCGAGAACAAGGTGGCGCTTTGCATCATGCACGGCAACCGCGACTTTCTGATGGGCGAGGCTTTCGCTCGCGCCTGCAACGCGCAGCTTGTGCCTGACCCAAGCCTGATAGACCTCTACGGCACACCCACCCTATTGATGCACGGCGATACGCTTTGCACCGAAGACACCGCTTACCAGACGTTCCGCGCCCAGGTTAGAAACCCGGCCTGGCAGAAAACCTTCCTCGCGCAGCCGCTTGCCGAGCGCAAAGTGGCGATTGAAAAAGTACGCACACAAAGTGAGCAGGAAAAAGGCCAGAAATCCGAAGCCATCATGGATGTGGCCCCCGCGTCGGTGGAAAAAATCCTGCGTGAATACCATTATCCGCGCCTGATACATGGCCATACTCACCGCCCCGCCAAGCATTTGCATCAGCTTGACGGCAAGACCTGCGAACGCTGGGTGTTAAGCGACTGGTACAAGCACGGCGAATATTTACGCTGTGACGAATCCGGTTGCGGCGCCATCAAGCTGTAACCTCATCTATTCATGGAGGCAATATGAAACTCTACGGTTTTCCCCTTTCACCGAACACGCGCAAGGTGATCGCAGTCGCCAAACATCTCGGCCTGCCGCTCGAGTTACAAGTTGTAGACCTCGGCAAAGGCGAACAGCGGCGACCGGAATTCATGAAACTCAATCCCAACGCTAAGACGCCGGTATTAGTGGACGGCGATTTCGTGCTTTGGGAATCGACCGCTATCATGGAATATCTGGCCTCGAAAAAACCCGGCAACAGCCTGTGGCCGAACGATGCGCGGCAGCGCGCCGATATTTCACGCTGGCTGTGCTGGACCATCGCGCACTGGGGACCAGCCTGCGGCATTTTCCTGTGGGAAAACATAATCAAGAAAATGCTGAACATGGGTGAGCCCGACGCGGCAAAATTGAAAGATGGCGAGACTCAATTCCAGGCGCTGGCAAGCGTTCTGGCCAGCCACTTGAAGGGCCGCGAATACCTCACCGGCTCCCAGGTAACTCTAGCGGATTTCTCGGCGGCGTCCTGGATCGCCCACGCCGATGCCGCATGCATGCCTTGGGCGCCCTATTCCAGCATCAAGAGCTGGTACGCGCGCATGGACAAGCTTCCTGCCTGGCGCGACAGCGCGCCAAAGATGGGCTAACAACCCCCCGGGTTGTGCGAAAGCCAGTTGATGACCTGCAGCGCGTTCTGGTCGGGCGGAAACACCGGATAAAACACTTTCGCAATCCGCCCGTCGCGCAAGATCAAGGTTAGCCGCTTGATGAGTGTCATCTCTCCCACTTCAAAAGTAGGCAGACGCAGCGCACTGACGAATTGAAGCTCCCCGTCGCTTAATAACGCAAAAGGCAGATGCAATCTTTGCGCGGCTTCCTGCTGGTATTCGGTGGATTGCGTGCTTAAGCCGAAAACGCGCGCGCTGAGTCGCTGGAGCTCCAGATGATGGTCACGAAAAGCGCAGCTCTGCGGCGTGCAGCCTCTGGCTCCGGGAATATCGTTCCAGCCAGGCGGCAATTCCTGATCCGGCCTGCCGGTGCGGGGATAACAGTAAAGCACCGTGGTTCCGGCCAGATTCGCTAATTCCACCTTGCCGCCGTTGGTTGCGGGCAAGGCTGTCGAAGGCAGGCGCAAACCTGGCAGATGATTACATGCGCCGTCATCCGCTGGGAGCGGCAGATTCTCAGGCAGCTGGTAAATACTGTCAGTTCTTGGCACGCTAAACACTTTTCAAGCCGCGCTCAACATCGGCCTTGATATCCTGCAGCGCTTCCAAACCCACCGCGATCCTAAGCAAGCCATCCACTACCCCCGCAGCGTCGCGAGCTTCCTGGGAAATGCGCCCATGCGTCGTGGAAGCGGGATGAGTAATGGTACTTTTCACATCGCCCAGATTGGCGGTAATTGAAATCATGCGGGTTGCATCCACCACCCGCCACGCCGCCTGCTTGCCGCCTTTTACCGTAAATGAGACGATTCCGCCTCCCGTTTTCTGTTGCTGCAAAGCCAAGCGGTGCTGGGGATGCGAAGGCAATCCGGGGTAATACACCTTCTCTATCGCAGGCTGTTGCTCCAGCCAGCGCGCAAGTTCCAGAGCATTCGCCGAATGCGCGTCCATGCGGATTTTCAGCGTCTCCAAGCCTTTCAACAGCACCCAGGCATTGAATGCACTTAAAGTCGGCCCGGCGGTGCGCAGGAAACCAAATACGCCTTCCATGATGACATCGTGTTTTCCCAACACCGCACCGCCCAGCACCCTGCCCTGCCCATCAAGATACTTGGTGGCGGAGTGAATGATGATATCTGCTCCGAATTCGAGCGGCCGCTGCAGCACCGGGGTGCAAAAACAGTTATCCACCACCAGCCACGCGCCGGCCTTCTTTGCTACCCGGCCCAACGCCGCAATATCAGATATTTCGGTGAGCGGGTTGGAAGGCGTTTCCAGGAACAGTATTTTGGTATTGGGTTTCACCGCCGCTTGCCAGGCGTTCACATCGGTCGCTGAAACAAATGTGGTTTCCAAGCCGAAACGCGAGAAAATATTGGCGAATAGCTGCACGGTGGCACCGAAAATGCTATGAGAAGCGATGATGTGGTCGCCGCTTTTGAGCAAGCCCATGACACAAGCGAGTATTGCCGACATGCCGGAAGCGGTGGCGACACAGGCTTCCGCCCCTTCCAGAGCGGCAAGCCTCTCCTGAAACGCCGTGACGGTGGGGTTGGTGAAACGCGAATAGATATTCCCGGGTTCATTACCAGCAAAGCGCGCCGCCGCCTGTGCCGCATTCTCAAACACGAAGCTCGAAGTGAGGTACAACGCTTCCGAGTGTTCGTTGAACTGGCTGCGGTGTGTTCCTGCGCGCAGCGCCAAGGTTTCCAATTGGTAATCGTCAGACATAGTTCATCCCCTGAAAAACAAAAACCCGGTCGCCTGCGCGGACCGGGTTGGCCTCGCTTTAGCGGTATTTATAATGCGCCCGCAAGCTGATATCAAATCGGCGCAGTTATTAAGGTACTCTGCCGGAACTTAATTGTCAATCCACGGTGAGTAGATTCAAATCGAGCTGGTTGCTGGATGTGGCCTCATCTTTCTGTCGGCGTGCGCCATCCCGGCGCTGCGCTTCGATGTAGGCCAGATATTCCGGGGAAATATCTCCGGTGATGTATTCGCCGCTGAAACACGAGGTCTCGAAACGGGTAATATTCGGATTCACCTGCTGCGCGGCGTGCACCAGCGCGTCCAAATCCTGGTAAATCAGCTTGTCCGCGCCTATTTCACGCGCCACTTCGTCGTCGCTCCTGCCATTTGCAATCAGTTCCTCCCGCGTCGGCATGTCTATGCCGTAAACGTTGGGAAAACGTACCGGTGGCGCGGATGAAGCGAAATACACTTTGCGCGCGCCTGCCTCACGCGCCATCTGCACGATTTCGCGGCTGGTCGTGCCACGCACGATGGAATCATCCACCAGAAGTACGTTCTTGCCCTTGAACTCCACGCTCATTGCGTTGAGCTTCTGGCGCACCGATTGCTGGCGCTGCACCTGGCCTGGCATGATGAAAGTGCGCCCGATATAGCGGTTCTTGATGAAGCCTTCGCGGTAAGGAATGCCCAGACAGTTGGCCAACTGCATTGCGCTGGGTCGGCTTGAGTCTGGTATGGGTATCACCACATCTATGTCCAAATTCCGGTGGTACTGCTTGATTTTGTCGGCCAGGCTCTCGCCCAAATGCAGGCGGGTTTCATATACGGAAATACCGTCAATCACGGAATCCGGGCGCGCCAAATAAACGTATTCGAATATGCAGGGGCTGCGGACTGCGTTCGCGACGCACTGTTTACTGTAAAAATTACCGCCGTCGTCTATGAATATCGCTTCACCCGGGGCGACGTCTCGCGTCAGCTCAAAACCCAGGGTATCCAGCGCCACGCTTTCGGAAGCCACCAGATATTCAGTCCCGCGCTCGCTGCGGGACTGCCCCACTACGAGCGGGCGAATGCCGAAGGGATCGCGAAACGCCAACAAACCATAGCCCGCTATCATCGCCACCACAGCATAAGCGCCGCGACAGCGCCGGTACACTCCCGACACTGCGTTAAAAATGGTGGTCGCATCCAGAAATTGATTGCCGCAGGATTCCTGCAATTCGTGCGCCAGCACGTTCAACAACACTTCGGAGTCGGAATTAGTATTGACGTGGCGCAAGTCCTGGCGGAACAGCTCGCGCTTTAATTGCTCGGTGTTGGTAAGGTTACCGTTGTGTCCGAGCACGATGCCAAACGGCGAATTCACGTAAAACGGCTGGGCTTCGGCCGGCGAATCGGCTGATCCAGCGGTCGGGTAACGGACATGAGCGATACCCATATTCCCCTGCAGAGCCCGCATGTTGCGGGTGCGGAACACATCGCGCACCATGCCACTGCCTTTGTGCATATTAAAAGTGTTGCCTTGCGCCGTGACGATACCAGCCGCATCCTGGCCTCGATGCTGCAGCACCAGCAGGCCGTCATAAAGTAGCTGGTTCACCGGGATTTTTGCCACGACACCTAAAATTCCGCACATTCCGGATTTCCTCTGCTAGTAACTAATATGCTTCGATAAACTTTCAGGAAGCCAAGTTTTAACGTAGGTAGCCACTCTTTCCAGCTGCGAGCTGAATAGCGCATCCTTCCATGTTGGCTGCTTGGGCAGCGAAGTGAGGCCTCCTAGCAGCACCAATATCAGCACCATCAAAAAACCTCGTGCCAAGCCAAATACTACGCCAAGGCTGCGGTCGGCCACACTCAATCCCGAGGCCTTCACTAACTTGGAGCATAAAATCGCGACCAGGCTCATCACCACCAACACCGTCAAAAACACCAGGGCAAAACTGGCCATCAGCCGCAAGGATGTGTTGCTTAGGGTTTCCGGAAGCAGCGCAGCGAATTCCACCGTATAGATCTGCGCCGCCCAGAACGCCAAGACCCAGGCCGCAAGCGACAGCACTTCACGCACCGCGCCGCGAATGATGCTCAACATAATCGACAGGGCGATGATCAACAATACCGCGTAATCAAAAACCGTCATAGCGGGCGGCTACCTGGGTGTCACCACCCCGTTGAGCCCCAGTGCCTTGACCTGGTCCAGCACTTTTTCGGCCTCATCACGGTTTTCATAGGGCCCGGCGCGCACCCGGGTTTTTTCGCCATGCGCAGTTTTTAGTACCTCGGTGTAGGAACGAATACCGTTTGCGGAAAGTTTTTGCTGCAGCTGTTTAGCGTTATCTTTATGGGCAAATGCGGCGAGCTGCACCACGTAGGTACCGGATTTGTTTTCCGCTTTGGGAGTTTTCTCGTTTTTTACCTGTGCCGTCGTGGTTGTTTCTTTGTCCGCACTGGGTTTGAGGGCAGGTGGTGGTGGGGTCGTGATTTCAATCTGTTGCGGCTTGACGGCAGCCTCGGCGGTGCCGGTTTTTTCCGGAACTGGAATCACGCGGGATGCGAAACTCCCGCTATTTGGCGTCTGAATCTGGATGTTGATATCCTGGCTCACCGGCTTGGGCTCACCGTCCAGCAGCATGGGCAGCAGCATTACCATCAGCGTGACCAGGGTAATTGCTCCGATTAAACGCCTTCTGGCGCGCTTTTTCAGTTGCAGTTGCTCGTCACTGATCGTTCTTGCCATGTACGCAAAATCCTTTTGCCCCCAAGTTTTACTCGCCGCTGCGCCTGCGTAGAACACCGGCTACAGTATGGAAAGAGCCAAAAACGATAATTTTATCATTTTCAGCCGCCAAATTACAGGCTTGATCATAGGCATCGCCGGGACTTGCATAGCCCGACATTGCCGTTTGTGGCACACCTGCCCGCAGCAACTCGCGCGCCACATCAAAAGCTGTAGCTCCGCGGCGCTCGCTGCTGATGCTTGCGATGAACCAGCTGTTCACCTGCGGTTTCAGAATACGTGCCGCGCCGGCGATATCCTTGTCTTTGAGCATGCCGAAAACAGCGAATGTGTTGCGGTAAAACCCCATGTTGGCGAGATTCACCGATAACGACGCTACGGCTTGCGGGTTGTGCGCGACATCCAGAATCACCGTGGGCCTGCCCGGAAGCACCTGGAAACGCGCAGGCAAATCCACTTCTATGAGTCCGCGCCGGATTTCCCCCATTCCCACCGGGAATATGTCTTTAAGCTCGTCCAGCGCGGCTAGGGCTGCGCTGGCATTTTGCAACTGGTAACCGCCTCGCAACGCGGGATAAGGCAGCGCGTGACGCCTGCCGCTGCGTCCCCAGTACAACCATTGGTTTTTTTCAGCAATAAAGCCAAAATCCCTGTTAATGCGTAATAATCTTGCGTCGATATCCGTTGCATATTTGGAAAGCGTTTCGGGTACATCCGCATCTGCGCATATCGCCGGCTTGCCGGTGCGGAAAATACCGGCTTTTTCGAAAGCGATTTGCTCTCTGGTATTGCCGAGATAATCCATATGGTCAAAATCCACACTGGTTACCACAGCACAGTCGGCATCGAAGGCATTGACCGCATCGAGTCTGCCTCCCAGGCCCACTTCCAGAATCGCCACATCGAGCCCGGCTTCGATGAAAAGCAACATCGCCGCCAGCGTGCCGTATTCGAAATAAGTGAGCGGGATACCATGGCGCGCCGCTTCGATTTTTTCGAACACGCGGATAAAGGCCGCATCATCCACAGGCCTGCGGTTGATACGCACGCGTTCGTTGTAACTGAGCAGATGTGGCGAAGTGTAGCAGCCGACGCGATAGCCGGCAACATTCAGAATGGCTTCCAGAAATGCACAGGTTGATCCTTTGCCGTTGGTTCCGCTCACCGTGATGATAGTAAATCCGGGATCAAGCCCGAGTGTATTCTTGACTTGCGTCACGCGATCCAGCCCGAGCGATATCGCCCTCGGGTTCAGGCTTTCCAGATAGGCCAGCCAGTCAGATAAGGTTTCCGGCTTGGCGTTGGGAATTTCGGGTTTCACAAATGGTTTGTGGCTGGAATGTGGTGTTGGAAGCGTTCAAACCGTCCGATTCAGGCGGTCACTGCAGGAAGCCGCATCAGCAGCGTGATCAGGTTGGTAAGCTTGTCGCGCATCTGCCTGCGGTCAACAATCATGTCAATCGCACCGTGCTCGAGGAGGAATTCAGCACGCTGGAAGCCCTCGGGAAGCGTCTCGCGCACTGTCTGTTCGATGACGCGCGGCCCGGCAAAACCGATCAGTGCTCCCGGTTCGGCAATAACTATATCGCCAAGCATGGCGAAGCTCGCGGAAACACCGCCCATGGTGGGATCAGTCAACACCGAAATAAACGGCAGCTTGTCTGCGGATAATTGGGTGAGCGCAGCGGAAGTTTTCACCATTTGCATGAGTGATGATAACCCTTCCTGCATGCGCGCGCCCCCGCTTGCAGAAAAACATACCAGTGGCAGGTGTTGCTCAATGCATACTTGCACGCCGCGCACAAATCGCTCGCCCACCGCCGAGCCCATCGAGCCGCCGAGAAACTTGAATTCAAACGCCGCGGCAATCAGCGGCACGGTCTTGACACTGCCTTGCATCACCACCAGCGCTTCGGTTTCTTCCGTTTCGGCTTGCGCAAGCTCCAGGCGTTCGTTGTAGCGCATGTCGTCTTTGAATTTCAAGATATCCACCGAGGACACTTCGGCGCCGATTTCGTAGCGACCTTCACTATCCAGTAGGGCATCCAGGCGCGCGCGCGCAGAAAGACGGTTATGATGGCCGCACTTGGGACAGACATTAAGATTGTTTTCCAACTCGCTGCGATAAAGCACCGCTTCGCACATCGGGCACTTGGTCCACAATCCTTCCGGGACGGTTTTCTTGGCGCCGGTTACGTTGCGCTTGATTTTCGGAGGCAGTAGTTTCTGAAGCCAGCTCATCAGACGTCCTATACCCTCTTAACGTTGATCTATCGCCTGGCGCAACTCTTTGACCAGGGCAGAGACCCTGCTCAACACTTCCTGTCTAGCGGAATTTTCAACTTCTTCAACAATGCGGCTACCCACCACAACAGCGTCAGCAAGCTTCGCCACCGCTTTTGCCGTTTGCGCGTCACGAACGCCAAAGCCCACGCCAACCGGCAGCTTGGTGTGCGATCGGATTTGCAGAAGCTTTTTCTCCACATCGCTCAAATCCAGATGCTTGGCGCCGGTCACGCCTTTCAGTGAAACATAATACACATAACCGCGGGATAAATTGGCCACTTGCCCAATGCGCGCTTCTGTAGTTGTGGGAGAAAGCAGATAAATCGGATCAATATGATGGCGCTCCAGATGTTTAGCCAACTCCACGCTCTCTTCCGGGGGATAATCCACCACCAGCACGCCGTCCACGCCGCTTACTTCAGCCAGTTCAATGAATTTTTGATAACCCAGGGCCTCGATTGGATTGGCATAGCCCATCAACACTACCGGAGTGTTTTGGTTGGATTTGCGAAACTCCGCCACCAACTCAAATATCTGCTTCAAACCTATGCCGTGTTTCAAAGCTCGTTCGGATGAGCGCTGGATGGTCGGACCGTCCGCCATCGGATCGGAAAACGGCACGCCAAGCTCAATGATGTCCGCCCCGCTGTTGCACAAGGCGTGCATTATTTCCACCGTCATAGAAGGCTCGGGATCGCCCGCCGTGATGAACGGAATCAGCGCTTTTTTCCGCTGCTGCTGCAAGTGGCTGAAGGTGGCGGCGATGCGTGACATTGTAATTTCAGTGAGGTGCACGTCGAGTACAACTGAATTTTAACGCTTTACTGCTTACTCCTATCTCCTTGCGCATTTAAAATTTGATACCGGAGAGGTTGGCTACGGTATTCATATCCTTGTCGCCGCGCCCGGAAAGATTTACCAGGAGCAGTTTGTCTTTGCCCATTTGCGGCGCGATCTTTGCGGCATAAGCCAGAGCATGGGCGCATTCCAGCGCCGGTATGATTCCTTCGAGGTGACAAAGATCATGGAAAGCCTGCAACGCCTCGTCGTCGGTGACGCTCACGTATTCCGCCCGCCCACTGTCCTTGAGCCAGGCGTGTTCGGGGCCGACCCCCGGGTAGTCAAGCCCGGCGGATATCGAGTGGGTTTCCTGAATCTGGCCTTTTTCATCCTGCATGAGATAAGTGCGGCTGCCGTGCAATACGCCGGGCTTGCCCACGCACAGCGTTGCAGCGTGCTTGCCCGTCGCAATGCCCATGCCGCCGGCTTCCACACCGATGAACCGCACGTTCTGGTCATCGATATAGGGATAGAACAGTCCTATGGCGTTGGAGCCGCCGCCGACGCAGGCGATCAGCGCATCCGGCTGGCGCCCAAACATTTCCAGCATCTGGGTTTTTGCTTCGCGCCCGATGACAGACTGGAAATCGCGCACCATCATCGGATAAGGATGCGGTCCTGCAACGGAACCGATGATGTAAAACGTATTTTCGACGTGGGTTACCCAGTCGCGCATCGCTTCATTGAGCGCATCCTTGAGGGTTTTCGAACCCGACTCCACCGGCACTACGCTGGCGCCTAAAAGTTTCATGCGGTAAACATTGGTGGACTGGCGCTTGATATCTTCCGAGCCCATGTACACCACGCATTCCATGCCGTAGCGCGCAGCCACGGTCGCCGCTGCAACCCCGTGCATGCCGGCGCCGGTTTCCGCAATCACTCGCGGTTTGCCCATGCGGCGCGCCAGCAGGGCCTGCCCCACAGTGTTGTTGATTTTGTGCGCGCCGGTATGGTTGAGGTCCTCGCGTTTTAACAGGATCTGTGCGCCGCCAAACTTGCTTGACAAGCGTTTGGCATGGTAAATCGGGCTCGGCCGCCCGACATAATGCTTGAGCTCATATGCTAATTCAGCCTGAAATTCAGGGTCGTTTCGGTAACGTTGATAAGCTTGGCGCAGCTCATCCAGGGCGTGGATCAGCGTTTCGGCAACAAATACGCCTCCGTATATGCCGAAATGGCCACTATCATCGGGAAGATCATACATCTTCATCGCTCACTCCGGAATGATCATAAATTGACATTGCGTACGGCTTGCACGAATGCGGCAATTTTGTCCGCGTCCTTGATACCTTTTGCCGATTCGACGCCGCTCGAAACGTCCACCGCCCAGGGCCGCACCTGCCTGATTGCGCGCGCCACGTTCGCAGCGTTTAGCCCGCCGGATAGAATGATCGGCAAATCCAGGCTGCCTGGAACCAAGTTCCAATCGAAAGCCTGACCGGTGCCGCCGTAAGCACTTGCGTTGTGCGCATCCAGCAGCAGCCCTTTTGCATCGCGATAGCGGGACGCGTATTGTAGCAGATCCAATCCCTGCTTGACTCGCACTGCTTTGATATAGGACATGCCGAACTGGGCGCAGAACTGCGGTGATTCGTCGCCGTGAAACTGCAATAAATCAAGTCGCACTGCGCCAAGAATCGCATGCACCTGTTGTTCTTCTGGATTGACGAATACGCCCACTCGCGTGACAAAGGGCGGTAAAACTTCAATCACCTCGCGTGCCTTATCCAGAGAAACAAAGCGCGGGCTGTCCTCATAAAACATGAGTCCCACGGCATGCGCGCCAAGCCCTGCTGCAATTAAAGCGTCTTGCCCGCGCGTGATGCCGCAGATTTTGATCCGGGTTGACATGAAGATTGTGGGGTTTACGGAAAAAGCAGCATGGTACGATTAAAATCAGCTATGCGCCACTTAGCATCATAGCGTACGCCAGACAAATAAAGGCCTGCAGCGCTGAACGTGGGCGCCGCTCTGTTTCTGTCCCGGCTTTGCAAAACCTCGCCCAGCCATTGCGCAGTGCATCTGCCGCTGCCCACGTACCCCAGGCAACCGACGATGTTACGCACCATGTGATGCAGAAAAGCATCAGCGCAGAATTCAAACATAATCAAATCCTGCTGGCGCGTAATCTCCACCCTGCGCAATTCCTTCACCGGTGTGCGCGCGCGGCACTCTGCTGCACGGAAGGCGCTAAAATCGTGTTTACCCAGCAATAACTTTGCAGCTTCGCGCATGACACCTACATCGAGCGGCTGATGAAACCAGCCGACTTGATTTTTATAAAGCGCAGGGCGCACTGCAGTATTTAGCAGCAGGTAACGGTAACAGCGCTCGATGGCGCTAAAACGCGCGTGAAAATCTCCCGCCACCTTGTGTGCCCAAAGTATGGCAACATCCGACGGCAGCAGCGCGTTCGCACCCCTTACCCAGGCTGATGCCGGGCGTTCAGCGCGGCTATCAAAATGCGCAACTTGCGCCAGCGCGTGGACACCGCTATCAGTGCGCCCAGCCGCAGTGAGAGTTACTTTTTCCCCGGCGATTTGCGCCAGCGCAGCCTCGACTGCGTCCTGCACCGCGCAGCCACCGGTCTGGCTTTGCCAGCCGCAAAAAGCAGAACCGTTGTATTCCAGGCCGAGCGCGATTCTCGCCATCTAATCCAGCCACATCACTAGAGGAGAATCTGGGTAAGTCCCGACACAGCAACCGCCAACGTCAGGCCACGTTAGTATCCTCGTTGCCGGATGCAGCTGCATGGAGAAATGATATTTGCGAGGGTTAAAAACAGGGGTGTTGCTGAACAGCGCGGGAGAAGGTTTAGAGCTTCGCCAGCAGGACTTTGGCTTGTTCCTGCTGCTTCGCATCGCCTTCCTGGATCACTTCCTGCAGGATTTCTCGGGCGCCTTCCTTGTCGCCCATTTCCTGATATGCCTTGGCGAGATCGAACTTAGTCTGCACCTCGTACCAGCGTTGATCTTTGGCTGGCTCTTCCGCGGTTGGGCCGCCTGTGGGCTCATCGAGAGCCAGACTGATTCCGGAAAGATCGAATGTAACCGCTTCAGCTTGCGGGGGAGGCGACGGGGCCGCGGCGGATGCCGCAGCAGGCCTTGAGGGCTCGAAATCAAAGCTGATCATATCCATCGTGGCATCGGACGGCGCTACTGCAGGTCCGCCCGAAGCAGGGAACCGATCTACGTCGAAATCCAGGCCGGCGGCGGGCGTCTCGCTTTCCACTGGTAAATCCGAAGTTAATTTAGCCGGCTCTAAAGAAGGTACTTCAAAATCGAGGTGGGTGAACGCTTTCTCTGCGGCAGGTGCATTGCTGTCCATCCCGATATCGGTGCTCAGTTGTCCACCGGAAGTCTCCGGCAGAGCAATATTGAAATCCATCTCCGGCGGGGTCGGCGCTGCGTGCTCCAACAGCGGTTGTGCGGTTGCAGATTTTGCCGATTCATACATGGGATTGCCCGGGTTGAGCGCGTAGCCGAGTTGCGCAACTCTGTCCCAAATTGGACCGGGCTTGCCGCCGGTAGCAGCATGGAGCTCGCGGGCGATCGTTTCAAATACCGTTACGCTCTTACGCGCGGCATAAATTTCCAGGAGCTTCAAGCGGATATTTTGGTGAGTAGGATTTTTTTTCAGCGCTTCCTTGAGGATTTCCTCGGCTTGCGTGTCGCGGCCGTAAGCAATATAAACTTCGGCTTCAGCGACCGGGTCCACCTCGTCAGTAGCGACGGGGCCGCCGCTCTTACTGGCGATGTCGCCCATCAGCGAGCTTTCGCCGGTATTGACTACCACGCCGCCCTCGGTGTTGCCGAAGACCGTGCTGGTCTTCAGGCCTTCATCATCGACAACACTCTCTTCAAAACTCGTTAAAGATTTTTTTTTTCTCACGGCTAGGTAGCCGAGTCCGAGTAGCAAAATTACTACGCCTGCACCGCCCCCTAGATAAAGGGGATTATCGAGTATGTCATCCAGCAAGGATGTCTCTGGTGGAGGTGGAGCTTTGGTTTTGTCAGCGGGCTTGGGTGCTTCCGAAGGCTTTGCTGCCGCTACTGCAACCGGTTTTTCCTCAGGCCTCTTAGCCTCGGTTGGTTTGCTCTCGGGCGCTTTGGTTTCC
This sequence comes from Betaproteobacteria bacterium, assembly GCA_023258935.1. Classification (GTDB taxonomy): domain Bacteria; phylum Pseudomonadota; class Gammaproteobacteria; order Burkholderiales; family JAHFRG01; genus JAHFRG01. The sequence goes on from JAHFRG010000018.1 coordinate 17,512, forward strand.
ACAGGCTTGGGGGCAGGCTGTGCCGCAGGCTGGGGCGCCTTGGCGTCTCCCGCCTGTTTTTGCAGCTCAGCCAGGTTCTGGCTCTTGATTTCCAAAAGCTTCTGCATGTCCTTAATGTTTTTTTCGAGAAGCGCTATGCGTTCGTTTGCTTCTTTGACCGCTTTTTCTCTGGCTACGGCTTCTTCTTCAAGGCTGCGAATGCGATCCTGAAGCGCTTTGTTGCCGGTGCCGCCGGCTGTGCCGGCAGGAGGCTCTCCCTTGGAAAGTTTTAACACTTCCTTTCCCGGCTCTTTGGGCGCGGCTTGGTCTTCAATCTTGGTGGCGATTTTGCCGCTCGCGGTTTGTTTGGCAATTTCGGTGGGGGCGGCTTGGCCCGCAGCTTCGGCAAGCCTTTGCCGGTAAGCGTTCCAGTCGCGCGCCTGTACCCTGACCTCTTTTACCGCCTGTTTGGGTTCTATGGTGGACAATTCGCTGCTTTCGGGAACGCGCAATATGGGGCCGGTTTTCATGCGGTTCATATTGTTGCCCATGAATGCGCTTTTGTTGGAACGGAACAGCCCAACCAGCATCTGTTCAAGAGAATAGTCGGACGGCTTGACGCTTTCGGCGATTTTGCGCAGCGTCTCGCCGCGTTTTATCGGACCGTAGGTTTTTTGCTCTTCGGGTGCGGGTGCCTCAGGTGCTTGAAGTGCTTGTGCTTCAGGTGTTGCTGCTTGAGGTGCCTCGGGCATTGCCTCGGCGCCGATTATCTCATCCGGAGGGACGCCCGCAAGCTCTGGCTTGGCTTCCTCCGCCGGAGCAGGCAGCGGCATTGCCTCGGGAACCGCTGCTACCGGCGCCAGGGTTTCGGTAGGCGTGAAACCGGGCGGATCAAGTAGCACCGTATATTCTTTTACCAGTCGGCCCGATGTCCAGTTGAGTTCGATCAGAAAATCCAGAAAAGCCTCATTGACCGGCTGTTTTGTTGTGAGCTTAAGATAGGGTTGCCCGTCGGGTTTTTTCTCAATGCTGAATTTGATACCGGACAGCGTGGAAACATATTCGATATTGCCCTGTTTGTAGGTTTCGGGAGAGGCAAGTTTTGCTACCAGCGAATCCAGTTCCTTTTTTTGCACGCCCAAGAGGTCGATTTCAGCGGAAAGAGGCTGGCCCAGGTTGGAATTTACCGTTATCTTGCCCAGCCCGGCAGCATGCGTAGCCCAAGGCAACACAAACAATATACCGGCAACTAACCAAGCTAAACGCCTAGATTTGTACACAAACCCACCCTATGGTTTTGATTGGGGTAATTAAATTAACATCATGTAGTTAGAGTTGCAAGCTCAACTTGCCTCTTACCATTATGGCTGGATCCAGATATTTTTCAACCAAAATCTCTGCAATTTGCACACTATTCAGCGCCGCCCCTTTGCGTACATTATCTGACACCACCCACAAATCGAGGCCTTGCGGGTGTGAAATATCCTCACGAATGCGCCCCACATAGACTGCGTCCCGGCCTGCCGCTTCCGCCGGGGTAGGATAACCGCCGGGCTTGTGCTCGTCCATGACCACAACGCCAGGCGCTTTTTTAAGCAAGGCGGTAGCGGCTTGTGCGGAGATTTTCTTGCGGGTTTCGATATGTACCGCCTCGGAATGGCCATAGAACACCGGCACCCGTACCGTAGTGGGGTTAATTCGGATCGAGTCGTCGCCCATGATTTTGCGGGTCTCCCACACCAGCTTCATTTCTTCTTTTGTATAGCCGTTGTCCTGGAACTCGTCAATATGCGGCAGCACGTTGAACGCAATCTGCTTGGGATAGACTTCGCTCACAATGTCTTTGTGGTTAAACAGGGCACGGGTTTGCTCCGCCAGCTCCTCAATCGCTTCCTTGCCGGTGCCCGATACCGCCTGATAGGTGGCGACGTTGATGCGCTCTATGCCCACCGCGTCGTAAATGGGTTTCAGCGCCACTACCATCTGGATAGTAGAGCAATTGGGATTGGCGATGATGCCGCGGTTTTTGTATTGCGCAATGGCGTGAGGATTCACTTCCGGCAC
>JAHFRG010000087.1:0-2169 GCA_023258935.1 Betaproteobacteria bacterium
GTTGCTGGGCACGGTTACCGGTGTAGATACAGCCAAACAGGAAGTGATAGCCGGCGCGCAGCGCATCCCGTATGACTATTTGGTGCTGGCAACGGGCGCAACCCACAGTTATTTCGGCCGCGATGAATGGGCGCCTTACGCGCCGGGGCTGAAACGCATTGAGGACGCAACCGAAATCCGGCGCCGCATGCTCTCTGCTTTTGAGCGCGCGGAAGCGACCGACGATCCGGTACAGCGGCAAAGCCTGCTGACATTCCTTATCGTCGGCGGCGGACCGACAGGAGTGGAGCTGGCTGGCGCCATCGCGGAACTCGCGCGTCACGGCATGGAAAAGGAATTCCGCAATTTTGATCCGGCGAGCGCGCGGGTGATGCTGGTGCAGGCTGCTCCGCGTATTTTGCCTACTTTCCCCGAGAAACTTTCTTCAAGCGCGAAACTTGCGCTGGAAAAACTCGGCGTGGAAGTGGTTTTGAACGGCAGGGTTGAGCACATCGACGATGGCGGTGTACGTGTGAACGGCAGGCCGATTGCGGCGGGCACTGTGTTATGGGCGGCAGGTGTGGTGGCTTCACCCGCTGCGCACTGGCTGAACGCTGAAGCCGATAACGCCGGGCGTCTCAAGGTCGGGCCTGACCTTTCGGTTGCCGGCCGTCCCAACATATTTGCCATTGGCGATACCGCTTTGAGCACGGCCTGGGAAGGCAATCCAGTTCCGGGGCTGGCGCCAGCGGCGAAGCAAGGCGGCGCCTATGTTGCTGCGGTAATTCGCGCCCGGGTGCTGGGGCGCGCAACTCCGCCACGTTTTGTCTACAAACACCTCGGAAGCCTCGCCACCATAGGCCGCAAGGCCGCTGTTGCGGACTTTGGCTGGTTGCGCTTAAGCGGCGCCCCGGCGTGGTGGCTGTGGGGCGCGCTGCATGTCGCATTTTTGGTGGGGCTGCGTAACCGCATTTCGGTGATGTTCGACTGGTTCTGGGCGTATCTCACCTTCAGAGGCGGGACCCGCTTGATCACGGGAGGCTCGAAAGATTAGCTTTAGACCATGCTTGGGCAGGCAAGCGCTAAAGATTTATAATTTGTCTAATTGAATTAAGCGAAGCCCGGATGGTGAAGCGGGGGGAGAATCAAATCATGCAGCGCAGTGTACTAGTTATTGAAGATGAGTCGGAGATTGCGGAGCTGGTCAAGCTGCATTTGCGTGATTTGGGGTGCCAGGTCAAGCTGGCCTTTGATGGCATCGTCGGGGTGGCGGAAGCGGAAGCCAAGAACTATGATCTGGTTATTCTCGACTTGATGCTGCCGGGTATTGACGGGCTGGAAGTCTGCCGGCGCCTGCGCAGCAAATCCAACTACACCCCGATACTCATGCTCACCTCGAAAGCTACCGAGCTGGACCGTGTGCTTGGACTGGAAATGGGCGCGGATGATTATCTGACCAAGCCATTCAACGTCATGGAGCTGGTAGCACGTGTCAAGGCGATATTCCGGCGCATTGATGCGCTCAACAGAGGCGACACCAAGTCGGGCGAGAAAATCGTGAGCTCAGGCAACCTCAGGCTGGACATCACCAAGCGCGAAGCCATTCTCGACGGAGAGCCGCTGGAGCTGACCACCAAAGAATTCGATTTGCTTTTTCACCTGATGCAAAACAGCGGCCGCGTCTACAGCCGCAGCCAATTGCTCGACAATGTCTGGGGTTACAACCATAGCGGCTACGAGCATACCGTGAATTCCTTCATCAACCGCGTGCGCAACAAAATCGAACTCGACCCGGCGAAACCGTGTCGCATCGTGACCGTGCGTGGCGTCGGCTACAAATTCAGCGAACACAAAGAGTAAGACTTTCCTTGTTCAGAACCTTGTACAGCAAGCTGGCGCTGGTGCTTTTGGCAGTGTGCTGCTTGCTGGGTTTTATGTTCGTCGGCGTGATTCAGATGTCGCTGGAACACAATCAGCAGATTGTCACTCAGCGTCTCAACCTGCGTTTGGCGGAAATGCTGGTACGGGACATGCATCTTCCGGCCGGCAATTTTGAACTCGAGCTGTTCCGACAAGGTTTTGATCGGCAGATGCTGGTTAATCCGGCGATCGAGATTTACCTGCTTGACGACCAGGGCAAGATTCTGGCGAATTCGGTTCCCACCGGCAAGGTGGTGAGACAACGGGTGT
>JAHFRG010000087.1:2179-5852 GCA_023258935.1 Betaproteobacteria bacterium
TTCCTGGACGATCCTACGTCCTTGCCCATAGTTGACGATGATCCGCTGGATCAAAAGCGCAAAAAAATCTTCTCGGTGGCGCCGCTTCCCCGTGACGGACCATTGCATGGTTATTTGTATGTTGTTCTCGAAGGGGCAACGCAAGACGATATCGCTCAGATGCTGCAGCGAGATTATCTGAAACCGCTTGGCCTGTGGGTGATTGCCGGCGGGGCGTTGGTGGCGATTCTCGGTGGGCTGCTGACGTTCGCCGCGCTGACGCGGCGCATGAAGCGCCTGTCAATCGCTCTCGATGCCTTCCAGCGAAACGACTTTGCCTCACCCCAGGGGCTGCTGCCACTGCCGGCAAATCCGGCGGGTGATGAAATTGACCGATTGACCGCTGCCTTCAACCAGATGGCGTCGCGATTGACAGCACATATGCAGGCACTGCAGCAGACCGACCAGCTGCGGCAGGAGTTTCTGGCCAATGTTTCGCACGACTTGCGCACACCGCTTGCCGCTTTACGCGGCTACCTAGAAACCCTGCTGTTAAAGGAAGGAACGCTTTCTCCCCAAGAGCAGCATAACTACCTGGAGATCGCCACCAAACAGAGCGAGCGCCTGACCATCATGGTATCCAAACTCTTCGAGCTCGCCAAACTTAACACGAAGCAAGTCACACTGAACCGCGAATCGTTCCAGCTTGGCGATCTGGTCGAGGACGTGGTGCAAAAATTCCAGCTCTCCGCCGAAAAGCGCTCGCTTGAGCTGTATACCGACGTACCGGAAAACGACCCGTTTGTGTTTGCCGACATCGGCCTCATCGAGCGCGTGCTGGAAAATTTGATAGAAAACGCCATGCGCTACACCCCTCCCGGTGGAAAGATCGGGTTAATCATGACGGTCGAGCCGCAACACGTCATGCTGCAGGTTACCGATACCGGATCCGGAATAGTCGGAGAGGATCTGCCGCATGTATTCGACCGCTTCTACCGAGGGGGACGAACCCAGGACCAGGATTCCGGCAATGCCGGGCTGGGGTTGGCCATCGTGAAATCCATTCTCTCGCTGCATGGCACTGACGTGACGGTAACCAGCAGCAAGGGGCGGGGCACGACGTTCAGCTTCAAGCTACCAACCACTTCGGCAATGGCTTGAATTTGCAGTGCGAGCGTATAATCCGGTTACCGACCGGATGAGACCGTATGCAAGGGTGGAACAAACATGAGATTGAGGCTTAAGATTCTGGCGACAGTCCTGCTCGGGGTTTTGCCCTTGGTCGCGCTGATTTATTGGGCCGAAATGCCGCCTGCAGGAGAGGAGGCGCGCATTTCGCGCTCTACCGCGCTGTTGCTGGGTGTGGCCATTTTACTGCTGTCTGTTGGTTTGGGATTTGAGTTGCTGGTGCGGCGGCGACTGCAGCACTTGCTGCACGACACGGAAAAGCTGGCGACTGCGGGCCCGCACATCTCCAGTGACGATGAAATTGGCAAGCTGGCAGCGCGGCTCGCTGCGGCACAGGAGAATTTCAGCGGCAAGGAAAGCCAGTTGCTCCAGGAGACGCAGCAGCGCAAGAACGCAGAAGCCAAAGTGCGCGAAATCGAGGAACGTTACGTGCTGGCGGTGCGTAGCTCGAACGATGGTCTATGGGAATGGAATCTGAAAAACGATAAGGCTTATTTCTCGCCGCGCTGGAAAGCTATGCTCGGTTATGACGAGGCGGAAATCGGCGACCATATTGACGAGTGGCGCAAGCGCATTCATCCGGAAGACCGGGTGGCGGCGCTGAAGCTGCTACAGGCGCACTTGAATGGAGAGGCAGCGCATTATCAAAGTGAACACCGGCTCAAGCACAGGGACGGCAGCTACCGCTGGGTGATGGCGCGCGGCGCTGCCATCCACACCGCGGGCGGCAAGCCCTACCGCATGGTGGGGCTGCACACTGATGTGTCGGAGCGCAAGCGCGCGGAGGCGGTACTGATAGGAATCGCCGAAAGCTTGGCGGTGCCGCAAGGCGACGCGTTTTTCCGCACTCTGGTGCGCAATTTCGTTGCGGTATTGAATGTGCATCGGGCATTCATCGCTGAGTGCGCAGATCAGCCGGTGACCCAGGCGCGCACACTCGCCTACTGGGTGGGTGACGGGTTCGAGGAGAACATCCAGTTTGACCTTTCCGGAACGCCATGCGAAGAAGTGATGAAAAATGGAAAAGTCTGCTTTTATCCGCGCAACGTACCTGCAATATTCCCCAAGGATGCTCACCTGGGTGAGGAAAGCTATCTCGGGATACCCATCTTCGCGTCCAACGGTAGGGTGATCGGGCATATGGCCTTGTGGGATCAGAAGCCCATGCCGGACGATATTCTGATTGAGCCAGTGTTCAAGATATTCGCGGTGCGCGCCGGCGCGGAGATCGAGCGCATTTGGACCGAACTGGAGCTGGTGGGGGAGAAGGACCTGAACCGCGAACTGCTGCATACTTTGGAAGAAGCGGTAATTACCACCGATGCCAAGGGCGGCATCGTGTACATCAATCCTATGGTCGAACGGCTGAGCGGCTGGGAGGACAAGGAAATCCATGGCCAGCCGGTGGATTCGCTATTCCGTCTGCTTGATCAAAAAACAGGAGAGTCAGTACACAGCGCCTTGGCGCGCTGCGCGGGGGTGGGTGGCCATGTAAAAGCTGCAAACCACGCAGTGCTGATCCGGCGCGATGGCGAGAAAGTTCACGTACAGCGCTGGGCCGCGTCATTCTACCATCGCAGGGGGGAAATGGCGGGCGCGGTTTTGCTGTTCGATCGCAGAAACCGTGATGCCACTAAGCGACAGTCAGCCTCGTGAAAACTGGAATGAGGATGGACTATGGACTGAGAACAGCTCTGGGTGCGGGTTTCGGGCGGAATGAGGGATGGTTGTGACGCTAGGAATTCATTTTTCCCTGTTGGCAGGGAATATCCAGCAGAGCAAGGTTCGCGCTAGACTGCGTCCACCGCCAACCAGTCTGCAACCTAAACTCGAAAAAAAGCCGGCCTGTTGGCCGGCTCCTGAGAAAGACCCGGAAGAATAGCGTCTTCCGGAATGCTGCCTAGTTGTTACTTATATTAAGACGATCGGACATTACTGGCCAATCCACTTATTTACATCGATTTGACCAAGATGGCCCGGGTCCATCTTATCCCATATCATCGCGTGGTACGCCATGAATTCTTCCTTGGTCACTTTATGGTCGCCATCGGCATCCATCATCTTCATCATCTTCATGGTGCGCATGCCTTTGCCAGGAGTAGCATAGCCGCTCCCTTCCCACAGTTTCTGAATATCCATTTGTCCAGTCCCCGCCGCGAAGGAAACAGACGCGAAGGAAGCCATCACCACCGCGGCCAAAAGTGCCATTCCAACTGATTTTAACATTGTTACCTCCTAAGAATGTTACCCGATATTACCATGCGACAATTCTTCACCTCTTGCCCACGGCCCCATAAATCTACCACATTATAAACCTGTTTGCCTATACAGCAACTAGATTCGGATATTAGTCGAGCAGCCCCAACATTCATTACACATTTATTTGGGCGTGCTATATTTCAAGTACATTCTGCTGTCCACATATGTTCATCCGATCATTCATTCGCGCTCCAATACTTGTTGCGGCGACATTCCTGGGCTTCGCGGTTTTCGCAACGGGCGCGGC
>JAHFRG010000088.1 GCA_023258935.1 Betaproteobacteria bacterium
CAAGATCTTTTCCTTCAAGCAGGTCAGTCCAGTAACGGTCGCGGGATGTGCCGGGGAGGCGGAAAGAGAACCCGACAATTGCAATTTTTTTCTTCATGAAATTACAAATCCTCCCGAGCTGACATGACCGACTCATTTTGTATCAGGCTGTAATTTCAACCTGAGTGACAGGCCCCGGAATTCGGTACAGCTAGTTCTGTGAATCTGCGGCTTTTGTGGTCCTCATTTTTCTATTGAAACCGCGGGGTCATTCCTTCGAGAGATCGGTGAGCAGAATGCTCATTGTAATCCCAACTTTGCGACAATGGAGATATGAATAGCTGCGTTTTATTGCGTTTTGCTGCGCCCTCGTCTAGAATTATGTTCTTGAAAATATTGACTTTAGCAACCCGGGGGCAAGGGGCTAAAGGAGCTTACTAAAAGACATTCGGTACGCGGGAGTCGCTGGTTCGAATCCAGTCACCCCGACCAAACACCCTTTGTCTTGTGCAATTCAGTTGAATAGTCTCAGATCAACCGGCGTGTCGGGCTTCACTCTTCCAGCGGGGCGCCAGGGATTTTTCGTGAGGCCAAACCGCTCTCCAAGGTCCATCGCCGACCAATACAACGGCACGGCACGACCTTTCACGAAAGGCATGGCGAGCGGATCGAACCCCGTCCAGAGGAGGAAAGGGTTCCGACGGCCATAGGCCCAGATCTCAATTCGAACCGACGGATACGCGCTTGCGCCGCGTGCGTGAAAACCCACCGTATCGGCAACCACGAGTGTATTTGCAGGCACCGCGAAAAATTTGGGTTTTGGAAGCCCGAGTCCGGCGAGTTCGCTTTCATGGATTCGGAATGATCCTCTTTGCGTATATCGATCCGGAGATTGACTCGCGCCAATGCTCATGCGCTTTTCCCATTCAAGGCGTGGAGCTGAAAGGCGATGGGAGCCGGGGACATAGGTAAACGGGCCGTCATCCTCCCCCACATCGGTGAGAAAGTACCAAGCTTTCACAGTGGGATGAAACGTGTCCGAATGAAGGCGGGTCTGAGGATCCGCCGCGGTCTCGCGGACATGCGAAAAGATGGTCTGGATATAGTTGAGCGGCGCAAGCTTTGATGATCCCACGTAACACACCAATCCCAGCCATTCCCGACTTTCGAGCAAGGCGCGCACCGCCGGTAGGCGTGCGAGAGTGTGCGCATCAAGCGCAATCCGGCGGGTAACCGTGTTACCCTGAATCATGTCGCGTGCCGGGGCGGCAGCCGAGAGCACCTCGGTTTTCAGCGCCTCGAAGACCGGCGCGGGCAAGAAATTCCGCTTGAGAATGAAACCGTCGCAGTGAAAATCCGCCGCGTCCTCTTTGCTTACCAAGTGCGCAAGTCGCCGCCGCCGCCAACCGGCCATGGCATGGGCCAAACGCATCCGCGCGACATGGAGGCCCGCCTGATTGAGGGCGGGGCTGCCAATGATCGGATTGTTGCCGAACGACTTTGACGTCGTTGCAATCGCTGCAGCATAGAACGGTGCGAGTAGCCAGGATGGCCGGTGAATGTTCATCGTGATCGCCATAAAGCCTAAACAGAGACTACTATAGCATGCCCAATTTGGGAACCGCCGTGCGGGCGACACCAGCAACCGCGCAAACTTAATTTCCTGGAGCCGAAAGGCGACGACAGCCAATCTTAATTGCAATCAAATGCACAGCAGTCCGCCACAAGCCACATGGAATCAGGGATGATCCTGCATTAAAATGCTACTATCAACCTGGTACAAAAAATCAAGCAGGTCAAAGAATCGGGAGCAGATCTTACCTCGTGTGATTCGTAACCAGAAGGTCAGTCGTTCGAGTCCACTCAACAGCACCACAAGCTAATTACTTGCTATTTGACAAGGACGACAGGCACGGCCGCCAGATGGACTACCTTGGTGGCTGTGGAGCCGAGGAGCATGCCACCCAAACTGCCCATGCCTCGCGTGCCCATATATATTAAACCGCAATGCTGGGCCCGACATTGCCTGATGATGGTCTGGGAGATCGGCCCCGCGAGCACTTTGGCCTGATACCGAATCCCGGCCTTATCCAGCAGACGCTTGCTCTCAGCAAGTGCGCGCTCCCCTTGTTCCTGGTAGTAACTTATAACCATGTTGCGGCTTACGAGTGGGCCGAAATTTACCTTTGGAACGGGATAATAAACATTGAGTAAAAATACCTCGGGTGAGCGCTTGTACGACGTAGTGTTCTTGATAAGCGCAGTCGTAGCTTTTCGGGAGTGCACTGAGCCATCCACCGCTAGGAGAATTTTCATAGGTTGTTCCTCTGCGTACTAATCAGAAAGCATACCCCAAATAACGCTTATGCAGCGCCAACACTACAATTAAGCGAAGTCTAGCGCGAATACATAACAATTAATTGATCAGGATCAAGTCCCGTGTGGGAAACACAGCTGGCCAGAAAAGTGTTTGATTTAAGGCGATGCTATAATCTTTATCATAATTCATGATCAATAGATTGGTGGTTCGAACCTACTCAACAGCACCATTCTGATAAGTCGTTACCCTGAGCCATCACATGCAAAAAAGCGTACCACCTCTCAAAGGCCTGAAAGTCATCGAATTGGGCACGCTGATTGCCGGGCCGTTTTGCGCAAGGATTCTCGCGGAATTCGGTGCTGAGGTAATCAAAATCGAATCACCCGATGGCGGCGATCCGCTGCGGCAATGGCGCAAGCTCTATAAAGGTACTTCGCTCTGGTGGTTTGTTCAGGCGCGCAACAAGAAGTCAGTGACGGTGAACCTGAAATCGCCACAAGGACAGGAAATTGTGCGCAAGCTGGTGAAGGATGTGGACATCGTGGTGGAAAATTTCCGCCCCGGCACTTTGGAAAAATGGGGTTTGGGCTGGGATAGGCTCTCCGCAATCAATCCCGGTTTGGTAATGGTGAGATTGTCGGGTTATGGGCAAACCGGGCCTTATCGGGACCAGACCGGATTTGGTGCAATCGGCGAATCCATGGGAGGAATTCGTTTTTTGACCGGCTATCCCGATCGGCCGCCGGTGCGAGTCGGAATAAGTTTGGGCGATTCACTCGCGGCGATGTATGGCGTGATAGGCGCGCTGATGGCGATTTATCACCGCCGAACCAATCACGGACGGGGACAAGTGGTGGATGTGGCGCTGTATGAATCCGTGTTCAGTCTGATGGAAAGCCTGCTGCCGGAATACGATATGCTGGGCTTCGTGCGCGAGAGAAGCGGCGCATCGCTTCCCGGCATCGTTCCTTCCAATACCTATTCATGCCGCGACGGCAAATACGTGGTGATCGGTGCCAATTCGGACGGTATTTTCAAACGCATGATGCTCGCCATTGGCAGGGAGGATCTGGCCAACGACCCGGCACTCGCGAGCAATACGGGACGGGTTGCGCGCACCGAGGAACTGGATCAGGCGATCAGCGAATGGACCATGCGGCATGACATGGAAGAAGTGCTGGCGGTGCTCAATGCGGCGGAAGTGCCGGCAAGCAAAATTTACAGCATCGCCGACATCGTCAACGACGTGCATTATCAGGCGCGCCAGATGATAGAGCAATTTAAGCTCAAGGACGGTCAAAAACTCAAGCTCCCGGGTATCGTGCCGAAACTGAGTGAAACGCCGGGGGGGACAGAATGGCTGGGACCGGAATTGGGTGAGCATACCGCTGAGATACTTTATACGCTGGGCATAGATGCGGAACAGCAAAAAGTTTTAAAGCAGCAAGGCATCATTTGAAGCATCGACGGCTTTCATAGCCGTGAAACATCGGCTATGATCCGGGCAGGTGAATAATGCAAGAAACCCGTCGCCCTTTCCTCACAAAATATTCCGCCGGAACTTGACTAATCGTTCTTATCCCAGCCTGGCGAAAGACGTCGCATTGCGCGAAGTCTGGGCTTGGGCAATGTACGATTTCGCCAATTCAGGCTATACCACGGTAGTAATTACTGCCATATTCAACGCGTATTTCGTCGCAGTGGTGGCGCAAAATCAGCCATGGGCGACTTTGGCCTGGAGCGCTGCGCTGGCAATTTCGTACGCGGCAATAATGTTCACCGCGCCGCTCATAGGTGCTATTGCCGATGCGTATGCCGCGAAAAAAAAGCTGCTGCTTCTCACCACCATCGGCTGTGTGCTGTTTACCGCGGGTTTGGGGTTGATCGGCCCGGGCGAATTATGGATTGCAATATTTTTCGTGGTGTTGTCCAACTTCTTTTTCGGCAGTGGGGAAAATCTGATAGCCGCTTTTCTTCCCGAACTCGCGAGCAGTGAGGCGATGGGCAAAGTATCCGGCTGGGGCTGGAGCCTGGGTTATCTCGGCGGTCTGTTAAGCCTCGGCCTGTCGCTTATCTACATCAATTACGCGCAGCGGCATGGCGCAAAAGCGCAGGACTTTGTGCCGGTTTGCATGCTGATTACCGCGGGATTGTTTGCGCTCTCCAGCATTCCCACTTTTGCCATTCTGCGCGAGCGCGCCAAACCTCAGCCGCACGCCGCCGGTGTGGTACGCACGGCCTTTGCACGGCTGCTGCAAACATTGAAACACGCACAGCGCTACCGTGACTTGTGGCGCTTTCTGTTGTGCATTGTGTTTTACCAGGCAGGCATTCAGGCGGTCATTGCGCTTGCGGCCATCTACGCCGAACAGGCGATGCATTTCGAAACCCAACAAACCATAGTCATGATTTTCGCAGTCAACATCACTGCTGCGCTCGGCGCCTTTATTTTCGGAAACGTGCAGGACCGCATCGGCCATGTGCAGGCGATTTCCGTCACGCTGGTCGGATGGATCATCATGATTCTGCTCGCCTGGGCGGCGCGGGGGCCGGCAATGTTCTGGGTTGCCGCAAATCTCGCTGGAATCTGCCTCGGCGCCAGCCAATCTGCGGCGCGAGCTTTGGTCGGATCTTTGAGCCCTGAGACACGTCATGCAGAATTTTTTGGCCTGTGGGGGCTGGCGGTGAAATTATCCTCGATACTCGGGCCGATTACTTACGGCCTCGTGACCTGGCTCTCGGATGGCGATCATCGTCTGGCGATGCTGATTACCGGAATCTATTTTGTGGCGGGTTTGATCATTCTCTCCGGGGTAAATGTCGAGCGCGGCAGACGCGCAGCGCTAACGCAACATTGACATGCTTTAAGCGAGAACATGCTGTAGCCATTGCCCGATATCCCGGATTTCTTCCTGGCACACTGAGTGCGGCATGAGATACTGGTGCCATTCCACCTGATAACCCAGCTGCTTGAGGTGCCCCCTGGAGAGGCTGGCGAGCGGCAATGGAATCAGCGGATCCGCGGTGCCATGCGCCATAAATATCGGCACATCGCGATTGGCGGCGCTTGCTTCAGCCGCCAGCGTCGAAGCCAAAGGCAAATAGCTTGAAAGCGCCATGATGCCTGCCAGCCGCTCCGGATGGCGCAAGCCGGTCAGCAATGCAATAGCGCCTCCCTGCGAAAATCCCGCGAGCACGATGCGTGAAGCTCCAATGCCGCGGTCTTTTTCTTTGGTGATGAGTTTTTCTATTTCCTGTTGTGAGCGGCGAATGCCGGTTTCGTCTTCGCGGAACGACATATCCTGATTCATGACGTCGTACCATGCGCGCATGATGAAACCGCTGTTGATTGTGACCGGCCGCATCGGCGCGTGCGGGAAAACGAAGCGCACCGCAAGTTGTGGCGGCAATCCCAATTCATCCACTACCGGGACAAAATCATTGCCATCAGCGCCCAGCCCGTGCAGCCAGATTACAGATGACTTGGGAGAATCGCCGGTCGCAA
>JAHFRG010000019.1 GCA_023258935.1 Betaproteobacteria bacterium
GTGCCAGTGCGAGCCGTCGCAAAACGGCTTGTTTTTGGAAGCGCCGCAGCGGCAGAGCGTGTAGTGCTCTTCGGATGCACCCTCGCCCATGGCTACGCCCATCAGCTTGATGCCCCCCGTCACGGCGTAGGGACCGTCCTTGGTTACGGTCACCATGGGCGGGCGCTCCTGGTCGCGATGCTCCACTCCGTCTATGGAATAGCTCAGCGCGCCTGAAGGGCAAAGATTGATGGTCGCGATAATGGCATCGGCCGCGGCACCGTCGGGGTCTATCCACGGCTCCTTATTCATCCTGAAAACGGCAGCGAGGCGGTCCGTGCAAAATCCAGCGTGAGAGCAAATACTGCGGTTATCGTGAATAGTGATGCGCTTGCCTTTGTAGTTCGTGCGTTTGTTCTGGCTGCCGTCGGCAAGCTTCTTGTCGCTGAAGCCGGTCGTGCCATGGGTGCCGTCGCAGAACGGTTTATTTTTGGAGCCGCCGCAACGGCACAAGGCCACGCCGCGTACCGAAGAAAGAGCCGCACCTTTCGAATTCCGCAGGTTGGGAACCAATACGGGCTCGAGATTGTTGAGCAGGTAATACGGGCCGTTAGGCAGACAGGCTATGGCGGGTTTGGAACCGCCCCCGTTACTCATGTGAAATTTCCTGTGGAATAGAAAACTACTGCTAGCTTTGAATCCAGGGAAGGCCGGCAAAGCGCCAGCCGCCAATGGTATTGCGGTGATGTGCGCTGTCCATGGCACCTTCAAAACCTTCCAGCACGTTAAAGCAACTTGAGTATCCGGCCTTGGTTGCCATTGTTGCGGCGTTGTGCGAGCGTTGGCCGCTTCTGCATATGAATATCACCAGCGAGTCAGGCTTGACCTGTTGTTTGAACTGGAAGAGGAAATTGGGGTTGGGCTGCGAGCTGGGGTAAGGGAGAAATTCAATCTCCACGCTGCCGGGTATGCGCCCGACGTAATCCCACTCAGCACGGGAGCGCACGTCCACCAGCTTGGCATTAGGCGCTTCGGTCATGAGCGTGTAGGCTTCCTTAGGAAGAAGCGCGCCCGCGTAGGGCAAATTCATTTCCGTTGCGCGCTCTTTGGCCGCTTTAAGTATCTCGTCAACTTTTCCCATGGTAGGTCTGAATAACCGTGTAAGGCAGGAATTCCATTATAGCCAAAATCTGCAGAGTTCTTGGCCGGTTATTTGGTGTCATTCCCGGTTAAAGTTAATGCTCCAAGCCCGGCACAGTATTGGTGCGATGGCGGTTTTTTTGTGCCACTTTGGTGCGTTTTATTCCGCTATTCAATAGCTAATGACTTATGGCACAATACCTTGCTTGTTATCGGCAATGGCACATTTAATGCTAATGATAGTGCCTGTTGATTTCCCCGATTTTTAAATACCCTGCATATACAATCTTAGGAGAGAAAAATGGCGTCGCCCGCTGATGTATTCAAAATAATCAAGGAAAAAGATGTCAAGTTTGTGGACCTGCGCTTTACCGACACCCGCGGCAAGGAACAGCATGTCACAGTACCCGTGAAGGCTTTTACCGAGCTCAAGTTCACTGACGGCCACTATTTCGACGGTTCGTCAATTGCCGGATGGAAAAGCATTGAAGCCTCTGACATGGTGTTGTTACCCGACCCTGCAGCCGCGCGCATGGATCCATTTACCGATGAGGCAGTTCTCAACATCACCTGCGATGTGATTGAACCTTCCGACGGCAAGGGCTACGACCGCGATCCGCGTTCGATTGCCAAGCGCGCCGAAGCCTATCTCAAATCCACGGGCATCGCCGACACGGCTTACTTCGGCCCTGAGCCCGAGTTCTTCATTTTTGATTCGGTGACCTGGAACGTGGACATGTCCGGCTGTTTTGTCAAAATCAAATCCGAAGAAGCGCCGTGGTCTTCCGGCGAGGAATTCGAAGGCGGCAACTCGGGACACCGTGCCCCGGTAAAGGGAGGCTACTTTCCAGTGCCGCCGACCGACACCCTGCATGATATTCGCAATGCCATGATGCTGGCGTTGGAAGAACAAGGCGTCGAATGCGAAGTACACCATCACGAAGTAGCGGCGGCGGGGCAAAACGAAATCGGCACCCGGTACGAATCGCTGGTAAAACGCGCCGACTGGATGCAAATCCTCAAGTACACGGTCTGGAGCGTGGCACATTCCTACGGCAAGACCGCGACCTTCATGCCCAAGCCCATCGTCGGCGACAACGGCTCGGGAATGCACGTGCACCAGTCACTGGCGAAAGATGGCAAGAATCTTTTCACCGGCAACGGGTACGCGGGGCTCTCGGAACTGGCGCTTTATTACATCGGCGGCATCATCAAGCATGCCAGGTCGCTGAACGCCATCACCAACCCGGGCACTAATTCCTACAAGCGGCTGGTTCCAGGGTTCGAGGCGCCGATTAACCTGGCGTATTCGTCGCGCAATCGGTCGGCGGCGGTGCGCGTGCCGCTGGTGTCGAATCCGAAATCGCGGCGCATCGAGGTGCGCTTCCCTGACCCGACTACCAATCCTTATCTCGCTTTTACCGCCATGATGATGGCGGGGCTTGACGGCATTCAGAAGAAGATTCACCCGGGCGACCCGATTGACAAGAACCTCTATGACCTCCCTCCCGAAGAAGCGAAGAAGATCACGCATCCCTGTGCGTCCCTCGATGAGGCGCTGGATTGCCTGAACAAGGACCGCGAGTACCTGACGCGCGGCGGCGTGTTCTCCAACGACATGCTCGACGCTTATATTGCACTGAAGATGGAGGAAGTGACACGTTTCCGCATGACTACGCACCCGTTAGAATTCGACATGTACTACAGTCTGTAATTGGGTTGAGCAAGTAACTCCGGACAGGGCGGGTAAACCCGCCCTGTTTTTTTGGTCAACCGGCAGCTGTTCTCGCACGTTGATTGCATTGAAAGTTCTGCTGGCATGGCTTACACTTAACACTTTTTCGGCACCACGTCAGCGAGGGGAGAGTCTAAAATGCTGCGGGTGCCGTAATCATCTGGATAAGCAGTGAAAATATGAGAGCTGTATTGGCAGTGATATTGGTGCTTGCAGTTGCGCATGCCAAGGCCGATATCTACAAAAAAGTGGATGAAGACGGCCGGGTTACCTATTCCAATGTTCCGAGCAAGGGCGCGCAGAAACTGAACCTTGAGCCGCTCAATACCGTCCCTTCGAACAAGCCCACCACCCAATCTCCAGGTAACTTCCCCAAAGTTGACACTGAAACGCAAAAAAGCCGCGATAACGTACGCCGCCAAATTCTTGAGAATGAACTGGCACAGGAAATGACGCAGATTGATGATGCCAAGAAAGCGCTCGCCGAAGGCGAAGCCACGCGTCTGGGCAGTGAGCGCAACTATCAAAGATATCTTGACCGCATACAACCACTCAAGGATGCGGTCGCCGAGCATCAGAAAAATATCGATGCATTAAAAGAGGAACTCGCGGGGTTAAGATAAGCGATAATCCCGGCGCTTTAAGCAGATCCCGGCAGCGTTTGCCCGCCCCCTTCGCCCAGAGCCGCCCACGGCGCTTTATGGTAGTGCACTTCTTGCTAGTATTCTTTTTTGTGGCTGGTCTTTTTGTTCATGATACCTTCTGCTTTTCATGGCCTTGAACTGCTTGCGGCTGCGGTGATTCTCCTCGACGAGGATTTGCTGATGCAATACGCCAACCCCGCAGCCGAAAACCTGTTCGAGTCGAGCAGCAAAACCATGGTGGGCTACCCGCTCAGCAAGATATTTAACGATGCCGGCACTTTATTGTCCGCGGTGGATTACGCGCTTGCCAACAACTGCAGTTATATCGAGCACGACCTGCGGCTTGCCGCAATCGGGCGTCCCGAATTGCATTTGAGCTGCGCAGTGACCCCGCTGGAAATAAGAGATGCGCGCGTGCTGCTTGAGTTCAGGCAGATGGACAAGCAGCTGAAAATCGCCAAGGAAGAGCGCATGCTGGATCAGCAACAGGCGAACCGCGAGCTGATCCGCAATCTTGCGCATGAAATCAAAAACCCGCTGGGCGGCATCCGCGGCGCGGCGCAATTACTCGAGCGTGAGCTGGAGAGGCCGGGCCTGCATGAATACACTCAGGTCATCATCAAGGAGGCGGATCGGCTGCAAGCACTCTTGGGCCGCCTGCTCACACCGCACCGGCTGCCGCGGCTTGCCGAAATCAACATTCACGAAGTCCTGGAGCAGGTGAAAACGCTGCTGCTCGCGGAATTTCCTCAGGGCATTGATATCGAGCGCGATTACGACAGCAGCCTGCCGCCGCTCACCGGCGACCGCGAGCAGCTGATTCAAGCGACGTTGAACATCATGCGCAACGCGGCGCAGGCGCTGCGAGGCAAAGGCAAGATTATCCTGCGCACACGCATCGTGCGGCAGACAACGCTGGCGAAGAAACGCTACCGGCATGCGCTGATGGTGCAAATCATCGACAACGGCCCGGGCATACCCGAGGCGATCCGCGAAAAGATTTTTTATCCGCTGGTTTCGGGCAAGGAGGGCGGAAGCGGCCTGGGCCTCACCATCGCTCAGACTTTCATCAACCAGCATCATGGAATTATCGAATGCGAAAGCCGGCCGGGATACACCTGCTTCACGATGCTGTTGCCGCTTGCTGAAGACGTCGCTTCGCACACGGAGTCGGCCTGATGAAACCGGTATGGATCATAGACGACGATCGTTCCATCCGCTGGGTGTTTGAAAAAGCGCTCGCGCGCGAAGGCATCGCATTCAAAACTTTTGCCGCTGCTTCTGAGGCAATGGCGGCAATCGCCGCGGCACCGCCGCAGGTGGTGGTGAGCGATATCCGCATGCCGGACGCATCAGGTCTTGAGTTGCTGCAGACTCTCAAGCAGCGCTACCCGCAGCTTCCGGTCATCATCATGACTGCCTATTCCGATCTGGACAGCGCGGTGGCGTCGTTCCAGGGGGGCGCTTTCGAATATCTCGCCAAGCCTTTCGATGTGGACCATGCGGTTGAGCTGATACGGCGCGCCATGCACCAGAGCCTGCGCGTGGACGATGAAACTGAATCAGAGAAGGCCGCGCCGGAAATCCTGGGGCAAGCGGCTTCGATGCAGGAGGTATTTCGCGCCATAGGCAGGCTCAGCCAGTCGCAGGCTATAGTTTTAATCACGGGTGAATCGGGAACCGGCAAGGAACTGGTGGCGCGCGCGCTGCATCGCCACAGCCCGCGCGCCGCTAAGCCTTTTATCGCTATCAACACCGCGGCTGTCCCGAAGGATTTGCTCGAGTCGGAACTCTTCGGGCATGAGCGAGGCGCGTTTACCGGGGCGCAAAGCATGCGCCGCGGGCGTTTTGAGCAGGCTGACGGCGGCACTCTGTTCCTCGACGAAATCGGCGATATGCCAGCGGACTTGCAGACCCGTTTGCTGCGCGTGCTTTCCGAGGGTCAGTTCTATCGCGTCGGCGGCCACCAGCCGATAAAGGCCAATGTGCGCGTCATCGCCGCGACCCATCAGGATTTGGAGCAAAGAGTTAAACAAGGATTGTTTCGCGATGACCTGTTTCACCGTATCAACGTGATCCGGTTGCGCCTGCCGTCTTTACGCGAGCGCCGCGAGGACATTCCGTTGTTAGCCAAACATTTTCTGCAGAAAAGCGCGAAAGAGCTGGGAGTGGAAGCAAAGCGCCTGTCAAATGCTGCAATGAAATATCTTTCAACCCAGGACTTTCCGGGCAACGTGCGGCAACTGGAAAATCTCTGCCACTGGCTGACCGTCATGGCGCCGGGGCAAAATATCGACGTCAAGGATTTGCCTGCCGATTTGCGCGCTGAAAGCCCGGCTCAGGAAACGGATTGGCTTAGCGCGCTGCACAAGGAAGTGGAGCGCGCGCTTAGCCGTGGTGAGCTGGGAATCATGGATGAGCTTACCCGGCAGTTTGAAAAAGCGCTGATTGCCAAGGCACTCGCCCATACCGGCGGACGGCGCATCGAGGCGGCGAGCCTCCTCGGGCTTGGCCGCAATACCTTGACTCGCAAGATACAGGAATTAGGTCTGGAAGATAAACCGGACAAGACCGATTAGACTACTGCCAGCACCGGGGCGTGATCGGAGGGGCGTTCAGCCTGCCGCGGCTTGGTATCAATTGTGCTGGATTTGCAACAAGAGGCCAGCGCACTGCTCAGCAAAACATGGTCGATGCGCAGTCCCAGATTGCGGCGGAACGCGCTCATGCGGTAATCCCACCAGCTGAAGGATTTCTCGGGTTGCTCGAAAAGACGGAAGCTGTCTTTCAAGCCCAGCTTGAGCAGCTCGCGGAACGCCTGCCGCTCCTCTGGGCTGACCAGAACATTCCCTTCCCAAGCCAACGGGTCATGGACATCCCGGTCTTCAGGCGCGATGTTCAAATCGCCCAGCACCGCAAGTTGCGGATAGCGGACCAACTCGTCTTTCAGCCAGTTGTTGAAAGCGGCAAGCCATTCCAGCTTGTAGCGGTACTTGTCCGAATCCACGCTTTGCCCATTCGGCGCGTAAACGCAGATTACCCGCACATTATCAATCGTGGCGGCGAGCACGCGTTTCTGCATGTCGTTAAACGCGGGTATCGCGGAAATGGTTTCTTTCCCTTGCTGTTTGCTCAGAATGGCCACGCCGTTATAAGTTTTTTGTCCGGAAAATAGGGCCTGATAGCCGGCCGCTTGAATTTCCGCCAGCGGGAACTTTTCGTCTTCGACCTTGGTTTCTTGCAGGCACAGCACGTCAGGCCGGTTGGTTGAAAGCCAATCTACGACTTGCGGCAGGCGGATTTTCAGCGAGTTGACGTTCCAGGCGGAAAGCCGCATCAATAAGGCTTAGATTCGGGTGCGGGCGTGGGCGCCGGCGCTTCGCTTGGATGTGGCTTAGGGGTTCTGCTGCCGGCGGGCGCTCCAGGAATCGGAGCTGAAGGGTAACCTGCGACATTCAACGCATTGTTCCAGCTGGATTCGTCAAAGCCTCTCAGCGGTTGAGTCTTGCCCAAGACCAGCACCGGTACCACCAGTTCCCCTACGATATTTTTTAACTCATCGGCATTCTCGGGCTGCACCGGATTTTTTTCGGTGAACGGCACTCCCCGCTTGTTCAGTAACTCGCGCGCTCTGGTGCATCCCGCGCCGCAATCGTTGGCGAAAAGGGTGATAGGGAAATTTTTAACGGCCTGTTGTAATTGGTAGGTCGGGGTGCCTTCAATCACGCTGACGTTCAGTTTTTTTTGCTCAACATCCTTGACTGACGGCGGCGGCGGTTGATCTGAATAATGCTCTATGCCATTGCTATCCACCCAGTGATAAAGATTACCCGCCAGACTGGCACCCGCCGAAAACAGGAACGCGCAGATTAGGATCCGCAGTTTCATGGCATGTTCATGCATAAAGAAAACTTTAGCACAGTCGGCTTCAATGTGCAGCACCTGCCATGCCATTGTGCCGCAGCAGCGCATCGATTTGCGGCCCGCGGCCACGAAAAGCGACGAAGGATTCGAGTGCCGGGCGGCTACCGCCGACACTCAGGATTTCCTCTCTGAATCGGCGGCCGATATCCCGGTTGACCACACCGTTTTCCTCGAACAGGCTGTAGGCATCTGCCGACAGCACTTCCGCCCATTTGTAACTGTAATAGCCCGCGGCGTAGCCCCCGGCGAAAATATGCGAGAAATTATTGGGGAAACGGTTGTATTCGGGGGGAATCACTACCGCTACCTGGCTGCGAATTTCATCCAGCAATTGCAACATGGTTTTATCCCCGTGGGGGTCAAAATCATGGTGCAGGTGCATGTCAAACAGCGCGAATTCCAGCTGGCGCACAGTCTGCATGCCGCTTTGAAAATTCTTTGCCGCGAGTATTTTGTCGTGTAACAGTCGTGGCAGGGGCTGCTCGTTGTCCACATGCCGAGTCAAATATTTCAGTACTTCCCATTCCCAGCAGAAATTTTCCATGAACTGGCTGGGCAATTCCACCGCGTCCCACTCCACGCCATTGATGCCTGACACACCGAGCTCATCCACGCTGGTGAGCAGATGATGCAGGCCGTGGCCGAATTCGTGGAACAGCGTGATGACTTCGTCGTGGGTAAACAGCGCGGGCTTGCCGCCCACTGGCGAGGAAAAATTGCAATTCAGGTACGCGACCGGATTCTGAATTCCGGATTCCTTGCTCCTGCGGGCGATGGCTTCGTCCATCCACGCGCCGCCGCGTTTTGAGGGCCGCGCATAAAGGTCTGCGTAAAACTGCCCAATCAGATTGCCGCCCAGATCGCGGATGTCGAAAAAGCGCACGTCGGGGTGCCACAGCGGCGCCTGCCCTGGAGTGATGGAGATGCCGTAAAGCGCTTCCACCAGCTTGAACATGCCCTGCAACACTTGAGACTCAGGGAAAAACTGCTTGACTTCCTGGTCGGAAAACGCGTAGCGCTGTGTGCGCAGCTTTTCCGAAACAAAAGCAATATCCCAAGCCTGCAAGTTGTCAATTTTGAGTTCGTTGTGTGCAAATTCCTTGAGCTCGTGGTAATCGCGCTCGGCATGGGGTTTCGCTTTTGCCCCGAGCTCAGCAAGAAAATCCAACACCTCGCGCGGTGATTTCACCATTTTGCGGGTAAGCGACACTTCGGCATAGCTGCGGAAACCTAGCAGCCCGGCTTTCTCTTGCCGAAGCTTGAGGATTTGAGGTATCAATGGCGAGTTATCCCACTCGGGCTTTCCAAACTCGGAGGCACGTGTGACATAGGCGCGATAGAGCGTCTCACGCAGGCTGCGGTTTACCGCGTATTGCATCGCAGGCATCCAGGATGGCGCGTGCAGGGTGAGTTTCCAGCCCGGTCTGCCGTCTTTAGCAGCTGCTTCCTGCGCGACCTGCAAAACATCTTCAGGCAGGCCAGCGAGCTGGTCGCGGTTGTTGATATACAGTGCAAAATCATTGGTGGCATCGAGCAGATTTTCCTCGAACCTGGCATAGAGCCTTGATAGCTCCTCCTGAATTTGCACAAAGCGCGCTTTTTTGTCGGCTGGCAGTTCGGCGCCGCCTAGACGGAAATCGCGCAGTTCGTTTTCCACGATTTTTTGCTGTGCACGGCTCAAATGGGCAAAGCCGCTCCCGGCCTTGAGCGCCTTGAATTTTTCGAACAAGCCTTGGTTTTGCGCAAGCTCGGAGTGGAATTGGGTGATTTTCGGGAGATTGGCGTTGTATGATTCGCGCAATTCCGGGCAGTTCATCACTGCGTTCAAATGCGTCACCTGCCCCCAGGCGCGGCTTAAGCGCTCGTTGGCATCTTCCAGCGGCTTCACAAAATGATCCCAGGTCGCTGGCGCGCTATCTATCAGCAACTGGCTAATCAGCGAGCGGTTTTCACGCAGCAAATCATCAACCGCAGGCGTCACCTGCTGCGGCGTAATTTCTGTAAAGCGCGGCAGGCCAGAGAAGTCAAGCAAGGGGTTCATAATAAAGGGAATTCAGGATACAGCTGGGTATATTATACCAGCCCTGCACTAGCTTTCGTAGACTACGTGACCTTCAACCAGTGTGAAAGATACCCGGCCCTGCACTTCCAGCCCCAGGAAAGGGGTATTCTTTCCTTGACTTTTCAATGCATTAGGCTCTATTTTCCAGTGCCGTTGCGGGTCGAATATGCAGACATCAGCAGCATGCCCGGGGGTGAGTTCGCCGGCATTGATACCGAGGATTTTCGCTGGGGTGTGGGTAATTTTGTCAAGCGCCTGGAGTAACGGAATTTTGGTCTCGGCAGCCCATTTCAGCGTGAGCGGCAGGAGCAGCTCCAGGCCGGTCGCGCCGCTCTCGGCTTCGGCAAAAGGCAGCAGCTTGGCGTCATCGTCCACAGGAGCGTGATCTGAGCACAGCGCATCTATGGTGCCGTCTTTAAGCCCCGCGCGCAGCGCGTCGCGGTCGCGCAATGACCGCAGCGGTGGGATGAGGTTGCAGTTGGTATCGAAAAATCCCAGATCCATTTCGCTCAGGTGAACATGCGTCGCGGCAATGTCGCAGGTAATTGCCAGTCCTCGGCTTTTAGCCTGGCGTACCATCTCAACGCCTTCGGCGGTGGAAAGCCGGCATAAATGAATGCGTGCCCCGGTTTCCTTGGCGAGCAGCAAAATGGCGGAGAGCGCAATGGTTTCGGCGCAGCTCGGTATCGCCGGCAGGCCCAGCCGCGTGGCCACTTCCCCGTCATGCGCGACTCCGCCTTGCGCAAGATGTACATCCTGTGGGCGCAGCCACACCGTGTAGCCGAATGTCGCAGCGTATTGCATGGCGCACATCAGCACGTTGGTATCGCTGAGCGGCGCATTGGCTTGAGAGAAGGCAATGCACCCGGCGTCATGGAGTTCCGCCATTTCGGTGATGCGCTTGCCATTGAGTCCCTGCGTCAATGCGCCAAGCGGATACACGCGCGCCTGATTCAAGCTTCTGGCACGGTGTTTCAGCATTTCCACCAGCCCCGGCTCATCCAGCGGCGGGTCGGTGTCGGGCGGGCAGGCGAGGCTGGTAATGCCGCCCGCAACAGCCGCTTGCATTTCCGATTCCAGGGTCGCCTTGTATTCGAAACCAGGTTCGCGCAGGCGCGCTGAAAGATCAATTAAACCGGGGCAGACCACGCGGTTACTGGCGTCGATTACACGATTGGGATGAAAAGCGTCGGGGATGCGCCCCACCGAGAGCACCTTGCCTGCGGCGATGAACAAATCCTGTACCGCATCCGTGCCGTTTTTGGGGTCAATGATGCGGCCGTTTTTAATGTGAATCTTCATTAGTTTCCCGCCAGAATACTCATCACCGCCATGCGCACCGCGATGCCGAACGTGACTTGCGGCAAAATCACTGAACGCGGACCGTCGGCCACGCTGGAATCTATTTCCACGCCACGATTCATCGGCCCGGGGTGCATGACGATGGCATCGGGCCTGGCGGCCGCAAGTTTCTCCGCGGTCAATCCGTAATATTTGAAGAATTCCTGCGCGCTGGGCAGAAGCGGCCCCTGCATGCGCTCGCTTTGCAAGCGCAGCATCATCACCACGTCCACGTCTTTGAGCCCGCGCTGCATATCGTGATAAACATGCACGCCGAGATTTTCAACACCAGCCGGCAACAGGGTTTTGGGAGCGATTACCCTTAATTCAGGCACGCCGAGCGTGGTAAGCGCATGGATTTGCGAGCGCGCTACCCGAGAATGCAGAATGTCTCCGACGATCGCAACCCGCAGATTGGCAAATTCGCGCTTGTAGTGGCGAATGGTGAACATGTCCAGAAGCGCTTGCGTGGGATGCTCGTGGCGCCCGTCCCCGGCATTGATGACATGCACATTCGGCGCCACATGTTGCGCGATCAGGTGCGCTGCCCCGCTTTGCGCATGCCGCACGATGAACATGTCGGCGTGCATCGCTTCCAGATTGTCGATGGTATCGAGCAGGGTTTCGCCTTTGCTCTGCGACGAGGTACTGATATTGAGATTGATGACGTCAGCAGAGAGCCGCTTGGCCGCGATTTCGAACGTGGTGCGGGTGCGGGTGCTCGGTTCGAAGAATAAATTGAAAATCGCTTTGCCGCGCAGCAGGGGAAGTTTCTTGACTTCGCGCTCGGTGACGCCGATGAACGATTGGGCGGTATCGAGTATTTGCGTTAGAAGCGTCGCAGGCAGCCCTTCAATCGTAAGCAAGTGCTGGAGTTCACCGTTCTTACTGAGCTGCGGGTTGCTGTGCATGGACGCGAGGCGGATTATAGCATCATTAACGGAAGCTCACTCGCCCGCGCTGAGTCTGCCTAGGTCTGGTTCAGGCATAGGCTGAGCCTGTCCTCCTTGTCTTTTTTGAGTTCGATGTTCTGGTTATCCGCGAGCTCCAGTGTTGCGCCGCTGTAGCGCGCAAAGACAGGCAGTTCGCGCCCGCCGCGATCTATCAATACCGCAAGTTCAATGCTGGCCGGCCTCCCGTAATCGAACAGCTCGTTCATGGCTGCGCGCACCGTGCGGCCGGTGTAAAGCACGTCATCCACCAGAATGATGCGGCGTCCTTCGACATCGAAAGGGATGTTCGAAGGCTTGACCTGCGGGTGCAGGCCAATGCGCGCGAAGTCGTCGCGGTAAAAAGAAATGTCAAGCAGTCCGATCGGTGTTGTGAGTCCAAGCTGCTGTTGCAGCTTTTGTGCGATCCAGGCGCCGCCGGTATGTATCCCGATCAGTGCCGTGCCGGAATCGAGCCGAGGTTTGATTTGCGCGGCGAGCGCAGAAACCAGCTGTTCCGCGTCAGGAAGTTTCAAGCTCATCGAAAAAGCTTTGCAGAATGTGTTGCGCTGCCACTTGGTCTATAAGCGTTTTGTTGCGCGCGGCCCCGCTATCCGCCAGCGAAAGTTTCGCCGCGTGCGAGCTCAGGCGTTCGTCAACTAAAACAGTGCGCAGCTTGAACCGTTGTTCCAGCTGCAACGCGAAGCGGCGGCACAGTTTGCTTATTTCATGCTCGCTGCCATCCATATGAGCAGGCAGACCGACCACCAGGAACACCGGTTGCCATTCTTTTATCAACGCAGCAATCGCGTTGAAGCGCATTGCCTTTTGCACAGCTTCGAGCGTGATCAGCGGATGAGCAATGCGCAGCGCCAAATCGCCTACCGCAACGCCGATGCGCTTTACCCCAAAGTCAAAAGCTAAAACCGTTCCTGTTTTTGTATGAAGTGAGTAGCGTGAGACGTGAGCGTGTTGTTCACTCATGAACGCCTCACTCTGCATCACGCATGCCCTGCATCTTCGGAAAGTGTGGCGAAATTGACACCCAGCAAATCCATCGCTGCAGGCAGACGCTGTTCTGCGGGCAAGTCAAATATGACGTGGGTTTGCGCAAGCACGGAAAGCCAGGCATTTTGCGCAAGCTCGTGCTCGAGTTGTCCCGGCGCCCAGCCGGCGTATCCCAGGGTAACCAGGATTTGCCGCGGTCCGTTACCGCGTCCCACCGCCTGCAAGATGTCCTTTGACGTGGTGAGCCCGAGCTCCTGGTTGACTGCCAGGGTGGATTGCCACTCGCCCAAAGGTTTATGCAGCACGAAGCCGCGGTCGATTTGCACCGGGCCGCCGAAATGCACCGCTATGCCGTGCAGGCGCGTCTCCCCCAGCGGAATGCTGATTTGGTCGAAAAGCGCCTGCAAAGTCATGTCAATAGGACGATTGACTACCACCCCGAGCGCGCCCTGCTCGTTGTGCTCGCAGATGTAAGTCAGGCTTTTGGAAAAATAAGGATCCGCCATGTTGGGCATGGCGATCAGAAAGTGGTTAGTCAGGTTAACGGGTTGCATAAGCATATTGTAGTCGCCTCGTCAGGCCTTCACAATTGCCGCACAGCGGGCTTAAACGCTGCTATATGCGTAACAAGGTCATTCACGCGCTGTGGAAGAATGAGCATGACAGCAAGCCCTGTAGCTGAATGTGCTATTGATGGGCGCGCAGCCAGGCTTTCCATGCATTGAACAAAGCCGGGTTGCGCGCTGCAATCACCGAGCGTTTCCATAAATCATCCGCCCAGAAATCGTCTGTTTTAAGCGAACACATCATACCTCCCGCTTCTTCGAGTATCAGGGAGCCCGCGGCGTAATCCCACAGTTTCTGGCCGCCGTGCAAATACACATCAAAGCGTCCCGCGGCGACATAACACCATTCCAGCGTGCTCGCGCCGTAATTGCGTTGTGAGGAGTAAGGCGGCGAGCCGACAAGCTGCTGCGCAAGGCGGGAACCGATGCGTTTAAAATCCACGCTAGCCATGCACTGGCGCAATTCCTTGGGCGATTCGTTGATGGGAAGTTTCTCGCCGTTGAGATAAGCGCCGCCGCCTTTCTCGGCGTAAAACATTTCATGCGCTACCGGGTCGTATATCACCCCAAGCACGCTGCGTCCTTTATTCATCAGCGCCACGGAAACAGCGAAATAGGGGAGGCCGTTGACGAAATTGGAAGTTCCGTCAATCGGGTCCACGCACCATAAGCCGGAATCCCCAGCGAGCCACTGCTCGGCTTGCTGCTCGTGGCTCATTTCTTCTGCGAGGACGGGGCTCGGATGAATCTCGCGCAGCCTTAGCGCAAGCGCTTCCTGCGCTGCGATATCGGCAGCGGTGTACAGGCTGCCGTCGGCTTTGCGCTGATGCGCTACCTGCAGATAACGCGGGATGATTTCGCCCTGCGCCACTTCGCGCACCGCGCGTATTACCTCCTTAATCAGAGGTTCCATGCTTCCACTTGATCGAGCAGCCCATGCTGGGAATCTGTTCTTCAGGGCCCTGGCTGGTGCGCGCTATCTGCAGCATGGCTTCAAACAAGTCGCGCCGCGCGTTAGGTACGATGTCCTTGCGAGAGGCGTCCAGCCTGCCGCGGTATTGCAGTTCCAATTTGGAATTAAAGCCGAAGAAATCAGGCGTGCACAACGCGCCATAGGTTTTCGCCACTTCTTGCGTTTCATCCAGTACGTAGGGAAATGGAAACTTGAATTCGCGTGCTACTTTAACCATGTTGTCGAACGAATCCTCGGGATAATCGGAGGGATCGTTTGACATGACAGCAATGGAGCCGATGCCGTATTCCTTCAGTTCTTTGCAATCACGCACGATGCGCTCGCGCACCGCTTTCACGTATGGGCAGTGGTTGCAGATGAACATTACCAGCAAGCCCATTTCGCCGCGCACATCGTTCAGGCGGTAGCGCTTGCCATCGACACCTTGCAGGTCGAAATCCACCGCTTTCCAGTCAAAGTTGCATATCGGGGTTTGCAGGCTCACCATAAAATTTCTCCATTAATCACGTCTTCACCTTTATATTATCATGCACTTGTATCTAAACCCTCTCTTATATGACCCTAGCGCGCTTCTATCATTCCAGTGAATTAGCCCCGCATCGTGAAATCTTTCTTGATGAAGCGGCAGCGCACCACGCCGCGAGGGTGTTGCGCCTCAAGCAAGAAGATGCGGTGGTATTGTTCAATGGCAAGGGCGGGGAATATCCGGCCCGGATTACCGGCATAAGCAAAACGAAAGTGACGGTACTGACAGGCGAATGGCAAAACATCGAGAGGGAATCACCGCTGCATATCATCCTGGCGCAAGCGGTGTCGTCTACCGAGAAAATGGATTTCACGGTGCAAAAAGCGGTGGAGCTGGGCGCAACAGCAATTCAACCGCTGGCATGTCAACGCAGCGTGGTGCGTGTGGACGCAGCACGTGCACAAAAGCGCATTGAGCACTGGCGAAAGGTGGCGATTGCAGCTTGCGAGCAATGCGGGCGTAACCGTGTCCCGCAGATTGCGGAGATGGTTTCGCTGAAAAAGTTTCTCGTCAAAGCAGAAAACGGTGCACAGCGGTTGATGCTTTCTCCCGGAGGCGGCTTGTCCTTCAAGCAGCTCAAGTACCAAGGCGGCGGGATAATCTTGCTGGTTGGAGCGGAAGGCGGATTGACAGCGGAGGAAGAACAAGCCGCCAGCGGCGCCGGGTTTACTCCGGTCACTTTGGGGAAACGCATTATGCGCACCGAAACCGCGGGACTTGCCGCGCTTGCCGCAATACAGAGCTTATGGGGAGACTTTTGAATGTACGCCGTCATCGTTCATGGAGGATCGGGAGCCTGGGAAGAGCAACATAAACGCGCGGCGTTACAGGGTGTGAGGCGCGCGGCGGAAGCGGGAAGAAAAGTGCTGGCTCAAGGAAAATCCGCACTCGATTCAGTAACTGCAGCAGTGGTGTTGCTGGAGGACAACCCGGTGTTCAACGCCGGCACCGGTTCAGCGCTGAACCTGCATGGCGAAGCCCAGATGGACGCGAGTGTCATGGTGAGCAACGGTCTGCGTGCAGGGGGAGTGGCGTGTCTGCAGCGAGTGAAAAATCCGGTGTTGGTGGCGAGCAAGGTTATGGAGGAAACTGAACATGTTTTGCTGGCGGGCGAAGGCGCGCTCAACTTTGCCCGCGCCATGGGTTTTGCCGATTACGATCCGGTAACAGGTGAGCAGCGCGCAGTATGGCGAAAGAAACGCAAGGCGCTCGCTGCGTCAAAAAGCCAAAGCCGCATGCGGAATTTGTTAAAACGCCATCCCGAGCTTGCGAGAGGAACGGTGGGCGCGGTAGCGCTCGATGAAAGCGGCCATTTTGCTGCTGCCACTTCCAGCGGTGGATTGGCCCTGAAACTTCCCGGTCGTGTCGGCGACACTCCCATTCCGGGAGCGGGAACCTACGCTATGCCTATGGGCGCGGTATCCGTCACCGGCCTGGGCGAAATGGCGATGCGCTACCTTGTCGCCAAATCGGTGTGCGATCTGCTGGCGAAGGCCAGAAATGCGCAGCAAGCTGTGGATGAAGTTTTGTTGCTTTTGGCAGCGGAGCCGCGCGCGGATATGGGCATCATCACCATAGACAGGCGGGGCAACATCGGCGCGGGGCACCATATCCAGGCTCTGATGCCGCATGCTTACTGTGTTTCAGGGAAAAGCAAAATTATTGCGAGGATGCAGGTCGGGCCTTAAAGCTAATTACCCGGGTTGTCAGGCGGCTTCGCGCGAAGCCCGTTTGCGCTCGTGTACTTTCAAATGGCGCTTGCGGATGCGTATGGTTTTGGGGGTGATTTCAACCAGTTCGTCGTCAGCGATGAACTCAACAGCCCGCTCCAGGGTAAGCGTAATCGGCGGCGTGAGCATGATCGCCTCGTCCTTGCCGGCGGCGCGGATGTTGGTGAGTTGCTTGGTCTTGATCGGGTTCACCACCAGATCATTGTCCCGGCAGTGAATGCCGATCACCATGCCCTCGTACAGGCGGTCGCCGGGGCTCACGAACATGCGACCCCGTTCCTGCAGTTTCCACAAGGCATAAGCCACCGCCTCCCCCCGCTGCGCCGAAACCAGGGTGCCGTTGCGGCGCTCGGGGATTTCCGGTTTCATTGGGGCGTAGCCGTCGAACACGTGGCTTAAGATACCGGTGCCGCGGGTCATGGTCATGAAATCCGATTGGAAGCCGATCAGCCCTCGCGCCGGAATTCGGTAATCAAGTCGCACGCGGCCCCGGCCGTCGGGCGCTATGTCCTGAAGCTCGCCGCAGCGCTGCCCCAGGGCTTCCATGACCGCGCCTTGGTTGGCCTCTTCCACATCCACCGTGAGAATTTCGAACGGCTCGCATTTCTCGCCGTTGATTTCACGAATCACGACTCGCGGGCGGGACACCGCCAGCTCGTAACCTTCCCGGCGCATGTTTTCCAGTAGGATGGTGAGATGCAATTCACCCCGGCCGGAGACCAGGAACACATCCGTATCCGCGGTATCTTCAACGCGCAGCGCCACGTTGGTTAGCAGTTCCTTCTGCAGGCGTTCGTGCAGTTGGCGGCTGGTCACGAATTTTCCTTCCTGTCCGGCATAGGGTGAAGTGTTGACCTGGAAATTCATGGTAAGCGTGGGTTCGTCCACAATCGGCAGGGGCAGAGCTTCCGGGCATTCCGGGTCGGCGAGAGTCACGCCGATGCCGATCTCCTCGATGCCGTTCACCAGCACGATGTCGCCGGCTTCCGCGATCTCCATGGGCACCCGGGTCAAGCCCTGGAAAAACAGCACCTGGTTCACTCGCGCTTTTTTCGGCTCGTCATGACCGTTCAAAATAACAACGTCCTGCGCGGACTTGAGACGCCCGCGTCGGATGCGCCCGATGCCGATGCGGCCGACGAAGCTTGAATAATCCAGCGCACTGATTTGAAGCTGGAGCGGCTCGTCGGGATTGCCGACGGGAACCGGCACATGTTTGAGTATGGTATCGAACAGCGGCCGCATGGACAGCCCTTCACCCGCGCTACTGCTCGGCGCATCCGCAAGATCGAGCACCGCCCAGCCATTAAGCGCGGAGGCATAGACGACCGGGAAATCCATCTGCACTTCGGTCGCGCCCAGCTTGTCGAATAAATCAAAGGTGTGGTTCACCACCCAGTCCGGGCGGGCGCCGGGACGGTCCACCTTGTTCACCACCACGATGGGTTTCAAACCCCGGGCCAACGCTTTGCGCGTCACAAAACGGGTTTGGGGCATGGGCCCCTCTACTGCATCCACCAGAAGCAGCACGCCGTCCACCATTGACAGCACTCGCTCCACTTCGCCGCCGAAATCCGCATGACCCGGTGTATCGACGATGTTGATGTGGGTGCCTTGGTAATTGACCGCCGTGTTTTTTGCGAGAATGGTGATGCCGCGCTCCCGCTCCAAATCATTGCTGTCCATGACCCGCTCAGCCACGTGCTGGTGGGCGGCAAATGTCCCCGCCTGGTGGAGCAGCTTGTCCACCAGCGTGGTCTTGCCGTGGTCCACGTGGGCAATGATGGCGATGTTGCGGAGTGCGCGGGGCATGATGAGTTAACGGTTTGACAAAAGTCGCGCATTGTAACACAGAGAGCCCGGATTTATTGTTTAGCGGCAACGCCGGCGGCGGTTTTTGTGTTTAACTTAAGCGCTGCACATCGGGAATATTTAGACCGTAACGCGCCGCACTGCAAATTCCTTGACCAGTCCATAAATCGCCGGGATCACGATCAGGGCGAGAACCGTGACCGAGACCATGCCGCCCACCATCGGCGCGGCGATGCGGCGCATCACCTCGGAGCCGGTGCCGCTGCCCCACATGATCGGCAGCAGCCCGCCGATGATCGCCGCCACCGTCATCATGATCGGCCGTACGCGCATCAGCGCGCCCTGGATCACCGACTCGTGCAGGTCCTCGGCGGTGATTTTTTCGCCCGCGTCCTGCCGCTTTGCGGCCGCCGCCTGTAGGGCGTGATCGATATAGATGAGGATCACGACACCGATTTCAGCCGCCACCCCGAGCAGCGCGATGAAACC
>JAHFRG010000089.1 GCA_023258935.1 Betaproteobacteria bacterium
CGACTGCGGAGCCGAGTTGCAGTGTTGCGTGCTTGCTCAAGGCTCGCCCGCGCCTAGCATCTCGACCTGCTCATGACGTTTTGCATCAATCTGCTAACAAAACAATTGCAGAGCCCGGCTTCCTCGTAGCGTTTTGCTCCCGTTTTAATCTGAAGCTTCCAATCTATAACCTTTGCTGCAGTAGAGTAAAATCACCGCATGGCTGCAATCTCTGCCCTTGTTGAACAAATCAATGCGATACTGCCACAAACTCAATGCGGTAAATGCGGCTACTGTGGCTGTGAGCCCTACGCCAAAGCAATTGCCTCAGGCGAAGCCGACATCAACCAATGCCCACCCGGCGGCGGAACAGGAATTCACAAACTCGCTGCACTGCTAAACCGCGAATACAAGCCGCTCAATCCCCAATTCGGCGTGGAAAAGCCAATGGAAATTGCGGTCATTGACGAGCAAACTTGCATAGGCTGTACGCTGTGCATCGAAGCCTGTCCGGTGGATGCGATTATCGGTGCCTCCAAGCAGATGCACACTGTAATCACAGCCTATTGCACCGGCTGCGAGCTGTGCATCCCACCCTGTCCTGTGGATTGCATACGCATGATCCCAGCCGCTCATCCGGTTTGGTCACAGCAAGATGCCGATGCGGCCCGCGAGCGTTTCAATTTGCGCAATTTGCGCATGCAGCGCGAACAACAGGAAAAAGAACGAAAGCTCGCGCAAAAAACCCCTGGCGCGGCACAAGACCGGAAGCGAAACGCGATTCAGCAGGCGCTTGAGCGTGCGAGAATGCGCAGAATATCCTCGCAGAGATGAATGCAGCCAAGCGACAGGAGATTTTCACACGGCTGAAAGCCGCCAATCCTCGCCCCACCACTGAACT
Source organism: Betaproteobacteria bacterium (assembly GCA_023258935.1). Classification (GTDB taxonomy): domain Bacteria; phylum Pseudomonadota; class Gammaproteobacteria; order Burkholderiales; family JAHFRG01; genus JAHFRG01. The sequence continues at coordinate 881 of JAHFRG010000089.1, forward strand.
TGCATACCGTAGCCCTTTTGAACTGCTGGTCGCTGTGGTGCTCTCGGCGCAGGCGACCGACAAGAGCGTGAACCTCGCCACTCAGAAATTGTTTGCAGTAGCCAACATGCCTCAACAATTTATAGCATTGGGACGGTCCGGCTTGCAGAAATACATCAGAAGCATCGGCCTCTACCGCACCAAGTCCAAAAACCTCGTCGCTGCCTGCAAGATACTGATTGAAGAACATCGCGGGGAAGTACCGCGCACCCGCGAGGCACTGGAAAGACTGCCGGGTGTAGGCAGAAAAACCGCTAATGTGATTCTCAACACCGCATTTGGCGAGCCGACGATTGCTGTGGACACGCATATATTTCGTGTCGCCAACCGCACCGGCATCGCACATGGGAAAAACGTACTGGAAGTGGAGCGGAAGCTATTAAAATTTGTTCCCGAAGAATTCCACCGCGATGCCCATCACTGGCTGATACTGCACGGACGTTACGTGTGCAAGGCGCGCAAGCCCGATTGCCCGCTATGCCAGATTCGTGACTTGTGCGAATACCCTAAGAAAACGGCAAGGCGTGAGGAGTAAGGTTCAACACAAAAATCCTTCTCTTCGCCTATCAGGGTTAATACTTGACTATCAACCCGTTCTGGCTGGAGAAATACGCCGCCAGGTCTTCCATGTCCTGCTTGGAAAGATTCGCTGCCATCGCCCCCATGACAGGATCCTTGCGCGACCCGGATTTGTAGGCGGAAAGCGAGTGCAAGATGTAATCGGGCTGCTGGCCGGCAATGCGCGGGAAGTCGGGCGCGACGCTATTGCCGTCCGCGCCGTGGCACGCTGCGCACACAGCAGATTTCTGCTTACCGGTTGCGGCGTCTCCGCCCGCAAAAGAGTACCCTGCAACCAGCGAGAATGTGCTTGCAATAGCAACAATTAGCAGTTTATTCATTCTTTTTCCCCGTAAGCTTGAGATGGTCTTAAATTAATTGCCACCCGAATAATAGGCGGCTAGATCCACCATGTCCTGGTCAGTCAAGCCGCCGGCAATGGCGTTCATCGTCGGATGTCTGCGTGCGCCGGACTTGTAAGCATGCAACGCCTTGACGATATAGGCAGCATGCTGGCCGCCGAGCTTGGGCACGCTGTAAACCTCGGGATAAGCGGTGCGCCAATCAGCAATGCCGTGGCAGCCTGCGCACATCGAGTTTTTCAGCTTTCCCTGAGCCGGGTCGCCGTCCGCGTAAGCTAAACCGGTTGCGGTCATCATCATTACCGCGCAAAGAGTGGATAGTCTGGATTTTTTCATATTTTATTGCTCTTGAATGGAGAATAAATCAGATTGCGGAACTTTAAAGGATACGCGGATTAAGGTCAATGGTTAGGGACCTCTGATTAAGTCCCGCGTGGCTGCGACGACAGCCAAGCGCTGGCATCCAGGACCGGCCCCTGCCCATATCATGCATTGAACCGCCGGAAAAAAGCTGGTGTCTTTGAAGTAAATCGATAGATTTCAGCTTAAGCTGGTCTGTTCACGGAAGTTGACCATTGCCCCTTTACAAGGAGCTTGCGGCCTCGGATAGTATTTTCGGGGCCGCTTTTTTCTACCACATATCCCGGTCTACAGCTCTGTTCATCCCATTTCATAATGCCTATAATCCCTCAACAGAAACGCAGGGAACACCATGGGCTACCGGCTGACCAAAATCTACACCCGCACCGGCGATAACGGTACCACCGGCTTAGGCGACGGTTCGCGCACTCCCAAGGATAGCCCCCGCATCGAAGCCATCGGCGAAATCGACGAGCTCAATTCATGCATCGGGGTGCTGCTTGCCGAAGACCTCCCCGACGATGTCCACAATTGTCTCACTGACATCCAGCACGACCTGTTCGATCTCGGGGGAGAGCTGTGCATGCCGGGCCATGTCAATATTACGCAAGGCCAGGTCAAGCGCCTGGAAAACATTCTGGACGCTTTTAACGCCGATTTACCGCCGCTCAAGGAGTTTATACTTCCCGGTGGTTCACGCGCGGCGAGCCTTGCACATCTCGCTCGTACTGTGTGTCGCCGCGCCGAGCGCAGCCTGGTGAAACTCGCCAACTCGGAGAAGGTTTCCACGGTCTCCCGTAATTACGTGAACCGCCTTTCTGACCTGCTGTTCGTCGTTGGCCGAGCGTTGAATCGCGACCGCGGTGACGTACTGTGGCAACAGGGAAAAAATAAATAAAATAAATAACTGAGGCCGGGGATTAATCCCAAACTTCAACCCGATATGTTAAGCCGGCTTCTCGCGCAATGCGCGCTGCATTTTTTAGCGCTGGCGCACCGCCTGCAGCAACTTGATAGCAGACAGCGTCAAGCCACCGTGCTAAGGCGCCGGAATACAGCCTTCAGTCGTCTGCTTGCCGCACGTTGTCCAGTCGCTTGCAAACTTCGCTTGCGCCTTCCAGTATTCTCGGCGATTGGCGTTCGAGCAATTCGGGCTGCACAAAAAAAACTCGGTGATTGCGCACTGCGCCCAGCATTTCAAAGCGCCGCCATTCACCGTCTTGTGAAACGCTCGATATAATCACTTCAGGATCGGCTGCCACCAGACTCTCAGCCGAAATCACCGGCGTCAGCATACGCGCCGCTGCAAAAGCATTAGCGCCCCCGCACAGGAGCAACACATTGCTGATCATATGCGTTCCATTCACGGTCATCAGCGGCTCATTCCAGATTTCATAGAACACACTAACCGGGCGTTTCCTGCTGTAACGCTTCCTTAAAGCCTCCACCCTGCGCTCAAAATCTTCAGCAGCGGCCCCCGCAGCGACTGAAGTCTCCGCCAATTTTCCGATGCTACGCAGCAGTCGCGGGACATCTGACAACTTCTCGGGTTCCATTACAAAAACTTTGGTTCCGAATTTTTCCAGCTTGCCGATATCCCCCGCGTGATTTCCGCTTTTCCAGGCCAAAACCAGATCGGGTTTAAGCATGACTATGCGCTCGATGTCAGCACGCATGGCGTCCCCGACCCGAACCATGTTTTTCGCTTCATGCGGGTAATCGCTGTATTCGCTCACTCCCACCAGTTTGCCTCCGGCACCCGCGGCGTATATTAGTTCAGTAATATAAGGCGCCAATGCCACAATACGCTGTGCGGGAGCCTCCAGAGTCAGTGTCTTGCCGCGGTCGTCGCTTACGACGATGGGTGAAGCCGCCGCCAGCACAGCAAACGCACAGCAGGTTGCTGCAATTGCGCTGAAAAAGACGATGCTGCAGCAGCGCGGAGGAGAAATAAAGGAATTCAAGGAAGAAAAACGCTTAAAGCTTATCTGGCCATGTAGTCAAGCAGCTTCTGGCTGGTCTGGCGCAGACGCTGCGACAGCAACATCACCAGTTTAATCAGGATTTTTGCGCCCAGTCTCGGTTGTTCAACAATGATTTTCACCATCTTTTCCCGGGTCAGCACTGCAAAGGTGGCCGTTTCCTTCGCGATACAAGTGGCAAAGCGCGGCTCCCCGTCTATCATTGACATTTCGCCTACAGTCATTCCCGGCAGCACTGTAGTTATGTGCTGTTCATTGCTACGCTGGTCTTTCTTGAGAATATCGATCTGTCCCTGAATCAGCAGCAGCATGTAATCGCCAGGGTCTCCTTCGCGAATAATAACTTTTCCAGGCCGGGCCCGGTACACCTGCATGAAACCCGCCAGCACCCCGACATCTTCCCGGTCCAGTTCGGCAAAAAAAGGCGAATGGCCGATCATCCCGAAGATCTGTTCAGCGACCACCGTCCCCTCCCCGAGATGTTCCAGTGTCGCAAGCCGGTTATGGATGGAACTCGTTGCTTCTGCCATTACTAACGCGCCCCTATTCGCGTGTTGCCTATTTTACCAGCCGCTGCGTGTACATGCTTTATTGCCTATATGCATACCAACAACTATTTTAAACTTTATACTACCAGCACCGTCATCATGCGCATAGTGTCCTGCCGCGCCAGGCTTCATGGTGTGCAGTGAACAGGAAGATGCTGTCTGACAATAGTACGGTACATCCCTGCCCTCCCAAAACTTGGATCAATTTTTATAACGCTCGGCAGTTGCCACCCGCTTCTGGTAGGCTTCCCTGGCAATTTGCACATCCTCGATAAACTGCGGCAGTTCCTTGAGCAGCAGCGCCTGCGGGCCATCCACCAGTGCTTTTCCAGGCATGGGATGAAAATCCACTAGAATCATGTTGGCCCCGGCGATTACGCCTTGCGCCGTCGCATGCATGATGTCAAGAATGCCCTCCGGCCCCATGCTGCGGGTGCCAACTGAATGCGATGGGTCTATGCAAACCGGCATGCGTGTCAAGCGCTTCACTACCGGCACATGTGAAAAATCGACGAAATTGCGGTGTGGGTCGCCCATATTGCTCTTCATGCCACGCAGGCCAAACACCACTTTGCGGTTGCCTTCCGATGCTAGATACTCTGCAGCGTTCAACGACTCATCGAGCGTGATGCCAAAACCGCGCTTCAACAGCACCGGGAAATCCTGCTGCCGCCCGACGCTTTTCAAAAGCTCGAAATTCTGAGTGTTGCGCGTGCCTATTTGCAGCATTACCCCGGTGGGGCTGCCGGTTTTCTGCAACGCCTCGCGAATTTCGTCAACCTGCGAGTCGTGCGTGACTTCCATGGAAATGACCTTCATGCCGTACTTGCCCGCCAACTCGAATACATAGGGCAGGCAGGATTTGCCGTGACCCTGAAATGAATAAGGGCTGGTGCGCGGCTTGTATGCGCCCATGCGCGTGCACACCTGGCCGTTTTGCTTGAGCTCCTTCATCATGATTTCCACGTGATCGGGTGTGTCCACCGCGCACAA
>JAHFRG010000020.1 GCA_023258935.1 Betaproteobacteria bacterium
ATCGCCCAATTCCAGGTGCAGGTTACTGAGAATGTGCAGCCTCATGCCCTCTCCAAAATTGTTCTTCTGTCTTTATAAAGACACAGTTTATCCCGGGACGCGATTTGCCGTAAGTCCCCACACCCCGTATCGAGTGTCGGTCCAATGTAATTGCAGATTAACAGGCGCTGTGGCGGTTTTTTGTCATACCCACTACAAAACCGCGCAACAAATGACCATTCTCTAGAGGCTAAGTTTCGCTACGTCGTCCCAGGATTTGATCGACACTCCATACACCACCTCCGGCAACGGCCAGATAAAGAAATACGAAGCAATATAGCACGGCCAGTTCACCATGGTTTAGCATGGGATATAAGCCGTGCGGTGCGTGCGCCATGAAATAAGCAAAAGCCATTTCTCCAGATAAGATAAACGCCACCGGACGAGTAAAGAGACCGAACAGAACCATAAGGCCCCCAAAGAGTTCGAGCACTCCGGCAAATCCTATGAGCGAAAACAGCTTAACTCCGGCGAAAGCCTCAGAGGGCGGAAAGCCAAGGAGTTTCATTGAGCCGTGCTGGATGAAGAGAAATGCTGTGACAATGCGCAGAACACTGAGCAGACGCGGTGACCACTGCAGGTAAAAAGCATCCATCTTAGACATACTTCCTCCTTGGTTCGCAAAGAATTAAGTCACTCTATCATAGGGTAGCGACCATCAGGCTCGCCAAAATATGTTGAACTACGCCAAGCTCAACTCATTCCCGCGTACGGATACGGTGTCGGTCCCGCGAAATCACCATTAGAATTCGTATTCGATCTGAGCCCGGAAATTCTGGCTGGGTGCGTTATTCGATTTAAAAACCAGAAAAGCAGCGTTATACACGATCGCTTGACGGCCTCCTAGTGCAAATTTACCAAATATAGCCGGCCCCATGCGATGCTGCGGCGACGGCTGGTCTATGGCATCCCAATGGTTCCAGCTTCCTATGTCGCCGAATCCCTGAAAACCGAATTCAAACATTGGTTGCCACCGATATTTGGCCTGCCATTGATAACCATATTCCGAACGTTCAGTAGAATGACTTCCGAAAATCTGTGTAAGCAGAAAATTGGCGTTTAGCTGTACCTTGCCCACCTCTTTTTGGAAAAGCGGGCCAAGGAGCACTTGATATCCCCCTGAGAGATCGTTGGGTTTCTCGATCTCCACAATAAAGCCGGCGTCTACAGGATACTGGCCGGTCTCCGTGAGCTGAAACTTGTTCTCCCACTCCCAGGCATCAAAATGCGTCCCTCTATCGCCCGTGTGCTGAAATACCGAATAAAACTCGGTAAACCAGCGTTGAGTTACACCATAACCAAAACCAACGGACGCGGCGCTCTCCCGACCCTCTTCGGACTGCTTAAATGTACCAAGCTTGAAGTCAATTTCGCGTTCACCATATGAAACAGCCGGCAGGAATACATAATCATTGGGTTCACCGGCTGCGGCAGTCAGCGGAATTATGACAAAGAAAACGGCGCACGCCACACGGCGATACGGTGTGGAATTTCTTTTTTTAGCGAGCTGAAGTGAAGACCGGGGCCGCGTGGCTGTTTGTAGGATCGATCGTTCCGGTTGCTCCCCAGCTTCCAACGCCGATAACGGAGCCGACAACGAAACGCCGGCGAGCAATTTGCGTCGAATGTACATAGCCAACCTTTCTTTCTGATCCGTCATGCGGATCGAGTTTCTGGCTGGCTGACTTACCCCGGCGAGGGCGCGGGTGGCTGGCTAATATGAACGCGGTTGCGTAGAACTCGGCTACTTCGTCAGGATCAGTTTTCCTGACGCGGTGATCCTCAGGCGGTATTCTTCGAGACCGTGCTGTATGATGATTTCTCGCTTGCCTTTCATGAGTTGCTCGCTCGCAATTTTTCGTGCGATACGTGCGGTAATGGGTTGTGGGTATCGCGGCTCCGGATTAATCGTGCTCATTCGATCACCGATTACGCGGCCACCGTCCGGCGTGGCGCCGAACCGAGGAGCCGCATCAGGACAAAGATCATCGCGAGCGTGGCGAGATAGACTAGAAGTTGGAGGGCGGTCGGCCGATCGGTGTAGCCGATTAAGGTATGCAGGATCTTGCCCAAGATGCTGTTGTCAGCGAGGAAGTTCGACGTGTCCCAGAGCGTTTGAGCAAACGCCGTCACGATGCCGGCGAGTTGAAGGAAGGCGACCGCCTGAGCAGCCATGCCCGCTGCGAGCAGCGCGAGCAGCCAACTCGTGACAGAAAAAAGATGACGCGTGGGGATACGGAGTAGTCCGTAATACATCATTGCCGAGACACCGGCGCCGAGCAGTACGCCTGTTACGCCGCCCGTCACCATCGCGATGGCTGTTTCTTTGCTAGACATCGCGATGCCGTAGAGGAACAGCACTACCTCGGAACCCTCGCGCAGCACCGCAATGCCGACAACGATAGCAAGCGCAATCATCGTACGGCTGCCGGCAGCTACTGCCTTACCGACGGCTTTCAGCCTTGTGGCAATCTCGCGGCCGTGACGCGCCATCCAGACGTTGTGCCACGCCAGCATCACGACCGCGGCCAGCAAAATCACGGCATTGAAGAGTTCCTGCCCCGATCCGGCAAAGGCGTTGGCGATCGCCCCCGCGAAAGCGGCCACGAGGCAGGCGCCGGCAACACCGACGGCGACGCCGTAGCCTACCCAGAGACCTCGGCTTGTGACACCACGCGTAGCGGCGAGCACGATGCCGACCACGAGGCCCGCCTCGATAACTTCCCGAAAAACTATAATTAGCGCCGCGATCATTAAGCCTCCTACTCCACGATGATCACGCCATTGGCGGTTTTCTCATGAAACTCGCCGACAAACGGATATCGGCCGGGTGAGAGCGGCCCGATGTAAACAGTGGCTTTGGACTTCGGCGGGATAACTTTTTCGCGGTTTAGCTCGTGACTTTCGAATTCCTCAGCAGACCCGTCTTGATTGTCGATGATGAGCTTGATTTTTTTCCCAGCCGGAACCCGGAGTTCAGGCGGTTCGAATCGGTGATCCCGGATCGTCAATCTGTATTCGAGATCAGCGGCGATAGCCAGAGCCGGTAACAGCACGAACATGAAGAGTAAGTAGCGCATTGATGTGACCCTAATGAAGAGATTCAGTATCGGAAAGCTAATGATAATCATTCTTATTAAATGATGCAATCCTTTCTCTGCATAAATCGACCTAAATATTTACTATTTATATTAAATCAACTGGTTATTGCTTACTAACGCTAAATGAACAAAAGCTAAAGCACAATAAGTAATATAGATTTTTACTTGGTAATGGGTGATTTAGCTCGACGCGTTCGCAACGATTTTTTTCGTAATTGCTAAATCGAGTAATTGCTCGCTTCTTTTCAGATTAACTGAGCAACCGGGGAACTGATACGTGCGTTTTTAGAGACTCCTAGAGGTCAGAGACAATATTGAAAGTAGCAACGTGGCGGCGTTCGAAGCGTGAAGATGCAACTCCTGTTTACCGGAGCAGTTTCAGCTTTCAGGCTCAAAATGTGCCTTGACAGAAGTGGACTGGTTTTCTTCAACGTTAACCTTGAACACATATGTGTAGGGAGGCACTTTGCTTTTTACTACAACCTTATGTTTACCGGTTGTTACCGTCAGCTTTTTAAGCGGTGGCGAAATACCCATCTTGAGGCCATCCACATAAATCTCGCCTCTCGGGGTTACATCAAAATTCAAGTAGCCTACTTCACCCTCAGCACCTAGTGGTACAGTAGTTATTTTGCCGCTTGGCGCAGTTCCTGGGGTTTTCTTCCCAAGCGGTGTTGTCGAAGAAATAGGGCGCTCCGTATCGCTGTTAGTACTGCTAGGTGACTCGCGTTTGGCGGCTGGCGGTATACCCAGGTTGCCGGCGACATGTGTTTCGAAGACCGGCCACCATTCGCTAAAGAACACAAATAAAGTCACTGCTACGACCGCAAGCCAGCCTGCTGTTATCCAGACCGTTTTGCTTTCTTTATGGTCCTTCGGCATTGGTGTGAGTTTTAACTGGCTTTCCTTGCCTTTCGCGCCCGGTAATTCGATGATGGGATAAGCGCGATTTGTTAGCTTCATAGTGCTCTCCATTGGGGTAGCCGGCGGGAACACGGGCTCCTTTCTGGTATCGGGCATTAATTCAAGAGTTGTTACAGCTGGTGCTATTCTGCGGGTCGCTCTACGCTCCAGCGTTTCCTGTGGAGGTTGCTTCATTGCCGCGAGCTGTGAGGGTGCGGGCGACAGCGTTTTGTAATGCCTGAGATCGCGCGCAAGCTCGCTTGCTTTCTGGTATCTATTTTCGGGAAGCTTGGCCAGCGCCTTGGAAATTATATAATCGAACGCGATGGGGATCTGCTTGTTGATTTTCCTTATATCGGCCGGTGTTTCATTTATGATGCGGTACATTATGGTGCTGATTGAATCCCCGTCAAACGGTGCTTTCTTGGTCAACATCTCATACAGCACTACACCAAGCGAAAAGATATCGGACCGACCATCTACCGATTTACCTACAATCTGCTCCGGCGACATGTACTTGGGTGAACCGAGGATTGTCCCCGTCTCGGTCTTTGAGCCTGTAGGCAAATGAGCAATGCCGAAATCAGTGATTTTTACCTGGCCGGTTTTCGTGATCATGATGTTGGCAGGCTTGATATCACGGTGCACGATGCCATGCTGCTGCGCATAAGCCAAGCCATCAGCGATTTGGGCCACGATCTCGCTGATACGGTCGTACGACATGCTTGTGCCGGCTTTGAGAATTTCCCGCAGGGATTGCCCCTCCAGGTATTCCATCGCGATATAGGCAATGTTTTCGCTTTCACCGGCATCATAAATTGTGACGATGTTAGGATGATTGAGTCGGCCGGCTGACTTGGCTTCGCGAGAGAAACGCTCTTCAAAGTCTTCGATTTCGTCTTTTGGTAGATCCAGGTTAATCGCCTTGATAGCTACGGTGCGATCGATGACGGGGTCAACCGCCTTGTATACGGTACCCATGGTGCCGCGCCCCAGTTTTAATACAATCTCGTAGCGCCCTAGCTTTTGAATTGACACAGGGAGTTCACCACCAATTTTCGTGAAAAAATCGGAATCGGGAGAAATTGCAAAATGCAAATTCTAACGGTATTTATCAACAGCATAATGTCAGGTGTGTCATTGCGCAAGCCGTGTTTATCAATCCTGGCAAGACACTTTTGCGGGGTGATGGCTTGCAGGGGCCGGCCTAATTCTAACGGCGATTTGACGTCTTATCAGCGCACGGACAGGCGGCCACTTAAGCTAATCATTAAAGGGTAGGAAATTCGACCTCGGCCAGTAGGAGTAGATTTTATACGGGGAATTCGACAGCGCGAACCACACGAAGATCCTCGCCACTTGTTCCGCTGCCCGGGGCAGAATAGAATACCCAAGCGCTGCTTCTGTCGAGCGGCGTCACGTCGGCGAACCAACCAGGCAAGAATTGCTTTAGATCGACAATCCTGGAGGAGGAAAAATGATGAAGTTCAGGCGAATTGGCATATTGGCCACGCTGGCGGCCGCGGTGCTGGCCGGATCGGCCCTGGCGGATACGATTGTATTGCGTGCCTCGCACCAGTTTCCCGGTGGCAAGGGCGACGTGCGCGATGAGATGGTGCAGATAATTGCGCGCGAAACCAAGGCGGCCAATGTCGGCCTCGACATTCAGATCTATCCCGGCGCGTCGCTGTTCAAGGCCAACGAGCAGTGGAACGCGCTGGTGAACGGCCAGCTCGACATCTCCTCGTTCCCGCTCGATTACGCGAGCGGCAAGGTGCGAGACTTCGGTGCTACGCTGATGCCCGGTCTCGTCCGCAGCCACGCTCGTGCTGCGCGGCTCAATGACTCGCCCTTCATGAAAGACATCAGGTCAAAGATTGAAAACGCGGGCGTGATCGTGCTCTCAGATGCATGGCTTGCCGGCGCGGTTGCCTCGAAGAAGGGCTGCATCCGCAAGCCGGAGGATATTAAGGGCCTGAAAATCCGTTCGGCTGGACCGACTTTCGCCGCCATGTGGCAAGCGGCGGGCGCCTCGATCGTCTCGATCCCCTCGAACGAGGTCTACAATGCCCTGCAGACCGGTGTGGCCGACGCGACCGACACCAGCACGGGGAGCTTCGTCTCGTTCCGCATCTACGAGCAGGTGAAGTGCATTACTGCGCCCGGCGACAACGCGCTGTGGTTCATGTACGAGCCGGTGCTGATGTCCAAGAAGAATTTCGAGAAGCTCACCCAGAAGCAGAAGGATGTACTGATCATGGCCGGCAAGAAAGCGCAGGACTTCTTTGCCAAGGCTGCTCCAGGCCTCGACGACGAAATGGTTAATACGTTCAAGAAGAACAATGTCGAGGTCGTGACCATGAGCCCCGCTGAATACGATGCCTGGCTCAATGTGGCACGTGAAAGCTCCTATATAGAGTTCGCTAAAGAAGTGCCGGACGGCAAAAAGCTGATCGACGAGGCGCTGAGCGTTCACTAGCGCCGGCTCTCCGTCTGTGGAGAGCGGGGCTTTCCCGTCAGCTTAACTCTCTTTTAGGATAGCGCAGGGCGGCACCCCATGGACCAATTCGTCCGCACTGTCAGATCCCTATCGCTGTTTTGCGGAATCATCGCCGCCGCGCTGATCGGCGCGGGCGTGCTGGTCGTCTGTCACATGGTGTTCGTGCGTTATTTCCTCAATCAGAACACGATCTGGCAGACTGATTTCGTCACCTACAGCTTGGTGGCGGCGACGTTCATCGGTAGCCCCTACGTGTTGATGACGCGCGGGCACGTGAACGTCGATGTCCTCCCTCACTATCTCGGTCCGAGTCCGCGCTATTGGCTGGCGCTCGCCTCCGTCTTGGTATCGCTCGCGTTCTGCATCACCATGACGGTGCTCACCTTCATGTTCTGGCACGAGGCTTGGACCAACAGGTGGGTGTCCGACACCATGTGGCGGGCGCGGCTGTGGATTCCCTATAGCTCGATGCCGATTGGGCTCGGCATTCTGAGCTTGCAATATGTCGCCGACCTGATTAATCTGGTCACCGGCCGCGAGCCGCCGTTCGGCATTCAACCGGGGCGCCGCTCATGAGCCCGACTACCCAGGGTGCGATCGTCCTCGTCATCACGCTGGTCGTGCTTTTGTCGGGCGCACCGGTCGCCTTCGGCCTCGGGGCGATCTCGATCGTCTTTCTTATTATCTTCCATGGGATCGACTCGCTGCACGTGGTTGCCGAAACGTTTTATGCAGGGCTGCACGACTTCACGCTGGTGGCGATTCCGATGTTCGTGATGATGGGCGCGGCGATTGGCTCCTCACCCGCGGGCAAGGACCTCTACGAGGCGCTCGACCGGTGGCTCTACCGGGTGCCCGGGGGACTGGTGATTTCCAACCTCGGTGCTTGCGCGCTGTTCGCCGCGCTCACCGGCTCATCACCGGCGTGTTGTGCCGCCATCGGGAAAATGGGCATTCCCGAGATGCGCAAGCGCGGCTACCCCGACGACGTGGCGACCGGCTCGATCTGCGCTGGCGGCACGCTCGGCATTCTGATCCCGCCCTCGATAACCTTCATCCTCTACGGCATCGCGACCGAGACTTCCATCGGGCGCCTGTTCCTCGCCGGCGTGATCCCCGGCTTGATGCTCACCGGATTGTTCATACTGTGGACGGTGTTCATCATCTGGAAGCGAGGATTCCACGCGCATGCGGCGAATTTCCGCTACAGCTGGAAGGAAAAGTTCCAGTCCATCCCGAAGGTAGCGCCCTTCCTCGCCATCGTCATCGGCGTGATATACGTGCTCTACGGCGGGATCGCGACGCCCTCGGAGGCGGCGGGCGTGGGGGCGGCGCTCTGCATGGTGATGGCGGTCGTGATCTACCGGATGTGGCGGCCGAAGCAGTGGTGGCAGATCCTGCGCGACACGACCCGCGAGTCGGTGATGATCCTCATGATCATCGCCGCCGCCGTTCTCTTCGGCTACATGCTCACCTCGCTCTACCTCACCCAAACGCTGGCGCAGGGGATCGCCGACATGCACGTGAACCGCTGGGTACTGATGGGGCTGATCAATGTGTTCCTGCTCGTGTGCGGATTTTTCATTCCGCCGGCGGCGATCATCCTGATGACCGCCCCGATTCTTTATCCCATCATAAAGGTCGCCGGCTTCGACCCGGTGTGGTTCGGCGTCATTATGACCATCAACATGGAGATCGGCCTCATACACCCGCCCGTGGGGCTGAACATCTACATCGTGAAAGCGATCGCTCCCGACGTTCCGGTAACCAAAGTCATGTGGGGCACGATTCCCTATGCGCTTTGCATGATGCTGCAGATCGTGATCCTGTGCGTGTTTCCCGACATTGCTACTTGGCTGCCCGACAGGCTGATGGGCATCAAGCACTGAACCAGCAGCAGGCGCTACTGACGATGTAAAAATGTAAATTTGGTCTACCCGCACTGCCGGAAAGTTGGATTTCGGGCTGTGGAAACAGGTTTTCTACAGCGAATTCGACAGCCGCCGCTCGAAACGAGTGTTAGTGAAACTAATCTTCGAATGAAGCCCGCTATTCCACCGTGACTGACTTAGCGAGATTGCGCGGCTTATCTACATCGGTACCCCTTTGGAGCGCGGCGTGATAAGCGAGGAGTTGCAAAGGCACCACGTGCAAAATAGGACTTAACCAGCCGGCGTGCTCCTGCAATTGAATCACGTGCACGCCGTCTGCTTCATGAATGCGCGTATCGAGATCGGCAAATACATAAAGTTCGCCGCCACGGGCGCGAACTTCCTGCATGTTTGACTTGAGTTTCTCCAAGAGCGCGTCGTTGGGTGCGACCGTTACCACCGGCATGTCGCTATCCACCAGCGCCAGCGGCCCATGCTTGAGTTCACCCGCCGGATAGGCTTCCGCATGGATGTAAGAAATCTCTTTCAGCTTGAGTGCTCCTTCCATGGCTATCGGATAGTGTATTCCGCGGCCGAGGAACAGCACATGATGCTTTGCGGCGAATTTTTCCGCCCATACGGCTACCTGCTTTTCCAGCCCCAGCACATGCTGAATAGCTTTGGGCAGATGGCGCAAAGCTGTGACCCATTCCGCTTCGCGCGCAGGCGTAATTCTTTTACGCAGCTTTGCCAACACCAGGGCCAAGAGGAACAGCGCGGCTAACTGCGTAGTGAACGCCTTGGTGGAAGCCACGCCGATTTCAGGACCTGCGCGGGTCAGGAAACGCAAACCTGATTCGCGTAGCAGCGCGGATTCCGGTACGTTGCAGATGCAAAGCGAATACTGCTGGCCGAGTATTTTCGCGTGCTTCAGCGCTGCCAAAGTGTCGGCGGTTTCCCCGGACTGCGAAATGGTAATCACCAGCGCATCGTGATCAGGCACGCTGTCGCGGTAGCGGTATTCGCTCGCAACTTCGACATTGCACGGAATTCCGGCGAGGCTCTCGAGCCAGTAACGGGCAACCAGGCCGGCGTGGTAACTGGTGCCGCAAGCGATAATCAGCACGCTTTGGATTCGCGTCAAGATTTCCGCCGCGCCCGGCCCGAAAATCTCCGGAGTAAGCAGCGCTCCCACCCCTTCTAGGGTGTCGGCAATGGCGCGCGGCTGCTCGTGAATTTCCTTTTCCATGAAATGGCGGTAGTTGCCGAGCTCGGCCATTTCCGGATTCAACTCGCTCACATGCACCGCACGCTCCACCGCATTGCCTTTGGCATCAATAACGCGGTAGCTGGATAAGCTGACGTCTGCTATATCGCCTTCTTCGAGATACACGATTTTTTGCGTGACCGGCAAAAGTGCGGAGACATCCGAGGCGATGAAGTTTTCCTTGCTGCCCAGACCCAGCAGCAGCGGGCTTCCTTTGCGTGCGCATACCAGTCGCTGCGGGTCGCCGGAATCCACCACGCCAATTGCGTATGCACCGCTAAGCTCCACAACTGCTTTGCGAGTTGCCTGCAGTAAATCCTGGCTGTTGCGGTAATAGGAATGAATCAGATGTGCGATGACCTCGGTATCAGTGTCGGAAGTGAATTCGTAGCCCAACTTTTTGAGCTTCTCCCGCAGCGCTTCGTGATTCTCGATGATGCCGTTATGCACCACTGCCAGCGTGCCTCCGCTAACGTGGGGATGGGCGTTCTTCTCGGTGGGCGCGCCGTGAGTCGCCCAGCGCGTATGCGCTATACCAAGCTGCCCGTGCACTTTTTGTTTTTGTGCCTGATTGCTCAATTCAGCGACACGCCCCACGCTGCGAATGCGCTTCAAGCCCCCGTTCACCACCGCGAGTCCCGCGGAGTCGTAACCGCGGTATTCAAGGCGTCGCAGGCCCTCCAGCAATACTGGAACCACGTCACGCTGAGCTATTGCGCCGACTATCCCGCACATTTCAAAAACCCCGTGACAAATAAAACGTGACGAGTAACAAGTGACGAGTGACGAGTCTAAACCTGCACGGCGCAAATGGTACGTGTTTGCTCGCTGTTTTCATGTCACCTGTCACCTGTCACTGCCTTTTTCACCGGGCGCTTCCAGCCGCGGACTGACACCTGCTTGACCCGCGAAAGCGTGAGCTCGCCGGCAGGCGCATTTCTGGTCACGGTGGTGCCGGCGGCGATAGTCGCGCCTTTGCGGACGGTGACTGGCGCCACGAGTTGCGTATCCGAGCCGATGAACACATCGTCCTCAATCACCGTGCGGTGTTTGTTGGCACCGTCGTAATTGCAGACGATGGTACCTGCACCGATGTTGACGTTTTTGCCGACCGTTGTATCGCCCACGTAACTTAAATGATTGGCCTTGCTGTCCTTGCCGATACGGCTGTTTTTCACCTCGACAAAATTGCCGATATGCGCCTCATTTTCCAGCACAGTCCCAGGGCGTATTCGTGAATAAGGTCCGATGCGACAATGCCCGCCGATCTCCGCGCCATCAATAACGCAATAAGGCAGAAGCTCGGTGTCTGCAGCAATCTTCACGTTTTTCAGCACGCAATTTGCGCCTACGCTGACCCTGTTGCCCAAGGTCACTTCTCCTTCGAACACACAGCCGATGTCTATTTCAACATCCCTGCCGCAAGTCAATTCCCCACGAACGTCAATGCGCGACGGATCGGCAATGGTCACGCCTTGCTCGAGAAGCTGGTTGGCGCGCTCCCGCTGATAACGCCGCTCGACTTGGGCAAGCTGCGTTTTGCTGTTGACTCCCAGCGTTTCCCAAACATGTTTCGGCTGAATGGAGGAAACTTTAGCGCCGTCCTTGATCGCCAGCACTACGATGTCGGTAAGATAGTATTCCTTCTGCGCGTTTTTGCTGCCGAGCCTGCTCAGCCAGTTTTGCAGCCGCGCAGTTGGAATCGCCATGATGCCGGTGTTGATTTCGCGGATTTCCCGCTCGGAGACGTTGGCGTCTTTGTCCTCGATGATGCGCGATATAGTGCCGTAATCGTCGCGCACGATGCGGCCGTAACCGGCGGGATCATCCAGCTCCACCGTCATAAGCGTGAGTTGGTTGGGCTTGAGCATGCGCTTGAGCGTGCCTGCCGCTATCAACGGCACGTCGCCATACAGCACGAGAGTGATTCCGTCCTTGGTTAAATGCGGAAGCGCCTGCTTCAGCGCATGGCCGGTGCCGAGTTGCGGCTCTTGCTTGACCAACACCACATCGGCGCCTTTACACTGCTCAGGCAGCGCGCCGCCGCCGCGACCATACACCACGCATAGCTTCGCAGGCTTGAGTGCGCGCGCAGTGTCCAGCACATGCTGCAACAGCGGTCTTCCGGCAAGTTTGTGCAGCACCTTGGGCAAATCCGAGTGCATGCGCTTGCCTTTGCCGGCAGCGAGAATGACGATATTCAACATGTTTTACCGTGAGATTATGGCACAATGAACAGCAGATTTCAGCGTTGTCCTGTAGCTGCGAACTTATTGAACACATAGCGCCCTAATGCTTGTTTCTGCTCCTTGCCAAGGAGCAAGCCGGCTTTGCTTCTTCGCCACAGAATATCCTCGGCAGTCCGTGCCCATTCGCGCTCGATGAAGTAATCCACTTCGCGACCAAACAATTCCGCGCCAAAATTTTCCCCAAGGTCAGAAACGTCGCACGCGTCTTGCAACACATCGCGGGCTATGCTGCCGTGGCGCAGCGCAATCCCGCGTAAAAAAACCGGCGGCAACTTCGGGTAAGCGTTCACCAAATCGATCAGGAAGCGTTCGAAATCATGGTTGGGAATATCGCCGCCCGGCAAAGGCTGTTGCGCGGTCCAGGGAGATTTCATCGACGTGAACCACGGGGCGAGATTTTTCAGCGCGGTTTCGGCAAGCTTGCGGTAAGTCGTAATCTTGCCGCCATACACCGAAAGCAGCGGCAGCCGCCCCTTGTCGTCCGTATCCACGATAAGCTTGTAGTCACGGCTCACGTCAGAAGGGTTGGGTTGTCCATCGTCATACAGCGCGCGCACTCCGCTGTATCTCCACACTACTTCGGATGGATAAATCCTGCCTGCAATATAGCGGTTCACCGCCTCGCAAAGATACTCGACTTCGGAATCCGAAGCGGCTACCGCTGCGGGATCGCCCTGGTAAGGAATGTCGGTGGTGCCAATCAAGGTGAATTTTTCCTGGAACGGAATGGCCAGTACGACACGTTGGTCGTAATTCTGCAGCAGATAAGCAAGATTCCTTTGATACAGCCGCGGCACTACTATATGGCTACCTTTCACCAGCCGGACGTTGTGCTTGGCCTTCTGCTGAATGACATCATCAAACAGCGAGTGAACCCAGGGACCGCTGGCGTTAACTACAGCCCTGGCCTTTACCTCGATGCTTTCGCTGCCGCGCTCGATTATCGCTTCCCAAAATTTGCTATTCCGCTTTGCGGATGTGCAGCGGGCGCGCGGCAAAATGCTTGCACCCAGATCCACGGCGCCGCGCACGTTGGCGATCACTAGCCTGGCATCATCCACGCGGCAATCGGAATAGACAAAGCCCTTCTTATACTCGGCCTTTAATGCGCCGCCATACTCGCTTTGGCGCAAGTCGACCGCGCGGGATGCTGAAAGCATGCCCGTGCCTCCTAGATGATCGTAAAGCCACAACCCCAGACGCAACATCCAGGCCGGTCTCATTCCCTTGGCGCGGGGCAAAACGAAGTTTAATGGAGAGATGAGGTGCGGCGCGCTTTTCAGCAGGATTTCGCGCTCGGCCAGCGCCTCCGCCACCAAGCGGAAGGCGTAATGCTCGAGGTAACGCAGCCCGCCGTGAATCAGCTTGCTGCTCGCCGAACTGGTGGCGCCGCCCAAATCTCCTTGTTCGCAGAGCAGAACGGACAGACCGCGGCCTGCGGCATCACGCGCGATGCCTGCGCCGTTAATTCCGCCCCCGATGATCAGGAGGTCAATCGTATCCTGCGCCATGGCTGCAAAGCCCGCAAAAAAGGCAGTCGAGACTGCCTTTGCAATTTTGACCGGGGGGCGCTCGCCACCAAATTACTTCTTGCGCAGTTTGCGGATCGCGGCAAGCTGGGCCGCGAGCGTGGCAAGCTCGGCCTCGACCAGCGCCACTTCCTGCTTGTCCTTGGCGCTGCGCCTGGCTTCTTCTGCTCGCTGCATCGCTTCCAGCGCTTTCGCTTCGTCCAAATCCTTGCCTCGGATCGCGGTGTCGGCAAGCACGGTGATCAGATTCGGCTGCACTTCGAGAATGCCGCCTGCCACAAAAACCAGGATTTCTTCTTCCTGGTTCGGTATCTTGAGCCGCACCGTGCCGGGTTTGATGTGAGTCATCAACGGCGCGTGGTGCGGATAAATGCCGAGCTCGCCCATTTCACCGGGAAGCACCACGAATTCCGCCTCGCCGGAGAAAATGGATTCTTCAGCGCTGACAACATCTACGTGTATGGTATGGGCCATGTCAATTCTTGTAATCAGTAAACGGTAATCAGCAAATGGTAAATACAGTTTTGCTGTTCACCGTTAACCGTTCACTAAAGAGTTTTCGCTTTCTCGACCGCCTCCTCGATGGAGCCCACCATGTAGAACGCCTGCTCGGGCAGTTGGTCGTACTCGCCAGCGACAATGGCCTTGAAGCTCTTGATGGTCTCCTTGAGCGGCACAAATTTGCCCTTTTGGCCGGTGAAGACTTCCGCCACGCTGAAGGGCTGAGACAGAAAGCGCTGGATTTTGCGGGCGCGGAACACGATCAGCTTGTCCTCGGGCGAGAGTTCGTCCATGCCGAGAATAGCAATAATGTCGCGCAATTCCTTGTAGCGCTGCAGCGTCGCCTGCACTGAGCGGGTAGTATTGTAGTGCTCCTCGCCAATCACGTTGGGGTCCACTTGGCGCGAAGTGGAATCCAGCGGATCCACTGCGGGATAAATACCGAGCGACGCGATGTCGCGCGACAGCACCACGGTGGAATCGAGGTGGCCGAAAGTGGTGGCGGGTGACGGGTCGGTTAGGTCGTCAGCAGGCACGTATATCGCCTGAATAGAAGTAATCGAGCCGGTCTTGGTCGAGGTGATGCGCTCCTGCAAGCGGCCCATCTCTTCAGCGAGCGTCGGCTGGTAGCCCACCGCTGAAGGCATGCGGCCGAGCAGCGCAGAAACTTCAACTCCCGCCAGAGTAAAGCGGTAAATATTATCAATGAAGAGCAGCACGTCGCGGCCTTCGTCGCGGAAGTATTCAGCCATGGTGAGGCCGCTCAATCCCACGCGCAGGCGGTTGCCCGGCGGCTCGTTCATCTGCCCGAATACCATCGCCACCTTTGATTCGGTCAGATTATCGAGCTTTATGACGCCTGCCTCTATCATCTCGTGATAGAAGTCGTTGCCCTCGCGGGTGCGCTCGCCCACGCCGGCGAAAACCGAGAGACCCGAGCGCGCTTTTGCGATGTTATTGATGAGCTCCAGCATGTTGACAGTTTTGCCCACACCGGCGCCGCCGAACAGGCCCACCTTGCCGCCCTTGGCGAACGGGCACACCAAGTCAATCACCTTGATACCGGTCTCCAGCAGCTCCTGGCTCGGGGAGAGCTCTTCGAAAGTCGGCGCTTTCTGATGAATCGGGCGCCTTTCGTCGCACTTGACCGGGCCGCCTTCGTCGATTGGACGGCCAAGAACGTCCATGATCCGGCCGAGCGTGCCGTGTCCTACCGGCACGGAAATCGGCGCACCGGTATTTTTCACCACCATGCCGCGGCGCAGGCCGTCGCTTGGTCCCAGCGCGATGGTGCGCACCACGCCATCGCCCAGCTGCTGCTGCACTTCCAGCGTCAGATCGACCTGGTATTGGGGATCAAGCGTGAGCGCGTCATAAATGTTGGGCATTCCCTCGCGCGCAAATTGCACGTCGATTACCGCGCCGATGCACTGTACTATCTTGCCTTCACTCATAGTCTCTATCCTAGAAATTCAAAATCAAATTCGGTTTACCGCGGAGGCGCGGAGAGAATCTTTTCCTGTCATTTCTCAGCGTCCTCTGCGTCCTCTGCGGTGAAATGAAGTTCAAACGGCCGCAGCACCGCCGACAATCTCAGACAGTTCCTTGGTAATCGCTGCCTGGCGCGATTTGTTGTAGACCAAAGTGAGCTCGTCAATCACCTTGCCCGCATTGTCTGAAGCCGCTTTCATCGCTACCATGCGCGCCGATTGTTCGGAAGCCATGTTTTCGCACACCGCCTGATAGACCAACATCTCAATGTAGCGCTTCAATACCTCATCCAGCACATCCTTCGCATCGGGCTCGTAGATGTAGTCCCACCTACCCCCCGGCGCGCCTAGTTTCTCGCCTGAGAATGGCAGCAATGGCTCCATCACAGGCTCCTGCTTCATGGTGTTGATGAAGCGGGTGGAGAAAATCATCAAGCGGTCGAAACGGTCTTGAGTGTAGCCATCGAGCATAACTTTCACCGTGCCGATGAGTTTTTCCATGTACGGCTTGTCGCCGAGGCCCACGACATGCGACACGATATTCGCACCCAGGCGCTGCATGAAGCCAAGGCCTTTGTTGCCGATGCAGCAGACCTCAAACTGCTCGCCCTGGGATTCCCACTCTTTCATTTTGCTGAGGATGAGCCTGGCCACGTTGGTGTTAAGGCCCCCGCACAGGCCCTTGTCGGTGGTGATCAGAATGAGGCCCACTTTCTTCACCGTATCGCGCTCAACCAAAAAGGGGTGACGGTATTCGGGATTGGCGTGGGAGAGATGCGCTGCGATATTGCGGATTTTTTCGCCGTAAGGACGGGCGCGACGCATGCGATCCTGCGCCTTGCGCATTTTCGACGCCGCGACCATTTCCATGGCCTTGGTGATTTTGCGAGTGTTCTGGACACTCTTAATCTTGTTCCGTATTTCTTTCGAACCTGGCATTTATTAACTCACTGAAACCTTAAGCAAGCGTCACGAGCGAAGCGATTGCTAGGCGCGAGCTGGCGAAGGCCGACGCCGTGTACAAATGAAGTACACCAAGAGGCCTGAGTCCGGCTTGCAACAATGTCAGTGCGAGCGCAGTAGCTTGCCATTAGTATGCCGCGTTCTTCTTGAAGTCCTTCATGGCTTCATGCAGCTTGCTTTCGTCCTCTTTGGACAAATCCTTGGTGTCCTCGATGCGCTTCACCACGTCCCCATACTTGCCCTTGATGTAATCGCGCATCCCGCGCTCGGCAGAAAGCGCCTTCTTCACATCGATGTCGTCGAAATAACCGTTGTTCACCGCAAACAGCGTCAACGCCATTTCCCACACCTGCAATGGTTCGTATTGCGGCTGTTTCATGAGCTCGGTCACCATGCGGCCGCGCTCCAGCTGCTTGCGGGTCGCCTCGTCGAGATCTGAAGCAAACTGCGCAAAAGCCGCCAGCTCGCGGTATTGCGCGAGCGCCAGGCGCACGCCGCCACCCAGTTTTTTAATCACCTTGGTCTGCGCCGCGCCTCCCACCCGCGACACCGAAATGCCGGCGTTGATGGCGGGGCGTATGCCGGCGTTGAACAGGTCGGTCTCCAAAAAAATCTGGCCGTCGGTAATCGAAATCACGTTGGTCGGCACGAACGCAGTCACGTCGCCGGCCTGAGTTTCAATTATCGGTAGCGCGGTGAGGGTGCCGGTTTTGCCCTTGACCTTGCCATGGGTGTAGCGCTCGACATACTCCTCGTTTACTCGCGCTGCGCGCTCCAACAGACGCGAGTGCAGATAGAACACGTCGCCGGGATAGGCTTCGCGCCCCGGCGGGCGGCGCAGCAGCAGCGAAATCTGGCGATAGGCCCAGGCCTGCTTGGTGAGGTCGTCGTAAATAATCAGTGCGTCCCGGCCGCGGTCGCGGAAGTACTCACCCATGGTGCAACCGGAATAGGGCGCGATGTACTGCATCGCTGCGGATTCGGAGGCGGAAGCCGCTACTACGATGGTATAAGCCATGGCCCCATGCTCTTCGAGCTTCCTCACCACATTGACGACGCTGGAAGCCTTTTGTCCTATCGCGACATAAATGCAAATCAGGTCCTTGCCCTGCTGATTGATGATGGTGTCCACCGCCACCGCCGTCTTGCCCGTTTGGCGGTCGCCTATGATGAGCTCGCGCTGGCCGCGGCCGATCGGCACCATGGAGTCAATTGACTTCAAGCCGGTTTGCACCGGCTGCGAAACTGATTTTCGCCACACCACTCCCGGAGCGATTTTTTCGATGGGCGAGGTCTCCTTGGCCTGAATCGGGCCTTTGCCGTCTATCGGCTGGCCAAGCGAGTTCACCACGCGCCCGATCAGCGCTTCGCCCACCGGGACTTCCAGGATGCGGCCGGTGCACTTCACGATATCGCCTTCGGTGATATGCTCGTATTCGCCCAGCACCACCGAGCCCACCGAGTCGCGTTCCAGATTAAGCGCGAGGCCAAAAGTGTTCTTGGGATATTCCAGCATCTCACCCTGCATTACGTCGGAGAGGCCGTGTATGCGGCAGATGCCGTCAGTTACGGAAATGACCGTGCCCTGCGTGCGCGATTCCGCCGACACCGCGAGGCTCTCAATCCTGTTTTTTATCAGTTCACTGATTTCCGAAGGGTTAACTTGCATTTCTGCTCCTGAACTATTCCGAAGGGTTGCCGATTTATCTTGTCAATGCGGTACGCATCGCTTCCAGTTTGCCGCGCACCGTGGCATCGAGAACATGGTCGCCGACCGCGATTATCACTCCGCCAATCAACTCGGGTTCAACGCTAAGCTGAGTGACGATTTTGCGCTGGTATCTGTGTTTTAGACGCCGTACCAGTTCGCTTTCCTGTTTTTTGTTCAGCGGAAACGCTGAATTGATCTTCACTTCGAGCACGCCTTCCTGTTCCGACTTGAGCGCTTCAAACAATTCCCGGATTTCGGGCAGCAAGGTAAGGCGGTCGTTGCGCGTGAGCACCTGCACAAAATTCCTGCCCATGCCGTCGAGTTTTTCGCCACAAATGCCAAGCAGCGCACTCTCGACTTGCTCTGCGCTGAAATTCGGGTTGCTGATGTAAGCCGCCACCTGCGGTTCTGTTACGACCATTT
>JAHFRG010000021.1 GCA_023258935.1 Betaproteobacteria bacterium
TTGCCTGTCTACTTGCAACAATTGGAAATGGAAAGCAACGGCAAGCGGGTGACCCGTGAAGGCGAGCCTGTGGACTATGCTACCGCTCCCGTCATTTGGGGGGAAGCGGGAACTAACGGGCAACACACCTTTTATCAGCTGATGTACCAGGGCACGCGGCTCATACCAGCGGATTTTCTTGCTTCTTGCGAGACGCATAATCCGTTGAACGAGCATCATGCGGTACTTCTATCTCACTTCTTTGCGCAGAGCGAGGCGCTAATGCAAGGCAGAACCGAAAGCGAAATAAAAGCCGATCTTGACGCTCAAGGCGTAACCGGGGAAAAATCAGAACAATGGGCGAAACACGAGACATTTCCTGGCAACCAACCCAGCAATTCCATTTTGTTAAAAAAACTCGATCCGAAAACCCTGGGCTTATTAATTGCGCTTTACGAGCATAAAGTGTTTGTCGAGGGAGTGATCTGGAACATCAACTCTTTTGATCAATGTGGAGTGGAGGCCGGCAAACGGCTGGCGGCGCGTATTCGTTCCGAACTCTCCTTAAGCGGGACAACCGGCTCGCACGATGCTTCAACCAACGGCTTGATCAATTACTACAAACTCAACAAATAAGTGATAACCTTGTAATACCCTTTCCAAACACAAGGGCCTTTATGAACGAAGAAACTTTTAATTTAAGCATACGCAAATTCCTGAAAATGGTTGGCGTGAGATCGCAGCACGAAATTGAGCAGGCGGTAAGCAAGGCGCTGGCGCAGGGGATGATATCAGGCAAGGAAACCTTACCGGTGAGCATGGACTTGCGCATCGGTAAACTCAAGTTTGACGTCAAATTCGACGGTGAGATCAACCTGGAGTAATCGTGAAGCGCCGGCTTCAGTCTGACTTGTGCTGCGTAGCTGCGCCCAGCATCGAGGCAATCTGCTGCTGGAACAGGTTGGAACCCTGGCCCGCGTAGTGCAAGGCGAGCGCCAGATTGAGTGCCGGGGTCATCTGCTGGCGCAAAATCGCCAGCTCTTGCGGATTGCTGGATGCAATCCGCGGCAGAACATTTGTTTCGTTTAGAAAGCCCAAGGCCAGTTCCTGCACACCGGCATGATAGGAACCACCAACCAGCCAGTTTTGCGCCATTGCAGGTAAATCCACGTCGAAACTCCCGCTCTTTTTTATTGCCGCCAGGCTTTGCATCAAGGTTTGCGCTACGCTTTGCTCAATATGCTGATGCGCCTGCTTCACGAAATGGCCGGAACCGCTGGGCCCGCAATGCAGCCAGCGCCCGGGCGAGATTGCCTCCAAACATGGCTTAAGCTTTTCGATAGCGGGTGCTTCCCCTCCCAGCATCAGCGCATAGTACGTCCCGCAGCCGGATACTCCGGCATCAATCAGCTTGATACCCTGTTCAGCCAGTAGCTTGGCGCGACGCACAGCAGTTTGGTAATGAGTAATGGCGCTGTCGACAACAATGTCCTCTGCTTCAAGCAGTGGCTTAAGGGGTTCGAAGCACGCATCCGATCCAGGCATCAGCCAAACCCTGCGCGGGTTGGACACTGAAGAGATCAGTTCCTCTAAAGTGTGGCAGGGTTGAAACGCACATTCTTCGGCTAACCTGCTACAGGCCGCAGAGTCAGGATCATATCCGGCGAGGTTGAGCCCGCTTGCGCGCATGAGGCGTGCCATGCGTTCACCATCGCCGCTCAGGCCGATGACAGCGATTTCTTGCAAGTGGCTCCCTCCCTAAATAAACCGCGACTAACGAGCCGTGCTCGGTGCGGACTGCTTCAGGATCATATGCTCGTCGCGCTGAGTAAATTCCAGGCGTCTGAGGAAACTCATGCCAAGCAACACGGTTTGGCTATCCATGCTATCACTAACCACCGCGCTGACATCGTGCATTTCGATCGGGCCAAGGCGTACGTTGGCAAGCCGCGTCTGATAACCAATCACGCTGCCGTTAGCGGTATTGAGCGCTATCGCGGCACCAAGTTTTAATCCAAGCTGTCGAGCAAGTTGCGACGACAGCGCGACCTGGGTCGCTCCGGTATCCAGCAAGAAAGTAACTTTGGCGCCGTTGATTTCCCCGTCCGCGACATAATGCCCGGCGCGGTTACGCTGCAACACCAGCTCACCACCTTGCTGCTGCATGAGCGCTTGCGGATTGGGATTGTATTGGCGCTGCTCCCAGCCGCTGAAATACCAGTACACCAGACCGAAAACCAGCATCCAGGCGATGACCAGCATGGTAATACCGCTGCGGCGGTGAGGATTCTGCTGCTGCTCCATGAGATGGAAATCGGTATTGATTGAAGACGCGCGAAAATTAAGGCTTGATGAAATGTTCGCGATAATATTTCATTTCCTCGATGGATTCGTAAATATCCGCCAGAGCTTCGTGCTTGCTTTGCTTGGTAACTCCGCCCGCAATATCGGGTTTCCAGCGCTTCACAAGCTCTTTTAATGTGCTGACATCGAGGTTGCGGTAATGAAAATAGGCCTCCAGTTGCGGCATGTGGCGCGCCAGAAAACGACGGTCCTGGCAGATCGAATTGCCGCACATGGGGGACGCCTTGGCCGGCACGTGCTGGCTCAAGAAAGCGATTTGCTGCGCTTCGACCTCGGCTACGCTCAGTTTGGAAGCCTTGACCTTGCCTATCAACCCCGTTTTGGCGTGCGTGGATTTGTTCCATTCATCCATTGCCTCCAGCAAAGCAGCAGGCTGGCGTACTATCAGCACCGGCGCTTCCGCAACGGTATTCAAGTCGCTATCCGTCACGACTAGCGCGACTTCAAGGATTTTGTCAGTGTCCGGATTGAGGCCGCTCATTTCCATGTCAATCCAGATGAGATGATTTGCGTCTTGTGCCATAATGTATCTTTGAATTTGTAAGCGCTTATTGTGTCATAATCGCACGCCCTCCGTCACTTGAGCTGAAGCATGCACACCTTTACAGCGATTTTTCTGGTCGCCCTGCTGCTGGCCACCGCGACCCGTCTGTGGCTGGGAATCCGCCATATCGGCCACATCCGGGCACATCGCGATAATGTGCCGCAGGAATTCACGGCGCAAATCAACTTGCCAGCGCACCAGAAAGCCGCCGATTACAGCAGCGCCAAGACCAGGCTGCACATGGCGCACGCAGTCATTGATGCGTTGTTGCTGCTCGCGCTTACTCTCGGCGGTGTACTTCAGCTGCTCAGCGATTGGTGGGCCGAACGGCTGGGAGGCGATCTGGCTTTCGGTATGGCGCTGATCATCAGTGTGGCATTGATTGTCAGCGCCGTTGAAATCCCAATGAATGTTTACCGCACTTTTGTTATTGAGGCTCGCTTTGGTTTTAACCAGATGACACCCATTCTGTTTGTGGTGGATCTATTGAAACAAGCGCTGCTCGCCACAGTATTCGGAGTGCCGCTTTTGTTCTGTGTATTGTGGCTGATGGCAAAAATGGGACAAAACTGGTGGTTCTACGTTTGGCTTGCGTGGGTGGCTTTCAACGTGCTGGTGCTGGCGATTTATCCAACCTACATAGCGCCGCTGTTCAACAAATTCTCGCCGATGGAAAACCCGGAACTCAAAACACGCGTGGAACGCCTGCTCACCAAATGCGGTTTCAAATCACAAGGCCTGTTTGTGATGGACGGCTCGAAGCGCAGCAACCACGGCAACGCCTATTTCACCGGCTTCGGCACAGCCAAGCGCATCGTGTTCTTCGATACGCTGCTCTCCCGGCTGGAGCCCGCTGAAATCGAGGCAGTGCTGGCGCATGAACTGGGTCATTACAAGCTCTATCATGTGATCAAGCGCATGCTCTTGATTTTTGCCGTGAGCCTGGCGTTTCTGTGGCTTTTGGGCGTGCTGATGAACGAACCTTGGTTTTACCAAGGCCTCGGCGTCACCACTCCTTCCACCAGCATGGCGCTGCTGCTGTTTTTCATGATCACGCCGGTTTTCACATTCCTGCTGCAACCGTTGTTGAGCGCCTACTCACGGATGCATGAATATGAAGCGGACCAATACGCCGTACAGTATTCTAGCGCTTCCGATTTAATGCAGGCACTGGTGAAGCTTTATAAGGACAACGCCTCCACACTCACGCCCGACCCGCTGCATTCCGCCTTTTACGACTCCCACCCACCTGCCGCTCTGCGCATCGCTCGGCTGCAGGGGGCTACACGTAATTAGTGCACCCGGTTATTGCAACGAAGGAAACACCATGAACTGCCGCTTTGTGATGCTCTTGCTGGTGTTAGCTGCTTTGCCGTCCGCAGCCGATCCCTTCCCTAAAGGCGACCCGAAGATCGGCAACAGCCTGGAGCAGAAATCCTGCAGAGCCTGTCATGTTTCCATGTACGGCGGAGATGGGTCAAAGGTGTATACCCGCCCTAACCGCATCGTCACAACACCACAACAGCTGCTCGCGCGAATCGACATTTGCAGCACCAATACCAATGCCGGTCTGTTCCCGGAAGATGAAGAGCATGTGGCGGCATTTCTCAACCAGCAATATTACAAGTTCAAGTAAAAAGTTTTCTAGCTGCCCGCCCAACTCGCAAGACCAAACATCAGCAATACCAGCAGCCACAACACCAAGGCGCGCCATATCAGGCCGATGGCGCTTTCCAGGTGCTCGACATCCGCTTCCTCGCCGAGTCCAAGCTCGGGACGATAGTTGAGGCTGCTGTCGTATTGGTGCAGGGGTTCTCCCAAACGCACGCCCAGCGCGCCGGCGCCGCTGGCGAGGATGACGCCCTGCGCGGCATTAAACCAGGACATGGCTTGCGCACGCCAGCAGTACAGCGCGTCTTCAAAATCACCAACTATGGCGAAGCCAACTGCAGTAAGCCGCACCGGCAACCAATCTATCGCATTAAATATCTGCACCGCGAATTTGCCAAACGCGGCGAGCTGCGGGTTATCGCGGCTGTCCCATTTCGCGCTCAAAATGGATGCGAACCGGTATAACACAGCGCCCAGTGGGCCCGGCAAGACCACAAACCAGAAAATCACACCAAACACATAGCGATGGGAACAAACCAGGCCTTCCTCAATCACCACCCGCACAATTTCATTGGTGGAAAATTGAGCTGTGTTCTCACTGCGCCATTCACCCAGCAGCTCCCGTGCTTGCTGCAAATCACCCTCGCGCAGCGTTTTATGAATGCGTGTGAAAATGTGGCTGAATTGACGAAAACCCATGGTGATATAGAGTACCGCCACGTTCCACAGCCAGCCGAGGAAGGGATGGAGTTTGTTCAGAAAATAATAGACTGCTCCGGCAACAATAAGCGCAGGTAATATTGCGGCAAACCAGGCAATTACACCCTGATAGCTCGCGCCAGCGTTGAAGCGGCGTTGCAGGAAATCGGCATAGCGGGCGCACCATCCGTAAATTCGATTGTGCGGCCCTAGCGTATGGAATTGCTCTAGCATGAGCGCCGCTATCAGCGCAAAGACCAGGCTCATTAATAGCGTGTTTTAGTTAGCGAAAGTTTAGAAGACAGCATCGCGCTCACCGCCCGCATAACCGCTTGCGCTTCCTCAATCGCGCGCATAGCGGATCGCAATGATTTCCAGTCCCAAATCCCCTGCAGGACGTTTCCACACCACATTATCTCCCACTCGCGCGCCGATCATCGCGTGGGCGAGCGGCGAGTCCCAGCTCACCTTGCCTTTAGCCGCGTCTGCTTCGTCTTCGCCAACGATAGTGAATTCGTGTGCTTCACCGTTTTCGTCCCGCACGCTCACCCCTGCGCCAAAATGCACTTCGCCAGCGGGCTGGGTTGTTGGATCAACAACGATGGCGCGCTCGAGCCGTCCTTGGAAATAACGCAAATCTCGCTCCACCTGTTTAAGTTGCTGCGTGGCTAGCGGGTCATCGGCATCCGCCGCGAGCGCTGAGCGCTGCTTAAGCAATACCTGGCAGCGCTCCTGCAACTGCGCGTAGCCTTTAGGCGTGATGTAATTGGGATGCGGGCTTTGCGGCCGCTCCGGCAATTCATCAATTGCCGGTTTGTCATCCTGCTCTTTGACGAAGGCTCGGCTCATGGCAATGTTCCGTTGTTGAGCATTGCGGCAACCTCAACCTGCGTTGCCCAATGCGGGATATCAATCTTATTCATTCCAATTTGACCGTCTTGATGCGTTGCTTGTCTCAACTATAGTTAACACTGCGCAAATTTGAAAGCCTGGTTTGAATATACCGCAAACTCCCTCATTCTGTGAAGCCATGGATTTATCTCCCAAAACATTTGTGCATCAACTCAAGGCTAATGCTGTAGCCATTATCAGCCTGTTTGTGGCGTTGTCCGCCTTACCTACAATACCTGGCGCGATAAGATCACCGAGGAAAACCGCAGCGTTCGTATCGCCTCATTCGAATGCTGAAAAACCTGTGGGAGTTGCAGCTGGCGGTGGATTACGCGCATTACCAGAAAAACCAGCAGCTTGGAAACCCCATCACCGGCTGAAGCAAGGTATTGCTCATCAAGCACTTGAGCCGGATAATCCCAGAGCCCGCCCCCAAGGCAGCGGAGCACTTGTCTCAAACCTGGAAGCAAGAGTTTGACTAGCATTGAAAGCGTCGAAAAAAGCGTGGAACGGGTTGCCCAAGAAGTCACTATAACGCGCCAAGCAGTATTGCAGGCGTTAAGCTCGCTAAAGTAACGGCAGGGCAACCTTCTAGGCTTCAACACTGCTCGGGACATAGCCAAGAAATTTCAGGATTTCCTGTTTTTGGTTCATCGCGTCATGGTAACCCAGATCCATAAGTTCACGGCAAAACGGTTTCTCGAATAATAAATAGCTTGCAAAATTTGACCCGCTGCGTCGGGTCGCACCCATCCCGCGCAACAGAAAGCGGATAGTGCGCGGCAAACTATGCACATGTTTTGCAGCGATGGACTCGATAGTCTCACTCGGGGAAATCACCAGCACATCCACGTGATGCAAAAAGAACTCGCTATTCTCAAGGACTTCGGGCGGCACCATGCTAATAGTTTTGTTAATGCGCTGCAGCCGCTCAAGATCCACTTCCATGCCGTCAAGAAAAATGCTGTTCAAGGTGTGGCCGGCGATTTCCGCCAGCGATGGATATCCCTCGGATTTCTCCCGCCTCGCTTCTTCCACCAGGGCCACGCCCACTACTAGCACGCGCTCCGCGCCCAAATGCAAGGCTGGGCTGATCGGCGCGAACTGGCGCATCGAGCCGTCTCCGAAATATTCGCGGTTGATTTTCACCGCGGGAAACACAAAGGGAATCGCCGAGGACGCAAGCAGATGATCGAGGCCGATTTGCGTAGGAAGGCCCAAACGCCGCGCGCGCTTCCACGGCGACAACGTAGGCACCCCCTGGTAAAAAGTTACGGACTGACCTGAAGTATAGCCTGAAGCTGTAATGCTCAAGGCGCTGAGCGCGCCGTGATCAATGCTCTCCTGTAGGCCTTTGAATTCGAGTTTTTGTCTTAGCAGTTCCTTGAGCGGGCTGTTGTCGAGCAGTGAAACCGGATTATGTTTGCCCAACCCTCCAGCCAGAAGCGCCGCAAACCAGCGCGCGCCGGAAAAGAATACTCCCGCAGGGTCGGAACGATAAACCTGTTCCACATGAAAATTCCGCCATACCGCCATCAACCGCCCCACTCCTGCACGGAACCCGGTGGCGCTGATCGCCAATGCGGCGGCATTGATGGCCCCTGCAGAGGTACCGCAGATAATGGTAAAAGGGTTAGGGGCGTTCCTGGGCAGCAAACGGGATATAGCCCACAGCACGCCTACTTGATAAGCGGCTCGCGCGCCGCCTCCGGTCAAAATCACGCCGACTTTGGGTTTTGCGACTTGGACATCCACTTTATCTTCTGGTTGAGTACGCAATTAATACAACCTGTTCCAGACTATTTTTTCGCTTCCGCGGCCGCTCCTCGCCCTTTTACCACATCCAGCGCATCACGCAGAGTATCTTCGGGAAGCGCGTTCAATCCTTCGGCCAGCATCTCCGCCGATGCGTAGGTTTCCCGCGGCAGGCTTTTGCTATCCAAGTTGGCGACGAATACCGCGGCGGCGCCGGTGACTCTGAGCAGGTTTCTGCGTTCGGACATCAGCATTTCGATTTCAGAACGCAACATCGAGATTTCCTGGTCTTTGCGGGTGTTAGGCATTTTAGCTACCATTTTGTTTGCAAGTCCTTATATTGCCACATGTATGAGTTGCACCGCCAGATTACGCTCAAGCTAGGTAAAATAAACCTGTGCTATACTTTTTAGCAGCAACAATCAGCATACCCGCATCACTGGATGGACTGGATGCCGGTTGTGTTGCTGTGTAACTCGCGAAGTACAAGTCCTCAAGTATCAAGTATTCAGGTAGCTGTTACCCCGATTCAACCAAAGGAGTACAACATGCACATCAAACAATTTCTGCTCGCAATAATTATGGCTTTGCTAACCGCTTCCGCGTTCGCTTTTCATTGCCCGCAAGAAATGAAAAAAATCGACGACGCCCTCGCCGCCAATCCCAAGATCAGTGCCGCGCAATTGGCAGAAGTGAAAAAGCTGCGCGCTGAAGGCGAGGCTCTGCACAAAGCCGGCAAACACCAGGAATCCTTAGACACGCTGGGCAAGGCGGAGGCTATCCTGAAAATCAATTAACTATCCTATCTGACCGCGCAGCGCTTGGTACAGGTTATACAGGATTCCCGCCGTTGCGCCCCAGATAAAACGCCCCTGGTAAGGCATGGCGTAATATTGCCGCGGCCTGCCTTGGAAGTTCGTGGTGTGCTGCTCATGATTTGCGGGGTCGAGAAAAAAATGCAGTGGGACTTCGAAAATTTCCTCAACTTCAAAACTGTCGAGTTTCACTGGAAAAGGCGCTTCAATCAGCCCCACTACCGGAGTCACACGAAAACCGGTCGGGATATAGTAATCCGGCAACATTCCCAGGACATCCACCTGCGAACGCGGCAATCCGATTTCTTCCTCGGCCTCGCGTAATGCCGTATCTTGCGTGCTCGCATCGCCCGCTTCCACCCGCCCGCCGGGGAAGCTGATTTGACCGGCATGGTCCACAAGATGCGTGGTGCGCTGGGTAAACAGCACTGTTATCTCTGAATCACGATTTATCAACGGCACCAGGACCGCAGCCTGAATTGCATTGTCAGGCTCAACCAATGCCTGCTCAGACCCGCCCTGCCACTGCGGCGAAATAAGAGCGCGCGCAAGCTGTTTCACCAGCCAGTCGCGATCCGAATTCGGTTTGCTTGCTGACAAGGCTGTCACCAGGAAATTGCTTTTCTATCGCGGTAAAAGCCGCCGCTTGCGCCGCCGTCAGGCAGAGTCGCAAGCCACACTGCGGTATCGGCGCCCTCGGCTACCGTTCTTACCGCATTGGGGCCGCCCATATCGGTTTTGACCCAGCCCGGACACATGGAATTCACTAGTATATTGGTGCCTTTAAGCTCTGCTGCCAGCGTGCGTGTCAATGCATTAAGCGCGGTCTTAGATATGCGGTACGCCGGCGTGCCTCTGCCCATCTCGGAGAGCTGACCGGAGCCGCTGGAAATATTGACGATGCGGCCGAAATTTTTCTTGCGCATCGGTGGAATCAACGCTTGACATAATAATAGCGGTCCATAGACGTTGGTTTCCATAGTTGCGCGCACCACACGAAGCTGGACATACAGCACACCCGAACCCTCAGCATCGGCCATGATTCCCGCATTGTTGATGAGGATATCGACTGCACCGTATTTGCGCTCGAGGAAGCCCCCAAGCCGCTGAATGCCGGAAGCATCGGTCACGTCAAGCTGATAAAACTCTACTTCCAGCCCCTTGCTTCGCAGTTGTGCAACCGCCATTCGGCCCTTTGCCTCATCGCGGCTGGTGAGCACGACGCCTATCCCTTTGGCGGCAAGCTGGCTGCATATTTCAAAGCCAATGCCGCGGTTGGCACCGGTTACCACCGCTATTTTCCTGTCCATCATTCCTCTCCGCGCGCCGAGCCGGGAATGCGCACCAGCTACACAGAACCATTACTCTAATCATAGCGTAAAGCGTTGCTTTGATAGCGGCTTGGCGTCTGCTATATTTCGTTGGACGGCTGCCAAAGCCCTTGTATTCAAGCTTTCGAGCAAGGATCGCAAACATGGCACTACGACTTGGTAATATTGCACCGGATTTCACTCAGGAATCGGCCAAATTCCTTAAGGTCTGTAAGGAACTACGACCCTGCCTGCGGATGACTCAGCAGCCTAACAAAATAATGACTGAAAGCCGGTACGCTGCGTGCGCTTCCTGACTTTTATGCGCGATGGCTCGGCGCGAGTCGGAGTGCTGCGCGACGGCGAGCATGTGCTCGACGTGGGAGAGAAGGCCGGACGGCTGAAATTGAAGCTCCCGTTTGATGCTTCCGACATGCTCGCGCTCATCAGCTCCGGCGCTGCGGGGTTGGCCGCGGTACGGAAACTTCTCCAGTCAAAAGGCACAGATTTGGCGCTTGCCGGACTCAAGCTCCTCGCGCCCATTCCGAGGCCGCGGAAGAATGTATTCTGTATTGGATGGAACTACCTTGAGCACTTCGCCGAAGGCGAAGCCATCCGCCATAACGGCCAGGATTTGCCGGCGTACCCGGTATTTTTCAGCAAGGCCCCGACCGCCGTAACCGGACCCTACGACGCGATTCCCTATGATGCAAAAGTGTCTGAGCAAATCGACTGGGAAGTGGAGCTGGCCGTCATTATCGGCAAAAACGGCAAGAATATCTCCGAGAACGAAGCGCTGGATTACGTATTCGGCTATACCGTGGTGAACGACGTTACGGCGCGCGACCTTCAGCGCCGGCACGGTGGACAGTGGCTCAAAGGCAAGAGCCTCGACGGAGCATGCCCGATGGGGCCGTGGATTGTGACACGCGACGAACTAGACCCCAACAACCTGAGAGTGGTGACTCGCGTCAACGGTATCCCCAAGCAGGATTCCAACACCCGCCACCTCTATTTTAAAGTCCCGCGTCTCATCGCTGAACTGTCGCTGGGTATGACCCTGGAAGCAGGCGATATCATTTCTACCGGCACACCGCCGGGAGTGGGTTTTGCCCGCAAACCACCCGAGTTTTTAAAACCCGGCGACCTGCTGGAAACTGAAATCGAGGGAATCGGCCGGCTGGAAAACCGCATCAGCGGTTGAACGTCGTTTCCCTACATCGCCCCTATAACCTTAGCGGTTTTCGCCACGTCCTTGGGTTTCACCCAGAAAATCACGCCGTAGCGCCCTTCTCCGGCCGTCACTGCGTCCAGGGCGGTAACGTTTATTTTGGCTTCGGCCAGCTTGTCCAGAGTATTAACTATGGCGCCGACGCGATCCTGCCCCTGGATCAAAAACCCGGTTTTTTTCGCGCTGAGCTTGAATCCCGACTTTTTAGCCGCGTCTTTGAGAGCCGTTGTATCTTCTGGAATAAAATCAATTTGCGCGCGGCCTGCCCTCGGAAAGCCTGAAAAAGCCAGCAAATTCACGTTGGCATCACGCAGCGCTTTCAGCATGCGCACGCCTTGACCTACTTTGTTGGCAGCGCTTACGGTAAAGTAGTCTACTTTGCGAATGGTATCAGTCATGTTTCCTCCTCGTGCCTCCACGGCACATTTGCTAGAACCTAATTTATTTTTAGCAAGCTTTACAGCCAATGACAACCCTAAATATGCAGGTGGGAAAATTCGGCTTTTTACTCAGCAAAATGTGCCATCTTTTCGGCCACTTTTGTCCCAAACTTCGCGCTATCAATGATGAAGCGCTCATGCGTGCCGGTGGAGATGGTATCCACACCATCGTGGGCGTTCACCGCAAACTCCAATCTGCGGCCCTCGACTTTTTCCAGTCTGACCTTCACCGTGACTGTGAGGCCCGGAGGTGTAGGAGCAGTGTGGTTGAGATTTACACGTGTGCCTAAAGTTTGCTCACGCGGCCAATCAAGACAAGGGCGAATAGCCTCGATGCATGCCCACTCGACAAGCCCAACCATGAAACCGGTGGCGAGCACCTGCGGCATTTCCCGGAATAGTTGCGACTCCGGAAAAAGATGTGGAACAGTCTTGGTTACCGGGATTTTGAACTTAAATTCATAGGTGAGGCCGGGTTGCGGGCTGGTTTTCATTAAGACTCCTTGCGTGTCTCGACGATATTACCGCAAAAAACAGTTTTCGCGCTTGGGGAACTCTTGGAATTAAGTTAAGCTTTTTGCTCACCCAATCGGGCAAGATCATGAAATTCCTTAAAGCAGTGCGTCTCGATGACTCCGACAGCCGCGTTTATGCCCAAGAAGGCGTAGCTGAAGATGGAGAATGGATGGTCTGCGGTGGCTATGCAGTGTGCGACCTGGCTTCCAGCCAGCATTTCCGCCCCCATTGCCATTGCGACACCTCGTTTATCGGCCTTGCCACTTTTGGGCGCTGCACCATCGCAGAAGTGGTGGAAATCGACGAAGTCACCTACCACCAGCTTATCCAAACCCTGACCCGGTATTTTCTAAACTCTCTGGGAGCGCCATCTGAGGAAGCTGCGCGCGTGCTGGCGGAAGAGGAAGTGGCTTACACAGCTGATTTATGCGAAAGCTTTACTCTTGAAGTATGGGTCACGGTGAAACGCACGCCCAAACAGGACGGCGAAGGCTTTGACGAACATTATTCAGTTTTCAAAAGATTGATGATCGGGACACATAAACTGTGAAGCCGGAAGATATTCGAGAAAGTTCGCGCATCGCACGCAGGATGTCGGACATACAGCCCTTCCATGTGATGGCGCTCCTGGCGCGGGCACGCGAGCTCGAAGCACAGGGGCGCTCCATCATTCACATGGAAATCGGAGAGCCGGATTTCCCTACCCCGCAGCCGGTCATCGCCGCAGGAATTCGCGCACTGCAACTGGGCAATATTCACTACACGCCGGCACTGGGGCTCCCACAGCTGCGCCAAGCCATCGCGGCCTTCTACTTGGAGCGTTACGGTCTTGGCATTTCACCTGCTCGTATCATCGTCACCCCGGGCGCATCCGGCGCCCTGCTCCTGGCACTGGGTATCCTGATTAATCCCGGCGAGAAAGTGCTGATGAGCGATCCGGGTTATCCCTGCAACCGCCATTTTGTGCGACTCATCGAAAGTCTCCCCATAGGCATAGGAACGGACTCTGCTACCGGTTACCAGCTCACTCCCGAACTCATTGCCAAACATTGGGATGCCATGACCACCGCGGTGATGATTGCTTCACCCGCCAATCCGACAGGGACGCTGTTGGACCCGGAAAATCTGCGCGCCATAGTGGAAAAAGTACATGCTTTGGGCGGCAAACTAATCTCTGATGAAATCTACCATGGGCTGGTGTACCAAGGGGAAGCCGCAACAACATTGTCTGTTTCAGACGAAGTTTTTGTCATCAACAGCTTTTCCAAATATTTTGGGATGACCGGCTGGCGCCTGGGCTGGCTGGTGGCGCCGGAAACCTATGTGCGCGATGCTGACAAGCTCGCTCAGAACATTTTTCTCGCAGCTTCCACTCCTGCGCAATACGCCGCGCTTGCCGCTTTTCAACCAGAGACCATTGCCATCCTGGAACAACGGCGAACTGAATTCCAACGCCGCCGTGATTACCTGCTGCCCGCCCTGCGCAATCTCGGCTTCGATGTACCGATTAATCCCCAGGGAGCTTTCTATCTCTATGCCGACTGCAGCCGCTTTACCAAAAACAGCGAGACATTTGCCCGGGATGTTCTGGAGCACGCCGGGGTTGCCATAACTCCGGGGGTGGATTTTGGCAACTATGAAGCACAGCGCCATGTGCGCTTTGCCTACACTACATCTCTGGAAAATCTGATGGAAGGGATGCGCCGACTGCAAGCATTCCTTCATAAAAGCTGATGCACAGCTCTATCTCCAGTGCAGCGGAAAGGTCTCGGCAAAATAGGGAAGCGTCTCAAGGCGCTTCATCC
This sequence comes from Betaproteobacteria bacterium, assembly GCA_023258935.1. Classification (GTDB taxonomy): domain Bacteria; phylum Pseudomonadota; class Gammaproteobacteria; order Burkholderiales; family JAHFRG01; genus JAHFRG01. Next base: position 13,961 of record JAHFRG010000021.1, read on the forward strand.
AGGCCGTAAGCTTGGTACCAAGCGCGGGACGCAGCGCGAGGTCTGATTTTTTCTTATCCAGGCGGAGCGCGAGCGCCAGCATCGGATCCAGCGCCGCTCTGAGGTAATTGATTGAAGTAGGTACTTACAATCAAAACCGTAAGTTAAGCGTAAAGCATCTCAGTCCTGCTATTCCTCATTAAACCAACCCATATCTACAACCCATTTTGCCGCCCGATCTATCAATCCCTCCCGTACCACCGGTACTAGCAATAATGCTGCTTCGTGCTGCCTAGACTGAAACTAGCTAGCGTGAGCAGGCCGCTGAGCGACGTTGCTGGTTGGCGAGTAACGCGAATAGAAACACGCTGTATGAACTGCCGTGCGCCGAGATGGTAAATTAAACTTGGCTGCGGTAATTTTTCAGGATTTGCTGGAGCCGCTGTTTTTCACTGATTACTTTCTCAGCGTACTGATTGGAGCCCTTTTCCGGCGAGCCATTATACATTTGCAGCCCAGTAGCAAGATCCCCGCTGCGCACGATGTATTCCCTCAGTATCCTGGCGCCTAGCAGAATGTTGATTTCGGGCTCGAATACAGCTTTTTCTCCGCCTGAGGCAATTATTTTTTCCATGTGGTACCTGGGAATCACCTGCATCAGGCCTTTTGCACCGGCAACGCTTTCTGCTATGGGATTAAATCGCGATTCAACCGCCATTACGGCGATAATCAGCAAAGGATCAAGACCGGTCTGCTCGCCCGCCGCGAAAGCGGCACTAACCAGTTCCAACGTGACATCCAAAGACACGCGGTACCGCTTCGAGACGAATTCCGCGAGCGCCAGCAGTTTACCATCCGCCGGTACCCTTGGCTCCAGCACATCTTGTTCCGGCAATCTTTCCGATTCTTTCTGGACCGGCGAGAGTGCATGGTTTGTGGTAGGGAGAGCGGTGCTCTCCATTTGAGTCAAGTCCGTGGAGTGCAGGCTCAACGCGAGAGACAGCAAGCTCATTAGAAGTGCCAAAAAAACGATCACACCCCGTCCCTTTTCAAGTAACGGAGCAGTGCTATTGACTTCAAGTTGTGTCGACTTTTCCATGATTGTAAAAACCTCCTCGTTTACCAACCGGGTTTAAGCCTAAATACCAAAACTCCTACGAGGACCGTATTTACCCTGTTAGCTGCTTGCCAGAGGGCTTGAAAACACCTTTGTCTAAAACTTGCCTCTGATAAAATGGTGCAATGCAGTAACATTATATCATCTTGTTTTAATATTATTTTATTAATTTTAACTCTTCTAAATTCATATATATATGGTGCGAAGCGATAAAATTTCCCATAAACTTATTAATATGGGAGACATTTTACAAACGCTCTGCTCTAGTGTCTCCAACAAAAGAGTAGTTAACGATAGCACTCCCCGCCTCCCGACGTTTCGAATTCCTCCGTATTTATTACGTAATTTTCACCTTTACATTCAATGCAATACATTATTTTACGCGCTGCGATAAACTCACCGATATTTTTAAGGCAACAAAGGCTTTTTATCCTTATTCCTTGATAAAACGGCGTAAAAATTCCTTTCTTGCCGCCTCCCGCACTAAAAATTAGTGGTACCATGTCACTCTCCGTTTTGATACACCGATACGGCAAATAGGCCCAGCGTAGCGACCGCGGGTACGCCACCCTAAGGGTGAAGCTCCGCAGTCGCTGCTGAATCAGCTACAATGGCTTTGAGCCAGTCGGAGTAAAGGGCCAAGCCGACGGTGCTGGTCTTGCGCCACTCGGTGCAAAGGGCCAAGCCGACGGTGCTGGTCTTGACATCGGCTGTGGCGCCGTCGTTGGGACGGTACCTGTTACCGACGTTGACATAGGCTTTCTGGCTTTCGCCCTTTTCCTGGCGGGCCTTTTGGCCGCTTTCTTCTTTGCTGACTTCTTTTTGGCCGCTTTTTTTCTGGCAGATTTTCTTGCCGCGGCCTTCTTTTTTTTGACCGTTTTCCTTTTCGCCGATTTCCTTTTTATTGCTTTTTTCTTTCTCGATACTTTTTTCTTTTTCGCTGATTTCTTCTTGCCTTTACGTTTCGCTGCCATTTCAACCTCCAATTTGAAAGTTAAACAGGGTACTACTCATGCTACCGCTTGCCACCACCACTCATCCTGGGATCCGGCAGCTCGTTGCTTTCGCGACATAAAGCCATACCGAGATTCTGCAGCAGTTCTTCAAGGTGCCGGCTTGGGGACTGATACGTCCTGCTTTTTGCGCCCGTCTTGCCATTTCGGCCCATGATTTCAATCCCAGTTCAACGCCCCGCCTGTTTGATACTCGATCACGCGGGTCTCAAAAAAGTTTTTCTCCTTCTTCAAATCGATCAATTCGCTCATCCAAGGGAAAGGATTAGTCGCGCCGTGGAACATCGCATCCAGCCCGATCTGTTGGCAGCGGCGGTTGGCAATAAAACGCAAGTATTCCTTGAACATTGACGCATTGAGACTCAATACGCCGCGCGGCATGGTGTCTTCAGCGTAGCGGTACTCCAGTTCCACTCCTTTCTGGATCAATTCTTTTATCTCCTCGCGGAATTCCGGCGTCCACAAATGTGGATTTTCCATCTTGATCTGGTTGATAACGTCAATACCGAAGTTGCAGTGCATTGACTCATCGCGCAGGATGTACTGATACTGTTCGGCCGAGCCGGTCATTTTGTTCTGCCGACCGAGCGCCAATATCTGCACGAAACCTACGTAAAAAAACATCCCTTCCATAATGCAGGCGAACACAATCAGGCTCTTCAGGAGCTTCTGGTCATTTTCCATCGTGCCGGTCTTGAATTCCGGATTGGTCAGCGTGTCGATAAACGGCAACAGGAATTCGTCCTTGTCGCGGATGCTCGCAATTTCGTGATACATATTGAAAATTTCGCCTTCATCGAGTCCCAGGCTTTCAGTGATGTATTGGTAAGCATGGGTGTGAACAGCCTCCTCAAATGCCTGGCGCAACAAATACTGCCGGCATTCCGGATTGGTTATATGGCGGTAAGTGCCGAGCACGATATTGTTCGCGGCGAGGCTGTCGGCCGTGACAAAAAACCCCAGATTGCGCTTAACGATGAGTCGCTCGTCTTCGGTGAGGCCGTGCGGGTCCCTCCACAGCGCGATATCGCGGCTCATGTTGATTTCCTGCGGCATCCAGTTATTGGCGCAGGCAGCGAGGTATTTTTCCCAAGCCCATTTGTATTTGAATGGCACCAGCTGGTTAACATCAGCGCGGCAATTGATGATGTGCTTGTCTTCGACTGAAATGCGCTTCACGCTGTTGCCGGCAGCATAACGTTCTTCGGGTTGCGTTAATGCAGGTGCCGCTGGAACGAATCCGGTCACCGGTTGCAGGCCGAGACCTGGAATCGAGCTCAAATCATCTTCAAACTGCAACATTTTCGCCTCCTTTATGTAGTTTTAGGTGGATGCTCGTCACTGACAAGATTCACAATTGGATTTGTCGATGGAACACAACTCCACTCCATCTTGAGTCTGGTTTTCCCCCACCGGTACGGCATTGAGCTGCCCGGCCTTGACCGTAGACTTTTCGGCGTGCGTTGCACCCAATGTACGCAGGTAATAAGTAGTCTTTAAACCACGCCGCCATGCCAGCTTGTAAATCTCATCGAGTTTTTTGCCGCTTGCCCCCGCCATATAAATATTGAGGGACTGCGCCTGGTCAATCCATTTCTGGCGGCGCGAGGCCGCTTCCACCAGAAACACTGGGTCAATTTCAAAAGCTGTGGCGTAAAGGTTGCGGATTTCACTGGGGATGCGGTCGATTTTCGATAGGCCCCCGTCGAAATACTTGAGGTCCGAAATCATCACCTCATCCCACATGCCAAGCTTTTTCAAGTCCTCCACCAGATACTGATTCACTACCGTGAACTCGCCGGACAGGTTGGATTTAACATACAAGTTCTGGTAAGTGGGCTCAATGCTCGCAGAAACCCCGATGATGTTGGCGATGGTGGCAGTAGGCGCAATCGCCAGGCAGTTGGAATTGCGCGTTCCGTAGTTCTTGATGCGCGCGCGCAAAGCATCCCAGTCGAGTGCAGACGATTGATCCACCTCGACATAACCACCGCGCGCCTCATGTAGCAGCTTCAAAGTGTCCTGTGGAAGTATGCCGCGGTTCCACAACGAGCCGGGGTACGAGGGGTAGCGCCCGCGCTCGGTAGCGAGCTCGGTAGACGCCCAGTAAGCATAGTAGGCCACCGCTTCCATGGAGCGGTCGGCAAACTCGATTGCGCTCTCGGAAGCGTAAGGAATGCGCAGCTCGTGCAAGCAATCCTGGAAACCCATGATGCC
>JAHFRG010000022.1 GCA_023258935.1 Betaproteobacteria bacterium
TATATTGGATTAAGAAGTTTGGCGCTTTCCGCGAGCGCGTACGCTGTGCCGGTTATCTTGGCTGCTGGACTTTCAGACGGAACGCTATCGCCGCCGTTCTGGTTTAGGCTAAGATAAAAATTGGCGTACATCAAAAAAGGATCACATGGCCGCTTGACTGCGGCGCTTGGAAGCATTCTATGCAGCGAAGACCAGGCACCCCCTTTTCTCTCGAGGTCAATCCCAGAATCCCGCCCCGGCTGGCTCGTCTCGAAGAGCTCGCCAACAACCTCTGGTACAGCTGGGATCGTGCCACGCGAACGCTGTTCGCGCGTTTGGATCCGGCGCTGTGGGACGCCGTCGGCCACAGCCCCAAGGCGTTTCTCAAACACATTGACCAGCAGCGGCTGTCTGTTGCGGCAGACGATAAGGTGTTTCTCGACCATTTTGACCGAATATTGTCGGCCTATGATATCTATCACAATGAGCCGATGCGCCGCGACGGCAAGGCGTTGCTTCCTGAAAGCGATCTGGTAGCCTACTTCTGCGCCGAGTTTGGCTTCCACGAGAGCTTGCCGATTTACTCTGGAGGGCTCGGCATCTTAGCCGGTGACCATTGCAAGGCGGCGAGCAATCTGCATATTCCATTCGTCGCGGTGGGACTGCTCTACCGCCAAGGTTATTTCCAGCAGCAGGTAGACGGCGAGGGCAACCAGTATGCCGCTTACACCGATTCGGATTTCGGCGATTTGCCGATAACCCCTGCGCTGCGCGAAGATGGAAGCGAGCTACACGTCACTGTCCAGGTTGCTGCGCACGATGTCACAGTCAAGGTGTGGCGGGCGCGTGTTGGGCGGGTCATCCTTTACCTTCTCGATACAGATCTCGAAGCGAATCGCCCGGAAGATCGTCACATCGCGCACCGGCTCTACGGCGGCGACCGTAATGCCCGGATCGAGCAGGAGATCATTCTCGGAGTTGGCGGCGTGCGTGTGCTGAACGCAATGGGCATGAAGCCAACAATCTGGCACATCAACGAAGGCCACGCCGCTTTTCTGGTCCTCGAACGTGTGCGCAACCTGATGCGCGAGGGGCTCGACTTTCTGAGCGCCCTGGAAGCGGTTGCCGTGAACACGCTATTCACCACGCACACCGCGGTTGCAGCAGGACACGATTATTTTTCTGAGCAGGCTATCCTGCATTACTTCGAGCACTTCTGCCACGAGCTCGGCCTAACCGGCGAGCAGTTGGTCGCGTTGGGGCGCACGCCCGGGAACGGCGAGTTCAATATGACGGCACTTGCGGTGCGCGAGTCGCGCTATCACAACGGAGTGAGTCGCATCCACGGCGGAGTTTCGGCGCGCATACTGAAGGATCTGTGGCCGCAGATCCCGGTGACGGAGAATCCGGTCACCTACGTAACCAACGGTGTGCACGTCGCGACGTTCCTCGCACCGGAATGGGCTGATCTGTTCGACCACGTTCTTGGCGGCGGCTGGAGCCAGCGCTTGGGTGATCCTGCCAACCTGGAACGAATCGCTAAGCTATCGGACCAAATTTTTTGGGGCGTACACCAACAGCTCAAGGCACAGATGCTGCATCTGGTCCGGCATTTGATCCGGATCCAGCATTTTCGCAATCGGGGCAGCGAGGCGCATCTCGACCGGCTGCTCAAGCTCGCTGATCCGGCTAACCCCAATGTGCTTACCATCGGTTTCGGGCGGCGCTTTGCAACCTATAAGCGCGCCACGCTCCTGTTCGAAAACCTCGAGTGGCTGCGCGAGATCGTGCGCGATCCGCAACGTCCGGTATTGTTCATCTTTGCCGGCAAGGCCCACCCGGCTGACGATCCGGGCAAGGAGTTGATCCGGCGAGTGACGCAAATCGCCGCCATGCCGGAATTCGAGGGTAGGATCCTGTTTGTCGAAGGCTACGATCTGCATCTGGCGCGGCGGCTCGTGTCCGGCGTCGACGTCTGGCTGAACAATCCGGTTTATCCGATGGAGGCCTCGGGAACCTCCGGCATGAAAGCGGGCATCAACGGCGTGATCAACCTCTCGGTATTGGACGGATGGTGGGAGGAAGGATATCAAGGGGACAACGGCTGGGCGATCAAGCCGGCATCGGAAGCGCTCGACGAACAACGCCGAAACCGCGAGGAAAGCCGTTCGCTTTACGAGCTGTTGCAGGATCGTGTCATCCCAACCTATTATGACCGCGGCAAGACGGGCTTTTCGCCGGAATGGATCAAGCTGGCGAAGCGCTCAATCGTGAGCCTTCTTCCCCACTTCAACACCAGCCGCATGATGGAGGAGTATGTAACCAAGTTCTATCTCCCTGCGTCACAACAGGGCCAACGCTATTCCGAGAATCATTTCGAGCCCGCACGCATGATCGCAGCATGGAAACAGCGTGTGCGCGAAGCTTGGCCGGGTGCTTCACTGCGGTGCCTCGAAGTGCCGAAAAAGAACATTGTTTTTGGTGATGAGATCCAGTTCGAGATCGGGGTGCAGCTGAATGGGCTCAAGTCCGATGATATCATCGTCGAGCTGCTGCTGTCCTGCGTTGCGAAGGAACTCGGCGACAGACGCGATTTCACACGCCACGCGTTCGCCTTCGGCGGCACAGTCAACGCGGCCGGCGAGCATCAGTATGTCCTGAAGCTCAAGCCGGAGATATGCGGCAAGCTTGAATACCGTATCCGCGCCTACCCGCATCATCAGCTGCTGACCCACCGCTTTGAGCTGGGACTGATGATCTGGGTCTGAAGCGGGCCCGCGCTCTAAACTAGGCCCGCCAGACGGGCATAAATTCCTGCGTACTGCTGCGCGGCTGTGTCCCATCCGAAATATCGCGCCATGCCGTTTTGTTGCAAAATTCGCCAGCTGCTGCGGTCGCGGTACATCGCGACTGCGCGCCGGACCGCGGACAGCAATTCAGCGGCTGTCAGCTGATTGAACAGGAAACCGGTTGCGCTCCCGTTCCTGAGCGTCCCGGGATTGCAATCAACAATTGTATCGACGAGGCCGCCGGTGGCGCGCGCGATTGGCGGTGTCCCGTAACGCTGGCTGTACATCTGATTCAAGCCGCACGGCTCGAATCGCGATGGCATGAGAAACATGTCGGCTCCGGCCTCAATCAGGTGCGCGAGGTTTTCGTCATACCCGATAGCTACTGCGATGTTCCCGGGGTGGCGCGCCGCAACCGTGCGAAGTGCATACTCCAATTCGCGCTCGCCGGTGCCGAGAGCCACCAGCTGCACCGGTAGCTCGACCAGCCGGGATGCTGCCTCGACCAGCACATCGATCCCTTTCTGTTGCGTGAAGCGGCTCACCACGCCGAGCAATGGAATCCCCGGTTCCTGCGCGAGCTGCAGACGTTGTTGCAGCGCCTGCTTGTTGATTAGCTTGTTGTCGAGGGTGCTGGCGCTGTAGTTGTGCGCGATTAGCGGGTCGGTCTCCGGATTCCACACGGCAGTGTCAATCCCGTTCAGGATGCCGAACAGCGAATCCCGCCGCAGGTGAAGCAGCCCATCCATGCCGAACCCGAGCGTCTCGGATTGGATCTCGCGCGCGTAAGTCGGGCTGACTGTGGTGATCGCGTCTGCGTAGAGCAGCCCGGCTTTCAGAAACGACATGCGGCCATGGAACTCCAGGCCATCAACGGCGAAACTGGACTCAGGCAAGCCGAGCGCCGCGACCAGATCAGGGTCGAAGTTACCCTGAAATGCCAAATTATGCACGGTCACGACTGATGCGGCCCGCGGCTGCGGCGTGTAGTGCAGGTACGCAGGCGCCAGCGCCACCGGCCAGTCGTTGCAATGAATAATCTGGGGACGCCAGTCGAGTGGGCTGGATTCGCTGCCCAGTATCGCCGCCACTTTCGACAGCAAGCCGAAGCGCCAGCCGTTGTCATCCCAGTCCTTGCCAGCCTCGTTCTGGTAAGGACCGCCGGCGCGCGCATAAAGTTGCGGGCAGTCGAGAATGATCAATGGGACGCCATTTTGCAGGTGCGCCATTAGGAGGCGCGCTTCGTACGGGGCATCGAACAGTGTCAGACGCGCCAGTTCCCGCACGTTGCCGGCGGCTGCCAAAACACCGGAGTAGCCGGGCAATAGAACTCGTGCATCCACTTGCAGTTCTCGAAGCGCAGCCGGCAGCGCCGCGCTGACCTCGCCGAGCCCGCCTACCTTGGCCATTGGCGCACACTCAGGTGAGGCGAACAGGACGCGGATTGTCGATGAATTTGTGTTCAAGATGGAAACCTCTGGCGCTCGGCCGTCCAGCAGAATGCCGGGAAGAGACGCCAGGCGTCAAGGACGCAAGATCTGCGCTTGCAAAGTTTAATGGTGGCAAAATAGTAAATTTAGGAAATACTGGCGGTGCAACCATGATACTCGCAGGCGATGTCGGGGCGACCAAGACCCTGCTTGAGCTTGGCGAGCTGCAGCACGGTCGTTGGATGACGGTGTTCGGCGCTCGTTACCTTGCTGCCGACTATCCGGATTTTTTCAGCGTGTTGCAGGCGTTTTTTTCCGAATGGACCGCGCAACAGCGTTCGTCGCCAAAAATTACGCGCGCCTGTTTGGGTGTCGCCGGACCGGTGTTCGACAATCGCGTGCAGATGACCAATTTGCCATGGCTGGTCGACGGTGACGCAATTGCGGCACGGTTCGGCATTGCGCACGTGAAGGTGGTCAACGACTTCGCCGCGGCGGCCAAAGGCATCGAGTTGCTTCAGCCTGCGGATCTTGTCACGCTGCAATCCGGCGAACCGGGTGCTGCTGCGCCACGGCTGGTGATCGGCCCCGGGACCGGGTTAGGCCTAGCTTATATGGTTTGGGCTGGCGACAGGTACTTGATAGTCGCAGGGGAATCGGGAAGTACCGGCTTTGCTCCGGCGACATCCGAGCAGCTCGATCTTTGGAGCGAGCTGTATTTGCGCCAGGGGCGGGTTGTTGTCGAGGCTGTGGTTTCAGGTCCAGGATTGGTGCGCATTTATGAATTTCTTTGCCGGCGCGAAAACAAACAACCAGCGATTGCCGGAGCGTTATCCGCCGGGGGGGATGCTGCGGCAATTACCCATGCTGCGCTTGAGCGCGGCGATCCGCTGTGCTTGCGAGCGCTTGATATGTTCATTTCCTGTTTCGGAGCGATAGCAGGCGACCACGCGCTCTCAATTATGGCGCGGGGCGGTGTTTACATCGCCGGCGGAATCGCGCCGAAAATTCTTCCACGTCTCATAAACGGCGGGTTTTGCACCGCATTCAACTCCAAAGGGGTTCATTCCGCCGCTCTTGGAAAAATTCCGGTGTTTGTGGTTACCAATGAGAAACTGGGACTGTTCGGGGCGGCGCTGTTTGCAAATGCATGATAAGCAAACGGGTTTCACGAGCGAGGCGCTGTGTTCCTTGACCCAGATCAAACTGCTATGACTTTAAGGGGCTATAATTAAATACTATTCAGAAGGAGATGATGATGATGAAGACACAGGAAACAAATCCTCGCAAGCAGCTACACCCCAAAGGCGTGGGGCAAAAGATAAGCGAAATGGCGAAATCCATCCGGCAAGCCGGCAGCAGCTTAAAAACAGGGCGCTCGGTTCCCATCCACATAAATCCGGGCGAGCTTTACAACTGGATTGCGGAGGCAGCGTATTATCGTGCTGAAAAGCGCGGCTTTGCGCCTGGCGGCGAGCTGCAGGACTGGATTGAAGCCGAGGCGGAGATTAAGCAACTGCGCAGTCAACAATGATTCGACTTGCGAAGGCGTATCATGCGTCGCCGCACGCCGAAATCAGGAGGTGCAGGGGAGAAGGATAAGCCCTGCCAGCGGGGGGAGCGTCAGGTCCACGCAGTAAGGCATGCCCATCCATGGCTGCTTCTGCGCCGACACCATCCCGCCGTTACCGACATCGCTTCCGCCGTAATAGCCCGAATCGCTGTTAACCGCTTCCCGATAGCCGCCCGCACGCGGCACCCCGATACGGTAGTTTCGACGTACGACCGGGGTGAAGTTAAGCACCATCAGCGCCTCAGAGCCGTCGCGAGCGCGCCGGATAAAACTCAGCACCGACTGGTCGGCATCATGGCAGTCGATCCAACGGAAACCCTCGGCTTCGAAATCCAGCTCATGCAGAGCGCGGTTATCCCGGTAAAGCAGGTTGAGATCGCGAGCGAGCCGTGCGAGCGCGGCGTGCGCGGGATTTTTGAACATGTCCCAGGCGAGTTGGGAGTATGCGTTCCATTCTCTGGGTTGCGCGAACTCGTTACCCATGAAATTGAGCTTTTTCCCGGGACAAGTCATCTGGTAAGTCAGGAGCAGGCGCACGTTGGCAAACTTCTGCCATTTATCTCCCGGCATCTTCTCCAGCAGCGAGCCTTTGCCGTGCACGACCTCGTCATGCGAAAGCGGCAGCACGAAGTTCTCGGTGTAGGCATAGAGTTGCGCGAAAGTGAGCTCGTTATGATGGTAACGCCGGTGCACGGGATCGTGGTGCAGATAGGAAAGGGTGTCGTGCATCCATCCCATGTTCCATTTCATCGAGAAACCGAGCCCGCCGAGGTAAGCTGGGCGCGACACCATCGGCCACGCGGTCGATTCCTCGGCAATGGTGAGCGCACCGGGAAAATCCCGATGGACAAGGATGTTGAATTCGTGCAAGAAATCAATTGCCTCAAGATTTTCGCGTCCGCCATGCCGGTTGGGAAGCCATTCGCCTTCCTTGCGCGAGTAATCGAGATAGAGCATGGCCGCGACCGCATCCACACGCAGCCCATCGAAATGAAATTCGCTCAACCAATAATGCGCGCTCGAAAGCAGGAAACTTCGTACTTCGCAGCGGCTAAAATTGAAAGCCTGTGTGCCCCATTCGTGGTGCAGGCCGAGCCGCGGGTCCTCATGCTCATAGAGCGCCGTTCCATCGAAGCGTGCCAAGGCAAAATCATCTTGCGGAAAATGTCCAGGCACCCAGTCGAGAATCACCCCGAGCCCAGAGCGGTGGCAGGCGTCGACGAATTCACGCAAGTTCTCGGCAGTGCCGAAACGGCTGGTCGGAGCGAAATAGCCGGTGGTCTGGTAGCCCCAGGATTCGTCGAGCGGGTGCTCGGTGAGCGGCAGCAACTCAATATGGGTATAACCCATTCCCGAAACGTAGGGGATGAGTACATCAGCCAGTTCGCGGTAGCTGAAAGGACGCCCGTCGCTGTGACGCCGCCAGGAAGTTGCGTGTACCTCGTAGATGTTGAGCGGCTCATGCAGCCAGTCGCGCCGCGCGCGCGCATCCATCCAGGCATGGTCGCTCCATGGATGCGAAGGAGCAGGTGCGACACGCGCAGCGGTACTGGGACGCTGCTCGAACCATCGCCCATAGGGATCGGTCTTGAGGAACACTTCGCCCGAAGTCCGGCTGCGGATCTCGTACTTGTAGAGCGTGCCTTGGGTGATACCTGGAACAAACAGTTCCCAAACCCCGCTCGAGCCGCGCACCGCCATCGGATGCGTGCGGCCGTCCCAGCGGTTGAAATCGCCTACCACGCTTACCCGCTCCGCGTTCGGCGCCCATACTGCGAAGCGACAGCCGGACACGCCCTCGCGCTCGGTCAGATGGGCGCCAAGCGTGCGCCAGGCCTGGTACAGACTGCCGGCGTTGAACAGGAACAAATCATGATCCGAGATCTCGGGCGCAAATGCGTACGGATCGAACGTCTCGCGCGTGGTGCCGCCTTCCCTGAAGCGCACACGCCATGGTCGGGGCGGCGAAACACGGTCGTGCAGCTCGAACAATCCCGGAGCGCTGGGTGCGAGCGGCGTCCAGCCGGTCGCCGTTTCAATCCATGCCTGCTTGGCCACCGGGTTGTAGACCCTGACCGCCCAAAGCTCGCCTTTGCGATGCGCTCCCAGGATACGGAATGGATCGTGCAGGCGCGCCGCGAGCAGCAGCTCAAGCGACGGATCGGATATAGTGGCAATCTCCATGGTTATTCGGGAATTATAGGCGCATTGGGGCAGCGGCGACAGTTTGCCGGCGGCCAGACCGAGTTAATGGATCATGACTGAGGAAGCAGATCGTGAATACTAGTCAGGATTGCTTACATGTTGATTACTGTCCGGTCAAGGACCAGCCTGACGCGCGGTTTTTCAGCCAGCTTACCAGGCTTACACTCGCGCTGGTGCTTGCGGGCGGCCGCGGAAGCCGGCTAGGACAGCTTACGGACTGGCGGGCCAAGCCTGCAGTGCCATTCGCCGGAAAATTCCGCATCATCGATTTCACTCTTTCCAATTGCGTAAACTCCGGCATCCGGCGCATCGGCATCTGCACGCAGTATAAGTCGCAGAGCCTGATCCGGCATGTGCAGCACGGGTGGAGTTTCCTCGACGGCCGCATGGGCGAATTCGTCGAGCTGCTGCCGGCGCAGCAGCGCATCACCACGAACTGGTACCAGGGCACCGCCGACGCAGTGTACCAGAACCTTGATATCCTGAGCCGCCATACTCCGGATTACGTTCTCATCCTGGCAGGCGACCACGTCTACAAGATGGATTACGGCAAGATGCTCGCGGACCATGTTTCGAAGTCCGCGAAAATGACCGCCGCCTGCATCGAGATGCCGATCAGAGACGCAAGCACTTTTGGCGTGATGCAAATTGATGCCGACGGGCGCATTGTCGGTTTCGAGGAAAAGCCGGCGCAGCCGGCCGCGATCCCGGGCCAACCTGACCGGGTGCTGGCAAGCATGGGCATCTATGTGTTCAATGCCTCGTTCCTCTATGAGCAATTGTTTCGCGATGCCGAAGACAGCTCCTCCAGCCACGACTTCGGCAAGGACATCATTCCCCGTCTAGTGAAAGAAGGCAGCGCGGTCTATGCCCACCGTTTCAGTGAGAGTTGCGTCAACATGGTCGAAGGGGTGCCGTACTGGCGCGATGTCGGCACCATTGACGCCTACTGGGAAGCAAACATCGCCCTGACCAAAGTGACTCCTGATCTCAATCTATATGATAAGGACTGGCCGATCTGGACCCACCAGGAGCAGCTGCCGCCGGCCAAGTTCGTGTTCGATGATGACGACCGCCGCGGCATGGCGATCGACTCGATGGTGTCCGGCGGCTGCATTATCAGCGGCTCCACGGTAAAGCGTTCGCTGTTGTTCAGCAACGTTCATGTGCATGAGCATTGCACCATCGAGGACTCGGTGATCCTGCCGGATGTAGAAATCAACCGCGGTGTGGTTCTCAAACACGCTGTTATCGACAAATATTGCAAGCTTCCCCAAGGCCTTGCGGTCGGGATTGATCCGACCGAGGACAGAAAGCGCTTCCACGTTACTGAAAAAGGCATCACGCTGATCGTGCCGGAAATGCTCGGGCAACGGGTCTATCACCTGCGATGAGCGCGGCGATGCGCGTCGAGAAGCGTCTCGATCTGGTGCTGCTCTGGCACATGCACCAGCCTGACTATCGCGACTACACGACCGGCGAATTCCGGTTGCCGTGGGTTTATCTGCACGCCATCAAAGACTACACCGATATGGCGTGGCATCTCGAGCATCACACCGGTGTCAGGGCCGTGGTCAACTTTGCACCGGTGCTGCTCGACCAGCTCGAGGATTACGCCGACCAGTTTGCCGCAGGCAGATTGCGCGATCCGCTGCTGCGGCTGCTGGCGCGCGCCGAAGACAAGCCGATCAGCGAGGAAGAGCGCGCCTTGGTCCTGGAGCGGTGCTTCCACGTCAATCACGAGCGGATGATCCAGCCTTTCCCAGCCTACAAGGACCTGCATGAGCTGTTCACGAAGCTGGAGGCGCGCGGACCGGACTCTCTGCACTATCTTTCTGACCAGTACCTTTTCGATCTGCTCACCTGGTACCACTTGTGCTGGACCGGCGAGACGGTACGGCGCTCCTCGGAGACCGTCACACGGCTGATGACCATGGGCATGCGTTTCAGCTACGCCGACCGCATGGAATTGTTTAAGCTGATCGGCGAGCTGGTCAGCGGCATAATTCCGCGTTACGCCAAGCTTGCTGCTTCGGGCCGCATCGAGCTCTCGACCACACCGCATCATCACCCGCTCGCACCACTACTCATCAATTTCGGCAGCGCACGCGAAGCCGAACCTGGAGTAGTCCTGCCGTTATCACCCGAATACCCAGGCGGCTACGAACGCATCGAATCACAGCTGCAAATGGCGATCACGGAGCACTCGCGGCGATTCGGCGAAGCACCCGCGGGTGTGTGGCCCGCCGAAGGCGCGATTTCGACCGCCTTTCTCGGTTTATTGGGCGCGCATGGTTTCAAGTGGACCGCGAGCGGCGGGAAAGTGCTGATGAACAGCCTGCGCGGCCCGGAGGAAGATCCGCAGCGCACTATCTACCGGCCCTACCGCCATGTGGGAAATGCGCCCGATCTCGCGCTGTTCTTCCGCGACGACCGGCTCTCCGATCTTATCGGTTTTGAGTACGCAAAGTGGAACGGCCACGATGCTGCTGTGAACTTCGTCTCCGAACTCGAAGCCATTGCTTCGAAGGCGTCAAGCGGCGAAACGCCTTTGGTGAGCGTAATCCTGGACGGCGAGAACTGTTGGGAGTTCTACGCATACAACGGTTATTACTTTCTCGACGAACTGTACCGGCTGCTCGAATCCCATCCGGTCATCCACACCACCACTTACCGGTCTTATCTTAGCGAGGCGGGTACTGGCGCGGCAGCGCTTGAGCGCATCACCGCAGGCAGTTGGGTCTACGGCAACTTCGCCACCTGGATGGGCTCTACCGACAAGAATCGCGCCTGGGATTTACTTTGCGCGGCCAAGCGTAGCTTCGATATGGTCATAGCAAGCGGACGCCTGGACCAAGAGCAGACACGCGCTGCTTATCGTCAGCTTGCCGCATGCGAAGCATCGGACTGGTTCTGGTGGCTGGGCGATTACAATCCAAGCTTTGCGGTCACGAGTTTCGACCAGCTGTACCGAGCCGATCTCAGCAACCTATACCGGCTGCTGAACCTGCCAGTACCGGCTGACTTGGCGCATCCGATCAGCCATGGTAGTGGTCATCCCGAAGCCGGCGGCGTGATGCGCCGCGCGGTCGAACCGGCTCAAGGTTCTTGAGGGATTCATGGCGCGCCCGATGCCGCTCCTGTTCGGGGTACATGCCCACCAGCCGGAATGCAACTTTCCAGAGGTGCTGGAACGGGCTCATGCGCGCTGTTACCGGCCGTTCCTCGAGGTTCTCCACAGTTTTCCCGACTTCCGATTTTCAGTTCATTTCAGCGGGCTGCTGCTCGATTATCTGTTTGAGCGGCATCCGCAGGACATGGCACTGCTCGAGGAGATGGTGGCGCGCGGCCAGGTCGAGATGTTCGGGGCCGGCGATGCCGAGCCGGTGCTGGCGGCGATTCCAGTGCGCGATCGCATCGGTCAGTTGAGCAGGCTGTCGCGAAAGCTCGAAGCGCGGTTCGGACAGGCACCGCATGGCGCCTGGCTCACAGAGCGAGTATGGGAGGCGACGGTAGTGCCGGCGCTCGCCGATTGCGGCTTCCGTTACGCGACTGTGGATGATTACCACTTCCTGTGTACGGGAAAGAGCGCAGCCGAGCTAGACGGTTATTTCACGACAGAGGAAGACGGCCGCCGCCTTGATCTGTTTCCAATTTCGGAAGCGCTGCGCTATCGCATTCCATTTGCGCCGGCCGAGGACGCGCTCGCCTATCTTGAAAAGCTCGCCGGGTTGGACCGGCGAGCCGCCGCAATTTATTTTGACGACATTGAAAAATTCGGAATCTGGCCGGAAACGTATGATTGGGTGTTTGGCCGCGACTGGCTGCGCAAATTCATCGGTGGCGTCCTCGCCTCGGGGAGCATCGTGCCGCAGACCTACCGTGAATTCCACAGTAATCAGCGGACCCGAGGGATCGTGTACCTTCCGACCACAGCTTATACCGAGATGAATGAGTGGACGCTGCCGGCAGTTGCAGCAAATGCGTTTGCAGATCTGGTGCGTCGTGAAAAGGAGCGCGGCGCGTACGAAACCGACAAGGCTTTCCTACGCGGTGGCATTTGGAAAAATTTCCTGTCGCGCTATCCCGAGGCCAACTGGATGCATAAACGCATGACCTCGCTATCGCAGCGGCTGGCGGAGCTGCCGGAAAACGCAGCAGGGATGCGGCAGGCCGAGGAGATGCACTCGCTGCTTTATGCCGCCCAGGCCAACGACGCTTACTGGCACGGGCTTTTTGGCGGATTGTATATGCCGCATCTGCGTCGCGGAGTTTATCGGGCGTTGATTCGGCTGGAGGCGCTGCTGGACCAGGCGATGGCCCGACCTGCGCGCTTGCGCCTTGACTTCGACCAGGATGGCAGCGACGAGCTATTCCTGCATAACGACAAGGTGCAGGCGATAATCAGGCTGGATGGTTGCGCTTCGATTTGTGAACTCGATGCTTACGCGCTCGAGCAGAACTTTGGCGATACGTTGCGCCGTCATGACGAATATTATCACCGGCTCATTCTGCGGGGCGACACTAAGGCGAAACAATCTGCAGGGATAGCCTCTGCGCATGACCGAGTCGGCTTCAAGCACGAAATCTCCGCCGCCGACATCCAGCCTGATAAGCGCGCGCGGATGCTATTTGCCGACAGTTTGATTTCAAGCACAGGATTGGCCGAGCCATTCCACGTCTACGGGCTGGATGATGATTCACCGGAAAGCAGTGCTCCCGAGGCGCGTTTCCGGGCGCAAGTCGGCAACGTGCACATTCTGAAACAGATTATCCTTGCCGATAACTGCGTCAGCATCAGCTATCGTTTCGAGGCCGCGGATGCAGCTGGTTTCCAGGTCGAACTGGACATTGCCATGCCGAGCTGCGATGGAGTTGGCGGCCATTACATCCATCAGGGTAAAATCCTTGGAAGTTTCGGACAGTCAATCGAACTCGAGGATGCGAACGAGATTACACTTGATGACCAGTTCATGGGGGGCAGCGTAAAACTCGCGTCGAGCCGGCCAGTGCGCCTTCTGGCGCGCCCTTATTTCACCGTATCGCGGTCCGAAGACGGTTTCGAGCGAATTATGCAGTCAGTGTGGTTGACCTTGTCGTGGCCGATGGTGCGGGGGAAAAGCCAAGCGACGCTGACGCTCGAGATTCAAAAAGCTCGTAACGACACGGCGAGTACTCCTTAGGCTGAAGCACATACCGTGTAATCATCGCAGACAAAGGAAGATAAAAGCCAATGCCAGGTGAGCGACATTTCATACGTTTTTTTGAAGAGATTGGGCTTAGCGATGTGCCGCTGGTCGGCGGGAAGAATGCCTCACTGGGGGAGATGTACCGGGAACTGACCCCGCGTGGGGTGCGGGTTCCAAACGGCTTTGCGACAACGGCCAAAGCGTATCGTTACGTGCTCGACCGCGCTGATGCGTGGCGGCCGCTTCGGGACGCACTGGCGGGGCTCGATCCTACAAACATCAAGGACCTTGCACAACGCGCCGCGCGCGCCAGAAATATCATATCTGGGACAGCGCTGCCGTCCGATCTTGCGGAAGAAATTCTTCGGGCGTACGCGCAGCTCGTAAAACAGTATGGACCCGAGCTGAGTGTGGCGGTACGCAGCTCAGCAACCTCGGAAGACCTTCCTTCGGCGAGTTTTGCCGGCCAACATGAGAGCTTCCTGAACATCCGTGGAGAAACGCAACTGCTTGACGCCTGTCGACGCTGTTTTGCGAGCCTCTTTACCGATCGGGCGATCCGCTACCGGATCGATCACGGCTTTGACCATTTTAAGGTCTTAATGTCGGTGGGCGTTATGAAAATGGTGCGGGCTGATCTCGCGGCGAGCGGCGTCATGTTCACACTCGATACAGAAAGCGGCTTTCGGGACGTCGTGCTCATTAACAGCATCTACGGCCTGGGAGAAAATCTGGTCCAGGGGGCGGTGGACCCGGACGAATTTTACGTTTTCAAACCGACGCTGCAAGGCGGTTATCGCAGCGTACTGCGCCGCATACTCGGTGAAAAGGAATTCAGGATGATCTATGCCAACGGCAGCGCCGATGGGACCACGCGCAACGTTCCCACCTCGCCAGAGGAGCGTCGCCGGTTTTGCATCGGGGACGAAGAAGTTCTGGAGCTTGCCGATTCCGCGATTAAAATCGAGGAGCACTACAGCACACTTGCAGCAGCACCCATGCCGATGGATCTGGAATGGGCGAAGGACGGAATCGATGGGCGTATCTATATCATTCAAGCGCGTCCCGAGACGGTGGTTTCGCGCCGGTCCTCACGCATGCTTGAAGAGTACCGGCTTACCGGAAAGGGAAAGGTGAAATGCACCGGCCGGGCCGTTGGCGAGCGCATCGCTGCAGGAACGGCGCGGGTGATTCAGTCTGTTGAGCAGCTCGCCGAGTTC
This sequence comes from Betaproteobacteria bacterium, assembly GCA_023258935.1. Taxonomy (GTDB): domain Bacteria; phylum Pseudomonadota; class Gammaproteobacteria; order Burkholderiales; family JAHFRG01; genus JAHFRG01. The sequence goes on from JAHFRG010000022.1 coordinate 14,386, forward strand.
CGTGAAGGGGAGGTCCTGGTCGCCAAGACCACGGCTCCTGACTGGGGAACGGTGATGATGAAGGCCGCCGCGATCGTCACCAGTCATGGCGGGCGCACGTGCCATGCGGCTATCGTCGCGCGGGAGCTTGGCATTCCCGCGGTCGTCGGCTCAGAGGGCGCGACCGAACGGATTATGAGCGGTGAGAAGGTCACCGTTTCTTGCGCCGAAGGCGATGTCGGCAAAGTGTATTCAGGCATTATTCCGTTCGAGATGTCGCGCATCGATCCCGGAGCGCTTCCGCAGCCGAAGACCCATGTCATGGTGAATCTCGGCAACCCCGAGCTGGCATTTCGCACGAGTTTCCTGCCGAACGACGGCGTCGGACTCGCGCGCATGGAGTTCATCATCACCGAGTACATCAAGGCGCATCCGATGGCGCTTGCCCATCCCGAACGCGTGACCGATGCGAAAGAACGGGCTGCGCTCGAGGGGCTTGGGCGCGGTCACGCATCCCTGGGGGATTATTTCGTCGAACGGCTGTCCGAGGGGGTGGCAACCATCGCCGCCGCCTTTTACCCCAAGCCCGTGATTGTGCGAATGTCGGATTTCAAAAGCAACGAGTACGCATCGCTGCTCGGTGGAAAATGGTTCGAACCGTCCGAGGAAAACCCGATGATCGGGTTTCGCGGCGCGTCGCGTTACGCTCACCCGGCATACGCGGACGGCTTTATCCTTGAGTGCAGGGCAATGCGGCGAGTCCGCTCGGCAATGGGCTTGCGGAACGTCAAGCTGATGATTCCTTTTTGCCGACGCATCGAGGAGGCAAAACGGGTGCTCGCGATGATGGCTGAGAACGGGCTTAGTCGCGGGGAGGACGGTTTGGAGATTTACGTAATGTGCGAGATCCCGAACAACGTGATCCTCATCGATCAGTTTGCCGAGCTCTTCGACGGGTTTTCAATCGGCTCCAACGACCTGACGCAGCTTGCGCTGGGCGTGGACCGGGACTCCGAGATCGTCGCATTTGATTTCGACGAGCGCGATGCGGGCGTGCTGGAGCTGATCCGGCTGACGGTGACCGGATGCAAGCGCAATCACCGGCACTGCGGGATATGCGGACAAGCGCCCTCCGATTACCCCGAAGTGACTGAATTCCTGGTGAAGCTCGGTATTGATTCGATCAGCGTCAATCCCGATGCGCTGATCAGGACAAGGCGCTTGGTGTACGAAGTCGAACGCCCGCGGGACGGCATCAAAACCGTAATCTCAACTTCCTGAAGTAAATATATTCCAGAACCCTTGAAAGCGTCCAGAAAGTCCCCCCGCTTGTGGCCTCCTGTTGACTTGACAGGAGAAAACTTACGCTCCGCTTACCCCCTTAAAGGGCATATAGAGCCGAGAGGACTACCTGAACGCTCACTGTCAATATGTCAGGCTTTATGCATGGATGCTTTGATTAAAATCAAATGTCATGCAACTAGCGGCGCTACCGGAACGGATCATGCAGGTCGGCTGTTTGATCCAGATCAAGTCGGACTATTCCCCGGGGAATAGTATTTTCAAATAGATATCGGGGTTTTCCTCTGCCGAATTCATATCGGGTGATATAAACAACGGAGAACAGTCGTGGCTGACGCAAAAAAGATTTCTCAGGTCGGGGCGGACGTTGGTGCGTTGCTTCTTCCGGATGAACCGGAGCGCGCCACGAAGCCGGACGTCGTCAAGCTTCCAGTCCCCAAAACCGATATCGGCAAACCGCTGATGCAAGTGCTGAAGCTGCGGCATTCGTCGCGCGAGTTCAGCCAAAAGAAATTGCCGCTGCAGCTGCTCTCCAGTCTTCTGTGGGCAGCGTTCGGCGTAAACCGCGCGGAGACGGGAGGGCGTACTTCACCGTCGGCCCACGATTGGGAGGAGATCGACGTGTATGTTGCGACTGCCGACGGCCTCTATGTCTACGATGCGCGCAAACACGCCTTGAAGCGCGTGCTGGCAAAAGACATCCGCCCGCAGACGGGGTTGCAGCCCTATGTTGCGGATGCGCCGATTAATCTGGTTTATGTGGCAGACCTTTCACGAATGGCCGAGGCTACACAAGAGGAGAAAGCTTATTACTCCGGCCCGGACGCCGGTTTCATCGCTCAAAACGTATACCTGTTTTGCGCTTCGGAAGGGCTTGCAACGGTGGTGCGCGGATTAATAGACCGCCCTGCGCTCACAAAGCTGATGAAGCTCACGCCAAACCAGCGGGTGGTGCTGGCACAAACTGTGGGCTACCCAGCCGGGACTTGTTGAGCAATCAATCATAAACCGGTGTGGTATTGATATGGATGAGTTTAAACAAACACAGAATGCTCAATTGGCGCAATTGTTTGATACGCTCGATCACCAGGTGCGCGATGACATCGTTGCCACGCTGTTGCAATCGGGAGATCAGAGATACATCGATCTCGCCGGCATGGTGCACGATACAGGTGATGAGTCGGTAGCGGATGTACTGACTGAGCTCGACAACAAGCATGTCGATCGCAGCCTGCAGGAGCTGCACGAGATCGAGGTCGCGCGCAAACGGCTCGCAGAGGGAACTATCAACTGTTGCATTGAATGTGGTGGCGACATCGGCTTCAAGCGACTGCTTGCTTACCCGGTCGCAGTGCGTTGCATCGCTTGCCAAACTCAGTTTGAGAAAACCCACGCTCACGAGGCCACTCCACGGATGTAATAAATCATGCCGGTCCACAACGCGGACATCGCGGCAATCTTCGAGGAGATAGCGGATCTGCTGGAAATCCGCGGTAATAACCCGTTCCGCATTCGCGCCTACCGTAACGCCGCGCGCAGCGTCGGCGAATTCGGGCGCGAGTTTAAAACCCTGATCGAATCCGGGGCGGAGCTGCCGAAGCTGCCCGGAATCGGCGCCGACCTGACCGCTAAGATTCACGAGATAGTCACCACCGGGCACTGCGCAACGCTCGACAAGCTGCGCAAGGAAATGCCGCCTGCGATTACCGAACTGCTGCGCGTTCCAGGTCTCGGCCCAAAACGCGTACAGACGCTTAATCGCGAGCTCGGCGTTGCAACCGTGGCGCAGCTCAAGCTGGCGGCACGCTCCGGGCGCATCCGTGACATTGCCGGGTTCGGCATAAAGACCGAGCAGCGCATTCTTGAAGCGCTGGAAGCTCATGCGGAGCAAGCACAACGCGTCAAGCTCCCGGTGGCGGCCCAGTATGCCGAGGCGCTGGTCGATTATCTGAAGCGCGTGCGCGGCGTTAAGCAGGTGGTGGTCGCGGGCAGCTACCGCCGCATGAAGGAGACGGTTGGCGATCTGGATATTCTGGTGACCGCTCAGGCGGGCGGCGCAGTGATGGAGCGTTTTACTGCGTATGACGAAGTGCGCAAAGTGCTGGAGCAGGGAGAAACCCGCTGCAGTGTCGTGCTGAAGAGCGGGCTGCAAGTTGATTTGCGTCTGGTGCCCGAGGAAAGCTACGGAGCGGCGCTGTATTATTTCACCGGCTCGAAAGCGCACAACATCGCGGTGCGCCGCCTGGCGCAGTCGCAAGGGCTCAAGATCAACGAGTATGGTGTGTTCAAGGGGGAGCGGCGCGTGGCGGGCGATACCGAAGAATCGGTTTTCGCTGCGGTCGGATTGCCATTTATCGCGCCGGAGTTGCGCGAGGATCGCGGCGAAATCGAGGCTGCGCGCGCCGGCCGCCTCCCGCAACTCATCACGCTTGCCGATCTGCGTGGCGACCTGCACATGCATACCAAGGCTTCCGACGGGCGCAATACCATCCGCGAGATGGCACATGCCGCAAAGGCCCAGGGGCTGAGCTATATCGCCATCACCGAACATTCGCGCCGGCTGGCGGTGACGCGCGGTC
>JAHFRG010000001.1:0-7100 GCA_023258935.1 Betaproteobacteria bacterium
GTCTGCTGAGCCGCGCTGCGATTTATGTCGGTCCTGATACCGCTGTCACCCACATCGCCGCCGCGCTGGGCGTACCCACAGTCGCGCTTTACGGCCCTTCCAATCCCGTGAAATGGGGACCCTGGCCCAAAAATCACAACGGAGAACATAACCCCTGGAAACGTCTCGGCAGCCAGCGCGCGGGCAACGTCATTTTGCTGCAGGGCAAAGGCGCGTGCGTGCCGTGCCTGCTGGAGGGGTGCGACAGGCATATCGCGAGCTTCAGCGATTGCCTGCAGGAACTGAAATCGGAGAAGGTCATTTCTGCCATGCAAACGCTCTTGCAGCAGAACACCATTTCAGCCTGACACATGTCGAACTCGCGTTACCTCGAATCCTGCCCCATTGGCTGCACGGCAGCCCTTGTCCCAAGTGACATTGTGCTCTCTGAAGGAGCCTTGCTGTATTGCCAGGAATGCGGACAATTGATTAGCCAGTGCGGCGTTGAAAGATATTGGCAATCGATGCAAGAATTCGATGATCCCCGCGGCACTTTGCCCACTGCGGATTCGGGCGAGCGGCGTTCACGGCAAAATCGCAAGCGGCTTGGCAAAATCTTGCTGCTGCTGGAAAAACCGGCACAAGAAATCAGCCTGCTCGATGTCGGCTGTTCAAGCGGCGCCTTTCTCTCCACCGCCGCGGCGCTCGGTTTTCGTGCACAAGGCGTTGAGCCGGCGGCAAAAGCGGCGCAAAGCGCGATTCAAACCGGGCTCAGGGTGCATATCGGCACTCTGCATGAGGCACGTTTTCCCGCACAACACTTTGATGCTGTGACGCTGTTTGAAGTCATCGAGCACATTAAAGACACCATTACGCTTCTCAATGAATGCCATCGCATCATGCGCCCGGGCGGAGTTCTGATGATAGGCACCGGTAACACTGACAGCTGGACAGCAGCATTCATGAAATCACGCTGGCGGTATTTTCAAATCAATCATCACGGCGGGCATGTGAGCTTTTTCAATCCGTACTCCTTGCGCCTGCTCGCAGCGCGTGCGGGCTTTACGCTTGAAGCCGTGGAAACCCGTAACGTGCATTTTTATGAGAAAGGCGACGTTGCGCCGGCCCTTTACCGTACCGCAAAAATCGTCACGGAATTGTTGAACTTCCCCGCGCAGCTGCTCGGCAAAGGCCAGGACATGCTTGCTGTTCTGCGCCCGGGTTGAAGTTCACTTTTCAACCACGTACAAGACCGAATTTTCAGCGATTCCGTGCTTCTTGAATTTCTCGATTCCAAAATGCTCGACCCCGTGCAAATAAACGGTGAATCCGGCATGTTTCAGTCTTGGGACAAATCCATTTTCCCCTTCTCGCGAGTATTCCCTCACATGATCGTCCTGTCCAAAGTATTTCCAGCGCTGTTCAGGTGTGGTTATTGACGGATCCTCATGCGTGTCCTTCAAGCCGGTAATAATGGGGACCATAATGATCCCGAAACCTCCGGGCTTCAGTATCCGGTAAAGTTCGCGCATCGCTTTTTGATCATCGGGTATATGTTCGAGGATATGGGAACACAAAAAGAAATCCACCGATGCATCGGGATAGATTGTCATATCGGTGATATCAACACGGTCGTCCGCTGTTTTTCGGTATAAGTCGGCGCTGCGATAGTTTAAAAAAGGGTATTTCCTCAGTTTGCATGAGAGCGGTAACGATGGAGCAAAATCAACAAATTTATAAACCTTGGACCTGTCCAAAGCTTCGAACCGCCGCTCCAGATAAACGGCATAAAGCCTGTCACGATCGGATGCATCGCATGAAGGGCAGGAATACGCAGCAATATTGAGGGTCTCAAAGGAACTCACCGGGTACACAAAACCATACTGCTTGAGCTTGCGCAAAAAAGACTTGAATATGGGCTTGAAGCATTTTAGCTCGGCATCGCAGACCGGGCAGCTATAGGCTGTGCCCCTATAAGCAGATAGTTTGAGCCTCCTCACCCAAGCCTTTTTGAAATCTTTGAGCTTGTAATCCCTGTAAGGATGAAGAGCTTGCTGCAATCCTTTAAAAAGCATGTCTCGCTTCATTTTGATTGGTTCTAAAAATAGAAGAAACCCGCTTGATAACCGTCTTCTTCACGTTTCGTTTGCCGTTGCTCGGTTTTTGCCCGGTGCAAACTGGAAAGCATGGAGCCTGGCGTAAACGCCGTTTTTGGCGAGGAGCTCTTGGTGGTTGCCGATTTCTGCAATGCGGCCCTGGTCCAGCACCACGATGCGGTCGGCGCGCTCGATGGTTGAAAGGCGGTGCGCTATGACAAGGGTGGTGCGGCCCTGCATCAGTGTATCCAGCGCCGCCTGTACATGTCGTTCCGATTCAGTATCGAGAGCCGAAGTCGCTTCATCCAGAATTAACACCGGCGCGTTTTTAAGCATGGCGCGGGCAATAGCCAGCCTCTGGCGCTGGCCACCGGAGAGTTTGACTCCGTTTTCACCCACCAGAGTGTTGAGCCCCAGCGGCAGTTGACGGATGAATTCCATGGCATGCGCCGCTTCCCCCGCCGCGATGATTTCCGCTTCCGAGAATTTGCTCATTACACCGTAAGCAATATTCGCCCTCACGGTGTCATTGAACAGCACCACATCCTGGCTTACCAACGCAATGTTGGCGCGCAGGCTGGCAAGTCTGAGCTCTTCCAAATCATGGCCGTCAAGCAGAATCCTGCCGCGGGTAGGATGATAAAAGCGCGGCACCAAGTTTGCCAGTGTGGTCTTGCCGCTGCCTGAGGCACCCACCAAGGCGACGGTTTCGCCGGGGTGAATCGTCAGATTGATGTCCCTGAGAGCAAGACGCTCCGGGTCACCATAAGAAAAACTTAAACCTTCAAAGCGGATCTCGCCTTTGGCTCTCTGCAGCTCGACCTGTCCCTGGTCTTTTTCCGACTGCTGATCCAGCAATTCGAAAACCGACTCTGCAGCAGCGAGTCCCCGCTGCAGATATTCGTTGACCCCGGTCAGTCGTTTCAACGGCGCGGTAAGCATCAGCATGGCGGCGATGAAAGACACGAAGCCGCCCACCGTGGTCTGGCCGGTTGCGGATTGTGCGGTCACCAGATAAATAATTCCCGCCATCGCTATTGCTGCAAGCAATTGCACGATGGGCACATTGGCGGCGGCGGCGGAGACCTGCTTCATGGTGTAGCGGCGCACCCAGTTGTTGGTCTCGTGGAAGCGCTCCGCTTCGTAGTCCTGCCCCCCGAAGATTTTCACTACTTTCTGGCCCTCGATTGCCTCCTCGACCACCTGGTTGAGCTCACCCATCGCGCGCTGAGTCTCGCGGCTCATGTTCCTGAGCCGCAGGCTGACTACGCGCACGATGTAGACGATGGGCGGTGCGATAACCAGCCCGAGCAGCGTAAGTTCCCAGTTGAGATAAAACATCCAGCCGAGCAGGCCGATAATGGTGAGGCTGTCTTTGATTGCCACTGTGACCACACTGGTCGCCGCGGTGGTCACCTGAGTCACATCAAAAGTCAGCTTGGAAATCAGGGTGCCGGTAGGGTGATCGGCATAATAATAGTTCGGCAGACGCAAAAGTTTCCCGAACATCTCGTTGCGCAAATCCATCACTACTTTGTTGCCTACCCAATTGCTGGTGTAACTGCCGGCAAAAGTAGCAACTCCGCGTACCACAAACAACAGGATGATCAACACTGGAACCAGCCTGATGAGGAACGGGTCGCGTTCCACAAATGTGCCGTCCAGCAGCGGCTTCATCAGCGCCGGCAACGCCGCTTCAGTCGCCGCCACCACAATCAACGTGATTACTGAAACCGCAAATGCCTGCCAATACGGCGCGACATAGCGCAACAGGCGAAGGTATAACTGGGTGCTGGTCATGGCGCGAACAATAGCAGAGTTTCGTTGAAAACAAAAAGCGGCAAGCTCACCTTTGGACATGCCGCTCACCCGTTCCGGAACACCGGACAAGCTTACGCGGACTTTATGGTTGATTACTCTTCAGTTGCGGCTCGTACCTCAAGGCAAAAAATACATTGCTGCCCGGCGTATTGAAATTCTGTACGAGTTCGTAGTTCCGGTTGAAAACGTTGTTCCACCGCAGGTTGAACGACCACTCACGGGCGAAAGCATAGTTTGCCGTAAGATTGTAAAGTGCGTATCCAGGCAAGCGTGTGGTGGGGTCTTCATTTGCTGAATCGAAGCGCGCGCCGCTCGTTACAAGCTCCGCGCCAAGTTTCCACGGGCCCAGGTTTCTGTTAATAATAAAACTTCCGTAATGCTTGGCCCGACGCTGCAAGAGCTGGCCGGTTGACGAGTTAACCGGATTCTGCACGGTGAAATGCGCATTCGCCCAGAATCCGGCAAAACTTCCCTGATATGAAATGTCGCCACCGTTGATGCGCGCTTCGTTAACGTTCTGCGGCGTGAACGTATTGTCAAGCGCAATCAGGTCAGTGATGCGGTTGTCGAAATATATGAGGCTCAAATGATGTTCTCCCGCACTCACGACCACCCCTGTTTCATAGCTGCGCGAACGCTCGGGCTGCAGGTTCGGGTTGCTGAAGCCTGGGAAATAAAGGTCATTGAAGGTCGGCGCCTTGAACGCCGTGCCGGCGCTCGCTCTGAGCCTAAGGTAAGGGTTCAAGCGATAGCCGTAGCCAACCGAGCCGGTGGTCTGGTTGCCGAACTGGCTGTTGTCGTCGTTGCGCACATTGAGCTGCATGCCGTGCGGCCCAAACTCCCCGACATAGCCGCCGAACAACGAGCGTATGTCGCGTTGAGTGGCATTATAAGGCGTGTCGCTCGCCAGCTTCTGGTCCAGAAATTCAAAGCCGGCTATCAGCGACCCGCCGCTCAACTTGAAATTGTTCTGCCAGGTTAATTGTGGCTGAGTGGTGCGGAAAAAACCCGGGAATGCGCCGCTTATCTCCGAATTGTCGCGGCTCAAACCGATTCTCAGCAGGCTTTCCCATTTTGCAGTGAGCTGGTTGCGAGTGTACAGGGAAAATGCGCTGAGAGTTTGCCGGTTGATATCATCGGTAGACGGGCCTGAGTCAAACCGCGTATTGCCGAAACTTTGAAATGCGGTCAGCCCGATTTCGTGGTCGGTTGTAAAATGCTGCGCGAGTTTCAGCGAATAATTCGTGTTGTGGTAGTCGTCCAGGTCAGGATTGTGCTGAAAGGCGGGTTGCTTCGTGGCGTCGAAACCATCGCTGATAAAATAGCCCGCGTTGAGGCTAAAGTCGGTGTCGTTGAACCTAGTGTTAATACCGCCGCTTACCGATCGCGTGTTAAAACTTCCGTAACCGGCTGATATGCTTGCGCCTGGAGCATACTTGGCGCTTTTGGTAAAAATCTGTATTACGCCGCCTATGGCCTCCGACCCATAAAGGCTGCTCAAAGGGCCGGGAACGATTTCGATGCGTTCGATCTGGTTGAGCGGTATATTCTCAAGTGCGGTGGCACCGGTTGTCGCCGAATTCACCCGCAACCCATCGATCAAGATCAGGGTCTGATTGCTGTTGGCGCCGCGCATGAACACGCCGCTGGGCTGCCCAAAGCCGCCGGTGCTGGCGATTTCCAGGCCTGCACGCGATTGCAGCACTTCAACCAATGTCTGCTGCCCGCTTTCGGCGATATCGTCAGCTGTGATCACTATCACCGGCTGCAGCGACTGTGAAGCTTCCTGTGGAATGCGCGCAGCGGTCACCACGACGTTTTCTGTTACAACCGAAAGCTCATCCTCCGCGTGAACGGTATTTCCCAAAATTAATACCATCAAACCAAGCTTGTTAAGATTTTTCACGTGTAATTTCTGAACAGCAATGCATGCCCGCCGCAGGCGCACCAAGGAAATACACGGGGAAGAAAAACTAAAGTATCAGGATGGGACCCGGATACCGCCTCCCGCGGTACTTCCAAACCTTGTTTCCAGGCCGGTATCCGGGCTCGCGAGATTTAGCGTATCGCCTTCCCATGAGTAACTCACAGTGGCTTGCTGATACGCCAGCATCGCTTACCGTTGCGGGGGCAGCACAGGTATTGCAAAAAACGCGCACCTGTTTCCCGTTTAACCTGAGCTAAAGAAAGCAGCACAGGCACCTGCAAACGAATTCCTACATCAAGTCGCAACTTGGCTTGAATAGCAGGCTAAGTCGTGTCTTGACTCATAGTTTACACAAGAACTGCTTGCGAATTGTAAGTAAATGCATGCTTACGTAATTCTCCACGCCCCTTAATGGCTACGGCAGAGTAAAAGAAAATATCTAAGGTTAGCCAAAGCACTGGTATCAAAATACATTCAAAAAATACCGTTAGCAGTTGACTCTTCAGGATTTTTCAACCTATAGTGTATTTATGGAAGTGGAACTCAAGGCGCTCGAAGAAAAAATCAATCAGTTTGTGCAGGTCTGCCATGACCTTCGCGCGGACAACCATTATTTGCGTCAGCAACTTGCCACTTCACTCAATGAAAACAAGCAGCTATCTGTCAAAATCGACAACGCGAAAAAACGTCTAGAAGCCTTGTTAAAGCATATTCCCGAGCATGAAAAATGAGCGCTGAGGGCAAAGGGCTGGATATCAGCATCATGGGCCGCAAATTCCGTGTCGCTTGCACGGAAAACGAGCAGAAACAACTGATGGACGCGGTGTCCTACCTGGACAAGAAAATGCGCGAAATCCACGACCAGGGAAAAGTGGTCGGGCTTGAGCGAATTGCCATCATGGCTGCGCTCAACATCACTTATGAACTTTTTTCGACGTGCGTTGCGGACGGTTTTGACATCGCGGAATTTAAGCGTAGAATGGCCAGCATGCAGGCAACGCTTGAGAAAGCGATGTCCGATCAGGAAAAACTTTTTTAGCCTATCAAGCCCGCCTGCAACAGGTTGTCCCCTGCAGTGTTTGTCCGGGCTAAAATTCTTTTGAACCAATATTTTCGCCTGGGTTGCTAGCCTGAAGAGTACTGTTGTGCGAGTCCGACACGGAAGCGCCTGATGTGCTCGGTGAGCGAACCACCTTGAACCTAAGGTTCAAGATGTCGGCCTTGACGGCATTTGCGGGGGGCTTTATCTCATGATGCGGCTATGCCGCATTTTTTAT
>JAHFRG010000001.1:7200-31339 GCA_023258935.1 Betaproteobacteria bacterium
ACACGGAAGCGCCTGATGTGCTCGGTGAGCGAACCACCTTGAACCTAAGGTTCAAGATGTCGGCCTTGACGGCATTTGCGGGGGGCTTTATCTCATGATGCGGCTATGCCGCATTTTTTATGCCCTGTGAACCCCTGATCAAGCCCCATGCGTTACTGGCTGATGAAATCGGAACCGACCGAATTCAGCGTAGACGATCTTGCGGCGGCACCCGCAAAAACCACGGCCTGGTTTGGCGTGCGCAACTACCAGGCGCGTAATTTTATGCGTGACCAGATGCGAGTGGGTGACAAGGCTTTTTTTTATCACTCTAACTGCGAAAAACCCGGAATTGCGGGAATCGCCGAAGTGTGCAAGCTCGCATATCCAGATGCAACCCAATATGACCGCGGTAGCAAGTATTACGATCAAAAGGCCACTGCTCAGAACCCGCGCTGGTTTAACGTTGATGTGAGACTGGTGCGGAAGACACATTTCGTCAGCATCAAGAAACTGCGCAGTTACCGCGACCTCGCGAACATGCGCGTTCTGCAAAAAGGCAACCGCCTCTCCATCACTCCGGTGGATCCGAGAGAGTGGGAGTTCATCACCCGTGTTCTCCTGAAGTGAACACGCCGATTCACACCCGCCTTAACGCAAAGGCCTGACGATGGAATGGTGGGCCGCTTATCTTGCGGTTGGTGCGCTGGCGGGTTTTCTCGCAGGATTGCTGGGTGTTGGCGGCGGTTTTGTCATCGTTCCCTCACTTATCTTCCTCTTCAACTCGCAGCATTTTCCGCAAACTAATTTAGTGCATCTTGCGCTTGGCACGTCGCTGGCGAGCATCATGTTCACTTCGGTGTCTAGCCTTCGCGCCCATCACGCACACGGTGCGGTGAACTGGAAGATCGTGCGCCGCATCACTCCCGGCATCGTCATTGGCACGCTTCTGGGATCAGTATTCGCTGCCATGCTTTCGAGCTCCGTCCTGGCGTTGTTTTTTGCGGTGTTCGTCTTTTTCGCCGCCACCCAGATTTTGCTCGACATCAAACCCAAGCCCCACCGGCAGTTGCCCGGCAGTGTCGGTACGTTCCTTGTGGGAATCATAATCGGCTTCATTTTCAGCTTCGTCGGGGGCGGCGGCGCGGTATTGTCGATTCCATTCATGCTTTACTGCAATATAAAAACTCATGACGCTATCGGCACCTCGGCGGCAATCGGTTTCCCCATCGCCGTCTCCGGCGCTGTGGGCTACATCTTTACTGGATTGGCCCAAGCCAGTCTGCCCCCGCATAGCCTAGGTTTTGTTTATCTGCCGGCGCTGCTGGGGCTGATGGTAACGAGCGTGCTCACTGCACCCTATGGGGTCAAGCTCGCACACCGCCTGCCGGTTGAACGGCTTAAAAAAATCTTTGCCATTTTCCTTTATATCATCGCCGCCAAAATGCTGGTGGGGCTGTCTTAGAAATCCTCTTTGGATACCGCCGCCTTAACCAAGCGGTCGCGCACTGCATCCCATGCTTCTCCCGGCGGTACTTGCTCAACCAGAATTACGTCATACTTCGATTGATCGAGGCGACGCAAATTGGCGTAAAGCTCGCGGGCATAGCCGGCCGCATGTGATGGCGCTGCAAACCAGGCGATATTCGCACCAGCAATCGGCGCATGATGGTATGCAAGAACTGCTGCTCGTTTGCCCTGTGCGCTGAAACGATGGACAGTCTCAGCCAAAGCCTTACCTGAAACAACCTGCAAGGGTGTCTGCGGCGCATAATGGACTGAAAGCATCCCCGGCGCGCGCGGTGACAAAGGCCCGGGTTGCGCCAATGGTCTCCCCAAAACTTCTTCAATCTCCGAAGCCGAGATCTTCCCCGGTCGCAGCAGGGTGGGTTGGCTGCCTGATAGATCAACAATGGTGGACTCTATGCCAATGTCGCAGGAACCGCCATCCAATACCATATCCACTTGCTCGCCCAGCTCTGCACGCACATGCTCGGCTGTGGTTGGACTTATGCGGCCAAAGCGATTGGCTGAAGGCGCAGCGATTCCACTTGCAAAAGCTTGAAGCAGGGCATGCGCCACGGGATGCGCAGGAACACGCAAGCCCACTGTGTCCTGGCCGCCGGTAAGCGCATCAGGGACATTTTCTGCGCGGTGCAAAATCAACGTGAGGGGTCCGGGCCAGAATCGTTCGCCCAAGCGGTGGGCTGCAATGGGAATCTCTCTCACCCAACGCGCGAGATGTGAAGCATCGGGAAGATGGACGATGAGCGGATGATTTTGCGGCCTGCCTTTGGCGGCGAATATTTTTTTCACCGCAGCAGGATTCGAAGCATCGGCACCCAGACCGTATACCGTTTCAGTGGGAAACGCGACCAGTCCGCCCGTGCGTAGAATGGCTACGGCTTTTTCAATCTCATTGTTGGGCATTTGAGTTAACCGCGGAAAGAAACTTGAATTCACAGGATTAACAGGATTTTTCAAGATTTACAGGATTTAATCTTGTTAATCCCGCGAAATCCTGTGAATCCTGTCCATATGGTTTCGCTTTTTGTCTGCGCCTCGGCGCCTCTGCGGTTAAATAGATTTAATTGCCGGCAAGCAAGCGCAGCGCTTGGCGGTATTTTCCCGCGGTTTTTTCCAGCACGTCTGCAGGTAGCTGCGGTGCCGGCGGTTTTTTGTTCCAGTGCTGAGCTTCCAGCCAGTCGCGTACGAACTGCTTGTCAAAACTTGGTGGGCTCATTCCGGTCTGATATTGGTCTGCAGGCCAGAAACGCGAAGAGTCTGGAGTGAGCACTTCATCAATCAAATAAAGTTTGCCTGAATCGTCCAGTCCGAATTCAAACTTAGTGTCAGCGATGATAATGCCTTTTTTTGCAGCGTATTCTGCAGCTTCGGAATAGAGCCGGATGGATGTGTCTCGCACTTTTGCTGCGGTCTTTTTTCCCAAAAGCTTTTCAGCATCGGCAAAAGAGATGTTTTCGTCATGTGTTCCCGCAGGTGCCTTGGTGGAAGGGGTGAAAATCGGTTGTGGCAGTTTTTGCGCTTCTTTCAGGCCTGCGGGGAGGAGTATGCCGCAAACTTTGCCAGTCTTCAGATATTCCTTCCAGCCGGAGCCGACAATATAACCGCGCACAATAGCTTCAACTGGTAAAGGTTTTAAGCGCCGCACCACAAAAGCGCGTCCTGCGATCTGCTCTCGCTCGCTGTCTTTCTTCACCACCGATTCAGGAGCAACTCCGGTGAGATGATTGGATATGACATGACCGAGTTTGTGAAACCAGAAATTGGAAAGGGCGGTAAGCACTTTGCCTTTGCCGGGCACCGGGGTCGGCAAAACTACGTCAAATGCTGACAGGCGGTCGGTCTGGACAATTAACAACTTGTCTTCATCCACCGAGTAAATGTCGCGCACTTTACCGCGGTGCTGTAATGGGACGCTGGTAAGGTTGGATTGGAATAACAAAGTATCTGAGCGGGTCATTTTTTCTTGAGCGGTATTAACAGGCATCAAGAAAGCTTGGATACGCTTGCTGCTTTTACCGCTTCGGCTTGAGCTTTGCGGAAATCCTGCAGTTGTTTTGCCAGCTTCGAGTCATTCAACGCAAATAGTGCAATAGCGAAAAGTCCGGCATTGGCAGCACCTGCCTCGCCGATGGCAAAGGTTGCAACCGGAACGCCCTTGGGCATCTGCACGATGGATAGCAGCGAATCCAGACCCTGGAGATGTTTTGACGGCATGGGCACGCCCAAAACCGGCAAAGTAGTTTTGGCGGCAATTACTCCTGCAAGATGCGCCGCGCCTCCGGCGCCGGCAATGAAGCATTTGATGCCCGCCGCAGCAGCGCTTTTAACATACTCATCCAGCATGTCGGGGGAGCGGTGCGCGGAGATTACCCGCACTTCATAGGGTACGCCGAAATCCTCGAGCTGTTTTGCCGCGTGCTGCATCACTTCCCAGTCGCTTTTGCTTCCCATTACCACACTTAGCAGCGGCTTTTTGCTCATTTATGCTCCAGGTCTCGTCTTAAAAAACACGAATTTTACACTATCACCGCGAGCTTCACTTTATTTGATCGCGCCCTGCCTCACCGCGGCTTTATCATCAGGCAAGCCTTCCTTGAATACGCGGCTTGCCAGTATATCTTCGGCTTCAATGGTCACAAGGTCGTTCTTGGTGAGCTTCGCTTGATTGCGCGCGAACAGGCGGTTTGCCTGGCGCAGCCGCGCGCGGTCAAGTGCATTCCTCATACTGCGCGCGTTCGCGAAATGGGGCATCTGCATGCGTCTCAGGATGTAATCCTGAAATGCTTTTTCGGCTTGCGCACTGAAATAGTATTGTTGCCGCTCGAGCATCAGCTTCGCGATAGAGAGCAATTCTTGCGGCGAGTAATCGGGGAAATCCAGATGGTGCGCAATCCGCGAAGACATGCCGGGATTGCTCCGGAAAAATTCTTCCATGCGGTCTTTGTAGCCAGCGAGTATCACCACTAGGTCTTCACGCTGGTTCTCCATGACTTGAAGCAGAATTTCAATTGTCTCCTGGCCATAGTCACGCTCGTTTTCTGCACGGTACAGGTAATACGCCTCGTCTATGAACAATACCCCGCCCATGGCTTTTTTCAGCACTTCCCTGGTCTTGGGCGCGGTATGCCCGATGTATTGCCCCACCAGATCGTCACGTGTGACCGCAACCAGATGGCCTTTGCGCACGTAACCCAAGCGGTGGAGGATCTCCGCCATGCGCATCGCCACGGTGGTCTTGCCGGTGCCGGAATTGCCGGTGAAGGACATGTGCAGGGAGGGCGCCCCGGAAGTCAAGCCCAGCCCCTTGCGTAACCGGTCAACCAAGAGGAGTGCCGCGATCTCGCGGATGCGGGTTTTTACCGGTTTAAGGCCAATCAACTCGCGGTCGAGTTGGTCGAGGACTTCCTGGATGCGCGAATCGCGAAACGCTCCTGCCAGATCTACCGGTGTATCATCAGGTAGATTCTGTGGGATGCCGCTGTCCGGATTCATGAGTATCTTTGAGATAGGCCCTAGTCTTTGTAGCGCTCGCCCTTGGGTTTCTCAGTGGCGTAGCTGTGCAGCGTGTAGCGGATGCGTCGCCCCGGGCCTTCCTCGCGCAGTACCTGGAAACCGGGCTCGTGCTTGGGACGATTGACGATGAAGGAAAGGCGCACGGTTTCCCAGCCGCGCGTTGAGTCGAATCCGTTTACCCGCACATAGTGATTGGGATAGGCTTTGCGGCATTGATTGATCTCGTGCATGATGCCCGCCGCGTCTTTCATATCAAACATCGGCATTCCCCACATTTCCCAATAAGTGTTACGCGGGTGCGGGTCGTCAGTGAATTCCACGCTCACCGCCCAGTTGTTCTTAAGGCAATACTCAACTTGCGCGCTGATTTCGCTGTCGGAAAAATCCGGCAGGAAAGAAAAAGTGCCCTGGGTGATTCTCATGATCGGCTCCCCTTAAACGCTTACTGTGGGTGTAGGCACAAAGTCTGCGGTATCGGTAGGGGTGTAGTTGAACGTGATGTCTTTCCACACCTCTAGCGCGGCTTTCAGTGGCGCGCACGATTTCGCCGCCTTTTCGAGAATCTGCGTGCCCTCGTTCCAGATGTCCTTGCCTTCGTTGCGCGCCTGAATTATCGCTTCCAGCGCCACACGGTTGGCAGTCGCGCCCGCATGGACACCCATCGGATGGCCGATGGTGCCGCCGCCAAACTGCAGCACCACATCTTCGCCCAGATAGTGAATCAATTGGTGCATTTGCCCGGCGTGAATTCCGCCAGACGCCACCGGCATGACTTTGCGCAAGCCCGCCCAGTCCTGCTCGAAGAAAATGCCACGCTGCAAATCAACCGGATTGTGAGGCTCGCGCAGGACATTGTAGAAACCCTGCACCATATTAGGATCGCCTTCGAGCTTGCCCACCACGGTGCCGGCGTGAATGTGATCCACCCCCGCCATGCGCATCCATTTGGAAATCACGCGGAAGCTGATGCCATGGGTTTTCTGGCGCGTATAGGTGCCGTGCCCCGCGCGGTGCAGATGGAGGATCATGTCGTTCTTGCGTGCCCACTTGGAAATGGATTGAATCGCGGTGTAGCCGATGACAAGGTCTATCATCACGATGCACGAGCCCAGTTCTTTGGCGAACTCGGCGCGTTCATACATGTCCTCCATGGTCGCGGCGGTGATATTGAGATAATGCCCTTTGACTTCGCCGGTCTCGGCGGAAGCGCGGTTTACCGCTTCCATGCAATACAAATAGCGGTCGCGCCAGTGCATGAACGGCTGCGAATTGATGTTCTCGTCGTCTTTTACGAAATCGAGACCACCTTTCAATGCTTCATACACTACGCGCCCGTAGTTTTTGCCTGAAAGCCCCAATTTCGGTTTGGTCGTTGCGCCGAGTAACGGCCGGCCGAATTTATCCAGCCGCTCGCGTTCCACCACGATGCCGGTGGGAGGGCCATCGAAAGTTTTTAGGTAGGCGACCGGCATGCGCATGTCTTCCAGGCGCAGCGCTTTGAGCGGCTTGAAGCCGAACACGTTGCCGATAATGGAAGCGGTGAGATTGGCAATTGAACCCGGCTCGAATAAATCCAGGTCGTAAGCAATGTAGGCGAAAAACTGCCCGGGACTGTTGGGTACGGCATCCACGCGGTAAGCCTTGGCGCGGTACGCTTCGCAGGCAGTCAAACGATCGGTCCAAACCACAGTCCAGGTGGCGGTGGAAGATTCACCCGCCACCGCAGCAGCGGCTTCCTCGGGGTCAACACCTTCCTGCGGCGTGATGCGGAACAGTGCAATAAGGTCGGTATCCTTGGGCACATAGCCGGGTTCCCAGTACCCCATAGTCTTGTAGGGTATGACTCCCGCCTTATAGCGCTCTTTGCCTTTGATCGTTCCTGCACCCCGCCCACCCATGACCATCTCCTTGAAAATGCCGCTCAAACAAGATAATGGTACGCCAAATAACTATAAATGATAGTCAGGTGTTTTGATTGTTATAATAAGATTTTTATTATAGTATTAAGCAAGTTACATTACGGGTTTTTCCCCATGCTGCATTTAACCTTGCGCCAACTGCGGGTGTTCGAAGCGGTGGCACGTCACTTGAATTTTTCACGCGCTGCGGAGGAGCTTTATTTATCGCAGCCTGCGGTTTCCATGCAAATCAAACAGCTCGAACACAACATCGGCCTGCCGCTGTTTGAACAAATGGGCAAGCGCATTTACATGGCCGAGGCCGGGCGAGAGCTGTTTCAATACAGCAAAGCAATTGCGCAGCAACTCGCGGAACTGGAAGCAGTGCTGGATCAGATGAAAGGGCTCGAACGCGGCAAACTCAATATCTCGGTAGTGAGCACAGCCAATTATTTTGCGCCGCAGCTGCTCGCCAAATTCTGCCAACTGCACAAAAAGGTCACGGTTAGCTTGAACGTCTCCAACCGAGAAGCAGTGCTCAAGCAATTGGCAGACAACGATACCGATCTGGCAATCATAGGGCAGCCGCCACAAGGCGCGGACATCGTCGACGAATCGTTCATGGAAAACCCGCTGGTGGTAATTGCCCCGCCCAATCACCGCTTGGCCAAGCAGCGCAAAATTCCGCTTGCCAAACTTCAGCAGGAGACGTTTTTGCTGAGGGAAATCGGCTCAGGTACGCGCGGCGCGATGGAACGTTTTTTCGCAGAGCATCGCATCAAGCTCAATACTGGAATGGAAATGGGCACCAACGAAGCGATCAAACAGGCGGTACAGGCGGGAATGGGCTTGGGCGTGGTTTCGCTGCACACGGTGGAACTGGAACTGGAAACACGGCGGCTTAAGCTACTCGACGTGGAGGGATTCCCGCTCAAGCGTCACTGGCATGTAGTGCACCGAAGACAAAAGCGCCTCTCCAAGGTGGCCCAGGAATTCAAGGATTTTCTGCTGAAAGAAGGGTCTAAACTGATGAATAAGGCACATACTTGAAATTTGCTGCAATGCCACTATATATAATTAAATTAGGAGCGTTACCATTTATCCTCTATGAATCAGGTTCGTCCCGCTGCCGTCTCCGGCAGCTTCTACCCACGCCAGCCTGAAGCGCTAGCGCAGGAGGTTGTTGCCTTGCTGGACGCTGCAAAGCAGGATAAGCAAGCGACTCCCAAGGCGCTTATCGCCCCACATGCAGGCTACGTTTATTCGGGTCCGATCGCAGCTAACGCCTATTCCCGGCTGGTACCGGCCCGAGGACGAATCAAACGAGTGGTGTTGCTGGGCCCCGCACACTTTGTTGCTGTGCAGGGTTTGGCCTTGCCTGATGCCAGTAGTTTTGCCACGCCGCTCGGAATGGTTCCATTGGATGAGGCCGGCGTGGAAACGCTTTCCCGGCTGCCCCAGGTGTCACAAAGCAAAGCAGCCCACGCTTCCGAACACTCTCTGGAAGTTCATTTGCCGTTTTTACAGACTGTGTTGGAGAAATTTACTCTGGTCCCGCTTGCGGTCGGAGATGCCACACCCGAGGAAATCGCTGAGGTCTTGGATTTACTGTGGGGAGGCGAAGAAACTTTGATCGTGGTCAGTTCCGATTTATCCCATTACCTGCCTTACGAAACTGCGCGCCGGGTAGATCAAGCAACGGCACAAGCGATACTGGATTTGCGAGAGCCGATCAGCCACCAGCAAGCTTGCGGCGCCTCGCCGGTGAACGGCTTGTTGCTCGCAGCGCAACGCCACCGCCTCAAACCGGAACTCTTGGACTTGCGCAATTCAGGGGATACCGCAGGCGACCACAGCCGGGTCGTAGGTTATGCAGCTTTCGCGTTTAATGAGAGCGCACAAAATGTACACTAACGCAGAGCAAATTGTTATTCCCATAGCCAGGGCGACGATAGGCCAGGCATTGGGCCGGCAGGCAACAGCTGACGAATCCGCGCCGTGGCTGCACCAGCCGAAAGCTTGCTTCGTCACTCTTAAAATGAATGGCGAGCTGCGCGGCTGTATCGGCTCACTTAATGCGCAACGCTCACTGCTCACAGATCTCAAGGCCAATGCCCTGGCTGCTGCATTTCACGATCCTCGCTTTGAGCCATTGACCGATGGCGAATTCGACTATACCAGGATTGAGATATCGCTGATTTCCGTGATAGAGACGATATATTTCGTAAATGAACAAGACGCCCTGAACCAGCTGCGCCCCGCGATAGACGGTATTATTTTCGAATACCAAAACCAGCGCAGCACGTTTCTGCCGCAAATGTGGGAGAGCCTGCCCACACCACAGTTATTCATGGCGCTGCTGAAAAAGAAAGCGGGATTGTCCCCTTCCTTCTGGGCGGAAGACGTCAGGCTGTCGCGCTACACTGTGTTAAAGTTCCACGAATCCGAGTACATGGAAAACCTGTTGTTATGAACTACCCGGGGAAATATTGGCATAAGCTGGATGACGGGCGCATTCAGTGCGATCTATGTCCTCGCGATTGCCGGCTGCACGAAGGCCAGCGTGGCGCCTGCTTCGTACGCCAGCGCCTGAATGACGCCATGGTGCTTACTACTTACGGCCGTTCTTCCGGCTTTTGCATTGATCCCATCGAAAAGAAGCCGCTCAATCATTTTTATCCCGGCTCGAGCGTGTTATCTTTCGGCACTGCTGGCTGCAACCTGGCTTGCAAATTCTGCCAGAACTGGGATATCAGCAAGTCCAAAGAAATGGACACCCTCGCCGATTCGGCTTCCGCTGATGCCATTGCCGAAGCCGCGCTCGCTCATGACTGCAAGAGCGTGGCTTTTACCTACAACGATCCGGTAATTTTCGCTGAATACGCCATGGACGTCGCGGATGCCTGCCGCGCACGCGGCATCAAGACTGTCGCGGTTACTGCGGGTTACATGCATGATGCGCCGCGCCGGGAATTCTATGCCAAGATGGACGCCGCCAATGTGGACCTCAAAGGCTTCACCGAAGAATTTTATTTCAAGCTCTGCGGCGGGCAGTTGCAGCCGGTTTTGGACACGCTTAAGTACCTCAAGCACGAAACCCAGGTTTGGTTCGAAATCACCACACTGCTGATCCCGGGCAGGAACGATAGCGATGAGGAAATCCGTAGTGAATCGCAGTGGATCGCGCGCGAGCTGGGGCTGGATGTGCCGCTGCATTTCACCGCGTTCCATCCCGATTACAAGATGCTGGATCTGCCGCCGACCCCGCCAGAAACGTTAAGTCGTGCCCGCGCCATCGCCCAACAAGAAGGGCTGCAATACGTCTACACCGGTAATGTTTTCGATACGGAGGGCGGCACTACTTACTGCACAGGCTGCAAAACACCGCTTATCGTGCGCGACTGGCACCGCATTGTGAGCTACCGCGTCACGCAGGACGGGCGCTGCCCCGACTGCGCCACGCCGCTTGCAGGCGAGTTCGGGCAAGTCACCCACCCGTTCGGCAATCGGCGCATCCCGATTGCCATACACGCTGTCCGCTAGCGCTTGTAGTTCGAGTGGTTTTAAGCGGCGACTTTTTCCTGCTCCATTTGCACAGTGTAGCGGCCTGAGCAGGCGGCGCTGTTCATTTTTTCGCGGTGATAAAGCGCTTTCTGCGCCGTCGCTACATTGGCGGACTGTCCCCTCCAAGTTTTGAGTGCCGGCTCCTGCAGCGCACGGCCGTAGGAAAAGCTCAAAGGCCAGGGATGGGGGCCCATTAAATTCATGGCGTTCAGATGTGCAGTCGCCTCCTCGGCACCCTGCCCGCCTGAAAGGAACACGATTCCCGGCACCGCCGCAGGCACTGCCCGCTTCAGGCAGAGCAGGGTTTGTTTCGCCACTTCTTCCACACCCGCCCGCTTCGGGCATTCGCTTCCCGAAATCACCATGCTTGCCTTGAGCACCATATGTTCCAGCGCAACGCGCTGCAGGTAGAGCGCATTGAAAACGCAGCGCAGCGTAGCTTCCGTAGCCTCAAAGCAGCGCTCTATGGTGTGTTTGCCGTCCATCAACACTTCCGGTTCCACCACCGGCACCAGCCCCGCTTCCTGGCATAGCGCTGCGTAGCGCGCCAGCGCATGCGCATTGGCATCCAGGCAATACGGGCTCGGAATTCTTTCGCCTATGGTGATGACCGCGCGCCATTTGGCGAAGCTCGCCCCCATGCCACGGTATTCTACTAGGCGCTCGCGCAAGCCATCCAAGCCTTCGGTGACCTTTTCTCCCGGCGCGCCAGCGAGCTTCTTGGCACCGGCGTCCACCTTAATCCCGGTAAGGATCCCCTGGTGTTTGAGTGCTGCAGGAAACGGCGTGCCATCGGCAGCAGATTGCCGTATTGTTTCGTCGAAGAGAATCATGCCGCTGATGAATTGCGCTGCTCCGGGAACCGTGATGAGGAGTTCGCGGTAGGCGCGGCGGTTCTCCACCGTAGATTCGACGCTTATGCTATCGAAGCGCTTTTTGCAGGTGGGTGCGCTCTCGTCTATAGCGAGTAGCCCTTTGCCTTTTGCCACCATCGCGGCGGCTGTGGCTTCAAGTTCACGTTCGTACATATATGCTAGCCCTCCTATAAATCTTAGCAGTGAATGACAAAAAACGCTTGTCTTTCACGCTACCCGATGGTGTTGTCCTATTTTTACGATTTTCATGGTATTGGTGCCTCCTGACTTGCCGATCGGTTCCCCGATGGTAAGCACGATGAGATCGCCCTCGCGTACCACGTTGTTAGCCAGCAGCACCTTTTCCACTTCGCGCAGCAGCTCTTCCCGGTCGTGACCCGTGTATTTCAGCATCAGCGGGTAGGTATCGCGGAACAGGCTGACACGGTGGCGCGTCGCGGTCTCCGTAGTAAGCGCATAAATCGGCACGCCGCAATTGAGCCTCGATATCCACAGCGCGGTCGAGCCCGATTGCGTGAGCGCTGCGATGGCCTTGACTTTCAGATGGTAGGCAGTGAACAGTGCTGCCATCGCAATCGACTGGTCAATACGGGTAAAGACACGGTCCAGAAAATCGCGGTCCAGTGCGATTTCGGATGATTTTTCCGCTTCCAGGCAGATGCGGCTCATAGCTTCGACCGTCTCCACCGGATAGCTGCCGCTCGCCGTTTCCGCAGACAACATGACTGCGTCGGTACCATCCAGCACCGCATTCGCCACATCCGACACTTCCGCGCGGGTAGGAATAGGGTTTTCTATCATCGACTCCATCATCTGCGTCGCAGTAATGGTGAGCTTGCTCATTCCCCGCGCGACACGAATCATGCGTTTTTGCAAAGCCGGCACCGCGGCATCACCGACTTCCACCGCAAGATCGCCGCGCGCCACCATGATGCCGTCGCACGCGTCCATGATTTCTTGCAACGCCGGAATCGCCTCAGCCCTTTCGATCTTGGCAATCAGCAATGCTTGGCCGCCGGCATCGCGCAGCAACTGGCGGGCTGAGTGCATATCGGCCCCGCTCTTGGGAAATGATACTGCCAGATAATCCGCTTTGAGCTGAACCGCGGTTTTGATGTCCTCCTTGTCTTTATCGGTAAGAGCGGGAGCCGTCAGGCCGCCGCCTTGGCGGTTGATGCCCTTATTGTCCGACAACACTCCTCCGTGCCTGACATTGCAGATAATCTCATCGCCGCGTACCGCCTTTACCTCGAGCACGATGCGTCCGTCATCGAGGAGCAGCACCGCACCGGGGGCAACGTCGCGCGTAAGCTCCTGGTAATCCAGTCCCACTCGCTTTTCGTTGCCCGGCTCACTATTAGTATCGAGAACAAAACTGTCGCCGGTATGCAGCGTGATTTTGCCCTGCTCAAACTTGCCAATGCGGATTTTAGGTCCCTGCAAATCAGCTACTATGCCGACGGTGCGGCCAACTTTTCGCGCTGTCACGCGCACCGCCTCGGCCCGCCGCAAATGATCCTGTGCCGTGCCATGGGAAAAATTCATGCGCACCACGTCCACTCCCGCGGTTATCATGCGCTCAAGTATCTTCTCATCGCTGGAAGCGGGTCCGAGAGTGGCAACAATTTTAGTTCTGCGCAACATATATGTTGTGAAGGGTAAGGAGAGAGGAGTAAGAGGTATAAAAGATGATTTACTTTAGCGCGCTCCTGACACCTTGCTCCTCACACCTCAATGTTTTGCCGCGCGTTGTTCAAGAATTTCCACAGCAGGCAGTATCTTGCCTTCCAAATATTCAAGAAACGCCCCGCCGCCGGTGGAAACATAAGATACTTTGTCTGTAACGCCATATTTCGCCAGCGCTGCCAGCGTTTCTCCGCCACCCACGAGGGAAAATGCGCTCGAACCAGCAATGGCTTTGGCCAACGCCTGGGTGCCTGCGCCGAACTGATCAAATTCATACACGCCGAGCGGACCGTTCCACACGATGGTGCCTGCTTTCTCCACTGCTCGCGCAATCTTCTCGCTGGTTTTAGGGCCGACATCCATGATCAGGTCGTCCGCCACGATCTCCTTGATGTCCTTCACGGTGGCTTTGGCGGTTTCGGAAAATTCCTTGGCGCATACCACATCATGTGGAATCAGCACTTCACCCCCTTTGGCGTGCGAGGCCTCGATAATCTCTCGCGTTTCCCCGATCAAATTCGGCTCCGCCAGTGATTTGCCTATGGTGCACCCCGCGGCAAGTATGAAGGTGTTGGCGATGCTGCCCCCCACGATCAATTGATCCACCATCGTGCATAACAACTTCAGAGCAGTAAGCTTGGTCGAGACCTTTGAGCCCCCTACAATAGCCACCAACGGCCGCCTCGGGTTAACCAGCGCTTTCCCCAATGCATCCAGTTCGGCAGCAAGCAAGGGTCCGGCGCAGGCTGTCTTGGCAAACTTGGCGACACCATGGGTCGATGCTTCGGCACGATGCGCGACTCCGAATGCGTCCATCACGTAGATGTCGCATAGTTTTGCCATCTTCTGCGCGAGCTCGTCGCTGTCTTTCTTTTCGCCCTTGTTGAAGCGCACGTTCTCAAACATCACCACATTGCCTGCGACAACTTCGACTCCGTTCAACCAGTCACTAATTACCGTCACTTCACGCTTCAACAGTTGGGAAAGGCGTTGCGCCACCGGTTTCAGGGAGCTGTGTTCATCGTACTTTCCTTCTTCAGGCCGCCCCAAGTGCGACATCAGCATGACTTTGGCGCGCGCTTTGAGCGCATGCTCAACGGTCGGCAATGAAGCGCGGATGCGCGTATCATCCGCTACCTTGCCGTTATTCAGAGGAACGTTAAAATCTTCGCGGATCAGCACTCGCTTGCCCGCAAGATCAAGATCGGTCATCCTCAAGATAGACATTGCGAGCTTATTTCGCGTTCATCCACGCAACCGTCACATCCAGCATGCGGTTGCTAAACTGCGGGCGTTGTGGCTTCGGCCGCTGGCTGGCGCCTGCTTAACATCGCGCTGCGATGTTAGCCTCCGCCGCAACGAGCGAGGCGTAATAGTTTGCCTCATTTCGCGTTCATCCACGCAACCGTCACATCCAGCATGCGGTTGCTGAATCCCCACTCGTTGTCATACCACGACAATACCTTCACCAGCGTGCCGCCAACCACTTTGGTAAGCGTCGCGTCGAAAATCGAAGACGCAGGGTCATGATTGAAATCCGTCGAAACCAGCGGCTTGTCACAGTAGTTGAGGATGCCCTTCAATTCTTCATTCGAAGCTTGTTTCATCACCGAATTCACTTCTTCGACTGTAGTGGGGCGTTTCGCGATGAAGCTCAAATCCACCAATGAGACATTGATGGTCGGTACTCGCACTGCAAACCCGTCGAGCTTGCCGTTGAGCTCAGGCAGCACCAAGCCCAACGCCGCAGCTGCACCGGTCTTGGTCGGGATCATGGACATGGTGGCAGAGCGGCCTCGACGCAGGTCTGTGTGATAAGTATCGATCAGCACCTGGTCGTTGGTGTAGGCATGCACTGTAGTCATCAGGCCGCTGATAATACCAATTTTCTCGTGCAGCACTTTGGCGAGCGGCGCAAGACAGTTAGTGGTACAGGACGCATTGGAAATCACCGTGTCACCAGCTTTCAGTTCTTTGTGGTTGACCCCGTAGACCACCGTTGCATCCACATCCTTGCCACCAGGAGCGGAAATGATGACTTTCTTCGCGCCTGCTTTAATGTGGTTGGAGGATTTTTCTTTGCTTGTGAAAAGTCCGGTGCATTCGTGTACTACGTCTATGGCGAGTTCCTTCCACGGCAGTTCTGCGGGATTGCGCACTGCAAGCACCTTGATGCGGTCACCGTTGATCAGCATGGTGTCGCCTTCCACTTCGACACTACCGTGAAACCGGCCGTGCACCGTGTCGTAACGGGTGAGATGAGCATTGGTTTCGGCATTACCGAGATCATTGATGGCAACAATCCGGATTTCCTTGTTACGCCCCGCTTCATAGAGCGCGCGCAAAATGTTGCGGCCGATGCGTCCATAGCCGTTGATCGCAACACGAATAGTCATTTATCTCGCTCCAAAAATTATTATTTTACAACAGCGGGCACTTGAAACGCAGGAAGAATACCGTCTTCAAGTCACGCTTTTCACCGCTTTCACCACATTCTCAACGGTAAACCCAAAATACTTGAATAAATCGGCTGCAGGCGCCGACTCACCGAAAGTATCTATGCCTACCACCGCACCTTCCAGCCCCACGTATTTGCGCCAGTAATCAGTGATACCCGCTTCAACAGCTACACGCGCCACCCCCTTGGGCAGAACCGAGGATTTATAAGCGTCTTCCTGACGGTCAAAGACTGAAGTGCACGGTATTGACACAACGCGAACCGGTACACCTTCTTCAGCTAGGGCTTTTTGTGCGACCATCGCCAGCGCCACTTCCGACCCGGTGGCAAGGATTACTGCGCTCGGATTCCCTCCCTGAGCTTCGGCAAGGATGTAGCCGCCTCTTGCTATGCGTGCGGCTGTAGCTGCGTCTCGTTTTTGGAAAGGAACGTTTTGCCGGGTAAACAACAAGCACGAGGGCCCGCTTTTGCGCTCAATTGCCTGCGCCCACGCCACCACCGATTCCACCGTATCGCAGGGGCGCCACACGTCCATGTTCGGGATATAGCGCAGTGTTGCAGCCTGTTCCACCGCCTGGTGCGTCGGCCCGTCTTCGCCAAGCCCGATGGAATCATGGGTAAAGACAAAAATCGCGCGAATTTTCATTAATGCCGCGAGACGCAGCGCATTGCGCGCGTATTCGGAAAATATCAGGAAAGTCCCGACATAGGGAATCAGGCCACCGTGCAGCGCCAAGCCATTCACGATGGCCGTCATGCCGAACTCGCGTACACCGTAGTAAATGTAATTGCCGCCGTCTCTCTTATCAACAGCGCGTGAACCCGACCACATCGTGAGATTCGAGCCGGTGAGATCGGCGGAGCCCCCGATCAACTCGGGCAGCAGTGGCGCCAAGCCTTCAATCGAATTCTGCGAAGCTTTGCGGGTAGCTATGTTTTCCGCTTTTTCGTTAACTTTGGCAATCAGGGCTTCAACATACTTGTCCCAACCCGAAGGCAATGCGCCCTCTATGCGCCGCCTAAATTCCCTAGCGAGTTCGGGATAGGACTTGGTGTATTCCGCAAACTTGCGGTTCCATTCTGCTTCAAGCTTGGCTCCGCGGCCGCGCGCGTCCCAGCCTTCGTATACGTCTTTCGGGATTTCAAAGGGCGGATAATTCCAGCCGATATTGACGCGAGTCGCAGCCACTTCGGCTTCGCCCAGAGCCGCGCCGTGCGCTTCGTGGGTACCCGCTTTATGGGGCGCACCCTTGGCAATCACTGTCTTACAGCAAATCAGCGTCGGCTTGTCGCCGACCTGCAGGGCGGAGCGTATTGCCGCGTCCACTGCCGCAGGGTCGTGGCCATCCACATTGGGAATAACATGCCAGCCGTAGGCTGCGAATCGTTTCGGAGTGTCATCGGTAAACCAGCCACCGACCAGACCGTCAATCGAAATCCCGTTGTCATCGTAAAAGCAAGTCAGCTTGTTAAGCCCCAGGGTACCGGCAAGCGAGCAGGCTTCGTGCGAGATGCCCTCCATCAGACAGCCATCGCCAACAAACACATAGGTACGGTGGTTAATGATCTCTAAGCCGGGTCGGTTGAAGGTGGAGGCAAGCACTTTCTCGGCAATCGCCATGCCCACTGCATTGGCAAGCCCCTGGCCAAGAGGGCCGGTGGTGGTCTCGATGCCGGGTGTACAACCGTATTCGGGGTGGCCCGGCGCTTTGGAATGGAGCTGCCGGAAATGCCGCAGTTCCTCCATTGACAGGTCGTAGCCGGTAAGGTGCAGGAGCGCGTATTGCAGCATAGCGCCATGGCCGTTGGAGAGCACGAAACGGTCGCGGTCAGGCCATTGGGGATTAACCGGGTTATGCCGCAAATGGTGGTTCCACAATACTTCAGCGATCTCCGCCATCCCCATCGGCATCCCGGGATGGCCGGAAATCGCTTTCTGCACCGCATCCATTGCCAGCGCGCGTATAGCGTTGGTCAAATCCTTGCGTGTTGCCATTTTAGAGTCTCTAAATCCCTCATCAAATCCCTACCCTGCGGTGCAGCCAGCTAGGTGGAAGATTGGCCATCAGGTACGTAGTAGGAGGGCGAATTACTACCCATTCCAAAGGTTCCGGAGTGTAACATTCGTACCGCAATTATAATGGAACCCCTATCTCGATTGAGCGCTAGTAAGCAAACTTATTGTTCGTGATTACGCTTCCCCATCTTGATGCCGAGTTGCTTGAGCTTGCGGTACAAATGGGTGCGCTCCAGCCCGACTTTTTCCGCGATCCGGCTCATGTTGCCGCGCTCCTTGTTAATGTGGTGCCTGAAATAGACGCGCTCAAACGCATCGCGCGCCTCACGCAAACCAACATCCAGCGGCAGTGCATGGTCCGCAACCTGCGGTTCAATATCAAATTGCGACAGCACGCGGTTGACTTCGTCAAGGCTGATTTCCTCTTCGAGAGAAGTGAGCGCCAAAGTCTTTACCGCGTTTTCCAATTGAATCAAGTTGCCGGGCCAGGAGTAATTGCGCAATGCGTTAAGCGCCGAAGTGCTGAATTCGCGCAGCGGTGCTTCGCCTGCTTCAACACATCGCGACAGCATGAGCCTTGCAAGATCGGGAATGTCTTCACGGTGCACGCGCAGACTGGGTACGCCTAGAGTAAGCACGCTGAGCGCCTGATAAAGGCTGGCATCAAACAAGCCTTGGCCCACCAACTCGGGCAAAGGCTTTGAGGTGGCGCACACCAAGCGCACGTTGTACTTGCCGAGTTTGCTAACAAGCATCATCAGCGCTTTTTGCTCCTGTTTGCTGAGTTCGCCTATCTCGCTCAAGAAAAGCAACCCGTCTTGCGCCTGCTGCAGCAAATCGAGCGGCGCGTCAACAAGCTGCGCGTAGTTTTCAGGGGTAATCCATTGCGTATTGGGTTGATGCAGGAAGCGCGCGCAGATATCGATCCCGCACCCTACTTCCCCGACCAACAACAGCGGAAGATTGAGAGTGGCGATCTGATCCATACGCTTTTTGAGCTCTGCGATTTGCGGCGACTTGCCGAGGCTTGCCAGCGAAAGCTGTTGCTGGGATTGCGCTGTGACGCGCTTAAGCGCCCGGCCCACAGTGCTTAGGAGTTTTTGCATGGCGATGGGTTTTTCCAGGAAATCAACCGCGCCGATACGCGTTGCTTCCACTGCAGTATCTATGGTGCCGTGTCCCGACATCATCACCACTGGCATGGTGAGTAGCCCGTTGCTCGCCCATTCCTTGAGCAGCGTGATGCCGTCGGTGTCCGGCATCCAGATATCAAGCAACACCAGATCAGGACGCGTTTCCATGCGCTGGACGCGCGCCTGACTGGCATTTTCAGCAAGCTTGACCTGATAACCTTCGTCCTCGAGAATTTCCGAAAGCAGCTCGCGTATGCCCACTTCATCATCTACGACCAAAATCTGGTTGGTAGCCATCTAGTATCTTCTCATGCTGCACGCGCCAGCGGCAGTGAAATGCTGACGCAGGCACCGTGTGGTTTGATATTTTCGATGTGGATGACTCCGCTGTGCTCATCCACGATTCTCTTGACGATAGCAAGACCCAGCCCGGTACCCTTAGGTTTGCTCGTCACGTAAGGCTCGAACAGCCGCGTCATCAGCTGCTCTGGAATACCACTGCCATTATCCTGGATGCTCAACTGGATTTGGTTGGGTTGCGCTTCAGTGCGTATCAGGATGCTCGGAGCGGGCATATCCGCTAGAGCATCCTGGGCATTTTGCAGCAAATTATGAATGACCTGGCGCAACTGGGTCTTGTCACCCATAACCTGCGGCAGTTTGGATGCAAGATCAAGCTTGATGGTCAATGCTGGTGATTCATAAAGCGCCAGCACTTCACGCAGCAAATTGTTGAGATCGACCGGCTGCAGGTTAAGCTCGGACGTGCGTGCGTAATCGCTGAATGCGTCCACCATGTTCTGCATGGCCGCCACCTCGCTGATGATAGTTTGCGTTGAACGTTTCAAGATGTCCAAATCCGGACTGTCAAGCTTGTTCGCCAGCTTACGCTTGAGCCGTTCTGCGGAGAGCTGGATGGGTGTGAGCGGATTTTTGATTTCGTGCGCCAAGCGGCGCGCCACTTCGCCCCAAGCCGCATCGCGCTGCGCCTGCAATAAATGTGTAATGTCGTCAAACACCACTACGTAGCCGGATTGCCCCGCGCGCGCGAGGTTGCTGCCGCGCAACAGCAGCATACGTGTTCCGGATTTTCCCGGGTATTCTACCTGCTTCTCCCATTCGTCGGCAGATGATTGCCTGAACGAGGCGAGAATTTGCTCGCTTAGGGCGTGCAGGGCCACGTTGCCTGTACCCCATTCCTGCAGACGGGTCCCTCGTAATTGCGCAAACTCAATCTCCAGGATATGGGCTGCACTGAGGTTTGCCGAACGCAGCATGAAATCTTCATCAAAGGCCAATACTCCTGCGGATAAATTGGCGAGTACGCTTTCCAAGTAAGCATTCGCGGTTTGCAGTAGCTCCTGATGGCGTTCCGCGGCGACCCTGGCTTCCGATAACTGATGCGTCATGATGTTGAACGATTGCATCAATATGCCGAGTTCATCGCGGCTTTTCACCGGAGGCCGTTGGCTGAAATCGCCTTGTGCCACGGCGCGGGTGCCTTCAGCTAAAACCTCAAGCGGGGCGCTTAAGCGTTCACTGATGAGAAACGCCAGCGCCAGGGCCGAAAGCCAGGCCAGCAGCAAGGTGAGAGTCAGCGTCAACGCATATAGCCGTTTTAAACCGAGACGAGAAAGGGAAAGCTCTTGATAATCGCGATACACTGCCTGCACGGTCTCGGCATCTTGCGCTAATTGCCTGGGCACTGGCTGCAACAGCTGCAGCACACGGATGTCTTCGTTCAGGCTTAATACGTTCACCGGAACCACCACACGCAGGTATAGGCCTTTGCCGGGGATAGTATCAATGCCGCTGTACGCCTGCTGCTGGCGAATCTGCTTCAGCAAGAGGGTACTCGGCAAATCCGGCATCAAACTACTTTGCTCGCTGCTCGAAAAAGCAATGATGTTGCCGCGCTGGCTGAACAACACGGCCTCCTGCACCCCGAACTGCTCGCGCAGACTGTTGATTGCGGTGAGATGCTCGGCCGCCGGTAGTTCGGAAAGCGACAACGCTGCCGTCTGCGCTTTCTTGTTCAGGTCTTTGAGCATGTTATCAAGCGTGGTGCGCCCCAGATTCAAGCCACCCTCCAGCGCCTTGTCTACGCGCACATCGAACCATGACTCGATGCTTTTCGCCAGAAACTGAACAGACACGCTGTACACCAGGGCCCCCGGCAGCACGGCCATCAGCGAAAAGAACAAGACCAGTCGCAAGGTGAGCTTGGAGCCGAATACACGGGCAGCAAGTTTCTTACGCAATACCGTCAACTGGTAAACCACCAGGCCTAAAAGACACAGGGCAATCACGCCGTTTAGCGCCAGCAGCAGAGGGTAATTCCGGGCGAACAAAGCCGTGTTGGCGCTGGCTGTGGAAAGCAGAAATAGCAACACCGCTCCAATGCCCAAGCACAGGATCAGGAAGTATTTCATGCCGTGCTCCTGCTCATGGCGTAACCTCCCAGCGGTACCAGTCCGAACTCAAGGTCCAATCTGTCGATGCCAGCGCATTCACCTGAAACGGTTTTGGCAGCTGCGACAAATCAAGTTTCATGCGCAACGCTGCGTCATATTTCTGGCCTTTTTGCAGCGCGTCCTTATCCGCCACCAAGCGGTTATGCAATTGATTCATCACGTTCACCACTTCTTCCAGCGTGGCGTAATTCTGAAATAGCGTGCCTACACTCAAGCGGTATTGCCGAGTAAGCGCGTAATAGCTCAACTTGAATTGCTGCCGCAACTCCACCACTTTTTGATCGAACCAGTACCAACGCGGACGCGCCAATTCGAATTCGGTGACGAAATACAAGGAGACACCTTTATTTAGCGCGTCTTCCAGCGTCGGGGTAAAACTGATATCGAAATCAGCATTGAGCCGGTAGCCATCGGTACTCGTCTCAAGTACTGCGCTGCGCACCTGGATACCTTCAGCAAATAAACTCCCTGGGGCCAGGGCAAGCCCGAATAGAACCGCGCAGGCGAACCTGCGCCAGAGCGGCAAGATCAATCTAAGTCTTGCGGAGCAGGGCGTAGAAAAAACCATCATGCTGGCTGTCGGGTAGCAGTTGGCTTTGCATGCTAAGCGGAAGAAGCTCGGTGTCGCGGTGCCGTTCAAGAAATGCTTCAACTTGCCGGCCGTTTTCTTCGGCAAAAACCGAGCACGTGACATACAGCAATTTACCACCTCTATCCAGGCATTGCCACAATGCGTCCAAGATGCGCCGTTGAGTAGCGGCAAATTGCCCGATATCAGTTTCATGCCTCAACCACTTGATGTCCGGATGACGGCGCACCACGCCGGAAGCCGAGCAGGGAACATCGGCAAGTATGCGCTGGAAAGGCCTGCCGTCCCACCAATCTTGGGGGTTCTCGGCATCGCCGCAGACAACGCACGCTTCAAGCTTCAACCTTTGCAAGTTCTCTTCAACAAGGCGTAAGCGGCCGGCATCGTTATCCAGTGCGGTAAGTTGAGCATCTGACAGCTCGAGAATATGCGTAGTCTTGCCGCCTGGCGCAGCACACGCGTCGAGCACGCGCATTCCTGGTTGTACGTCCAGTAGCGGCGCCGCCAATTGGGCGGCTGCGTCTTGAACTGAAACCAAACCTTCTGCAAAACCGGGGAGTTTCATCACAGCAACGGCGCGCTTGAGCAGCAGCGCATCACCGCCAAGATCTTCCGCTTTAATGCCGTAGTTTATCAGCAGCGTTTGATACTCCTGCTTGGTCGTAGCGCGGCGATTGACACGCAAGGTCATCGGGGGATGCAAGTTGGCGGCGGTCAAAATCGCCTCATAGTCACGCGGGTATTGCGCTTTTAGTTTGTCTATCCACCATTGCGGGTGCGAGTAGCGCCCGACTTCACCGGCAGCAGCCAGAGCCTGCAAAGTTTCCCGTTTGCGCAGAAAGTTGCGCAATATGGCGTTCACCAGCCCCTTTGCGGGCCGTTGATTGAGCACTGCTGCGGTTTTCACCGCATGGTCTACCACTGCATGCGGAGCGGCTCTAGTGTGCTGCAGCTGATACAAACCGACCAAAAGCAATGCGCGCAGCCGTTGATCGCGCAAGGGTTTTTCCAGCAAATATTCAAGCAGCGTCTGCAACTGACCGTAGAACCGCAGCGTGCCGCAACTCAAGTCTTGGATAGCGGCGCGTTGCTGCGGGCTTAAGTCTGGATGGCGTTGCCACAATGAGGAAAGAATTTGCGACAGACTGCGCCCGGCCAGAACCTGGCTTACCGCGACACTGGCCAAGCGTTGTACTTCAATCATCGCATTCGCCGCAGGTGCGATTTACGCTCTCACCATAGCCAAAAGACGGGCGATGCGCTCTTGCGTTGATGGATGAGTGCTAAACAACCTCTGTACACCGCTGCCGGAGAGCGGGTTGATGATCATCATCTGCGCAGTCTCGGGATGCATTTCGGCTGTTGCTATGGGTTGACCATGGGCGTAGCTCTCGATTTTCTGCAAAGCGGAAGCCAGTGCTTGCGCATCACCCGAGACTTCTGCGCCACCTCGGTCGGCCTCGAATTCACGCGCGCGGGAAATCGCAAGTTGTATCAACATCGCGGCTAGCGGCGCTACGATCATAATGAGCAGAGCCACCAGTGGGTGTACACCGCGCTCATTCCGGCTGCTCCCGCCAAACAGCAGACCCAGCTGCGCGATAGAAGAGATGGCGCCGGCAATAGTCGCCGAAATGGTGGAAATAAGAATGTCGTGGTGCTTGACGTGCGACAGCTCGTGGCCCAGAACACCGCGCAACTCACGCGGTGTAAGTAATTGCAAAATACCGGTCGTGACGGCGAGCGCTGCATGTTCAGGATTGCGACCGGTGGCAAAGGCATTGGGCTGGGCCTCATCGATCAAATATAACTTTGGCATCGGAAGTTGCGCGCTTTGCGCAAGATCGCGCACGGTGCCGTAAAGCTGCGGGGCACTGGTTTCATCCACTTCCCGGGCATGGTACATCCTAAGCACTATTTTGTCGGAGAACCAGTAAGCCCAGAGGTTCATGGCGCCTCCCAGAACCAAAGCTACTGCCATCCCGGCGGCGCCGCCCAGCAGCAGGCCGACCGTTCCGAAGAGCGCTATGATGGCGGCCATCAGCAAAGAAGTCTTGAGCCAGTTTCCCAACATCGATTTTTCCTTTCGACTCATGCGCCGCTTTGCGCAGCGGATAATTTAGATAATTACGCTATGAATCAAATTCAGGTGCCAAAACAAATACCGGGTTTGAGCGCAAACCCCGATAGAAACTCCCTTACCGGCAGGCGCTGGCCACCCGCTTTTTGCACATCCTCTATGCGCACTGCGCCCTTCCCGCATGCAACTACAATACCTAATCTATCAACTCTGACAATTTCCCCGGGTTTCCCACTCATGCGTTCCTCGAGTTGCGCTTTCCAGATTTTCAATGTTTCACCATTTAACGTGGTGTAGGCTCCAGGGTTGGGATTAAATGCGCGCACTGTGCGCTCCACTTGCAACG
>JAHFRG010000001.1:31439-59225 GCA_023258935.1 Betaproteobacteria bacterium
GGTTTCCCACTCATGCGTTCCTCGAGTTGCGCTTTCCAGATTTTCAATGTTTCACCATTTAACGTGGTGTAGGCTCCAGGGTTGGGATTAAATGCGCGCACTGTGCGCTCCACTTGCAACGCATCTTTTCCCCAATTGATTTGCGCTTCAGCTTTCCCCAATTTTCCGGCGTAACTTGCGCCTTGTTGCGGCTGAGGCTGGGGCTGCAATTCGCCGCGTTCGAGTCCGCGCAGCGTGCGCACGATAGCTTCTCCGCCCTGTTGCGCCAGCTTGTCATGTAAAGTTTGCGCGGTGTCATCTGCCGCTATCTTCAGCCGTGTTTGCATTAACACCGGGCCGGTATCCAAACCTTCATCCATTTGCATAATGCTGATGCCGGTTTCGGTGTCCCCTGCCAGTAAAGCATGCTGAATCGGTGTCGCGCCGCGCCATTTCGGCAGCAGTGATGCATGAATATTTATGCAACCGAATCGTGGCAGGTTTAAGACCGCTTTCGGCAAAATCAATCCATATGCCGCAACCACCATCACATCCGGTGAAAGCCGATTCAGCTCGTCTATCAGCGCGGGATCTTTCAGAGTTTGCGGCTGCTGCAGTTTGAGCCCGTGGCTTAACGCCAGCCGTTTTACCGCGCTTGCGGTGTCTTTCATGCCGCGTCCGGCGGGTCGGTCGGGCCGTGTAAGCACCAGCGCTATATTGAAGCCGGAGCGTAGCAACTGGTCCAATATATGCGCCGCGAATTCGGGGGTGCCCGCGAAGACTACATTCATTACATTATTTTGCGCTGCATTTTTTTAAGCTTGTTAAGAATCCTCGCTTGCTTGAGGCGGGACAGATATTCGACGAATACCTTACCTTTAAGATGATCTATCTCATGCTGTATGCAAACCGAGAGTAGTCCGTTGGCATCCAGCGTAAACAATTTGCCTTCGCGATCCAGTGCCCGTACTGTGACTTGTTCGGCACGCTTTACTTTTTCAAAAATTCCCGGCACCGAAAGACAACCTTCTTCGCAATCGGAAACACCGGAGCTTGCGAGAATTTCAGGATTGATAAACGTGTGCAGCTGGTCGCGTGTCTCCGAAATATCAATCACAATAACTTGCTTGTGCACATCTACTTGAGTTGCAGCTAAACCCACGCCTGGAGCGGCGTACAGGGTTTCAGCCATGTCTGCTACCAGTTTACGAACCTGTTCATTTACCGCCGCAACCGGCTTGGCGAGGGTATGCAGCCGTGGGTCCGGATATTGCAGAATTCTTAAAATCGACATTTTTGCTTGCTAATTTAACAAACCACATGCAGAATTTATACTAACTCCTGATTTCTTATGGTGTATGCTACACTTTAGATTGTCCCGGAATTTCGGGTTTGAACTACTGTAAGCGGGGATTCCGATGCCTAATTTTATTATTATATCGCTGATTCTGGTTTCGAGTTTGCTCTCCACGCAAGCTTTGGCCGATGAACCTGTCAGGCTGCAAGATAATCCTCCCGACCGATATGTCGTGGTCAAGGGTGACACCCTGTGGGGGATTGCAGGGCGTTTCCTCAAAGATCCTTGGCAGTGGCCGCAAGTCTGGGGAATGAACCGGGAACAAATCAAAAACCCGCACCTCATTTACCCCGGCGATGTCATCGTTCTCGATCTATCACGCCAGCCCCCCTCGCTGCGACTAGTAACAGGGGAGCGGGTAGAGGGAGGAGTTGTTGGGGGAAGAGAAGCCGTTAAGCTAAGCCCTCAAGTGCGTGCAGAACCCAGGGAGCGTGCTCCTATTCCCACGATCCCGGCAGCCGCCATCGAGCCTTTCCTAAGCCAGCCTCTGGTGATCGAAGCCGGTGGGTTGGATAGCGCGCCACGTATCGTCGCCACAGATGGCGATCGCGTAGTGCTGGGCGGAGGCGATCGTGCGTATGCGTACAGACTGCCCACCGACCAGGGCGTGGATTGGCAAATTTACCGTACCGGCAAATCGCTTATTGACCCGGACACCCGGGAAGTTCTCGGATACGAAGCCATCTATCTCGGGGACGCAAAGGTCATTAGATTCGAGGAGAGACTAGATACGGCTAGTCCCATCGAAATTACCAAATCCACGCTCGAAATCAACACCGGTGACCGCTTGGTCGAGGCCACCAAGGTTGCAATCGATAATTACGTGCCGCATGCACCTGAAACATTAATCAAAGCGCGCATTATTTCGGCTTATGGAGGGATCACTGAAGTCGGGCAAAACGCTGTCGTTACGCTTAACAAGGGAACGCGCGATGGTATTGAGAGAGGACATGTGCTGGCGATATACCGCCACTCGCCGCCAGCTAAAAACAAAAAGGGCGAAATCATCTTGCACATTCCCGATGAGCGCTACGGGTTGTTAATGGTTTTCCGCACCTTTAATAAAGTCTCCTACGCGTTGGTAATGCAGATCACCCGCCCGGTGCATCTGTTGGACGTGGCACAGACGCCTTAAGTCAATCCGCTTAGGCTGCCCGAATATGCAGCCCGACAAGGATACTGAAAACTGGCTTGCGTTAAGCCTGGTGCCGGGCTTGGGGGATGACTCTTGCCGCAAGCTTCTACTGGCTTTTGGCGAACCCCAGAAAATTTTTTCCGCGACCCACTCTGAGCTTTCGCGTGTGGTTCCTGGCAAAGTCGCCCGCACAATTTCCGAAGGCGTGGATCAAAGCGCTATTCTGCCCGCGCTCAAGTGGCTTGAAGAGGATTGCAACCACCTGGTTACGCTGGCTGACGATGACTATCCCAGACTGTTGTTGCAAATCTCCGATCCACCGCCATTGCTTTACGTCAAAGGCAGGCGCGACCTGCTCAACCTGCCATCACTGGCTATAGTCGGTAGCCGCAATGCCACTCCGCAAGGCGTAGCCAATGCCGAAAGCTTTGCGCGTAATTTAAGCGACGCCGGGCTCACTATCCTGAGCGGTCTGGCGTTGGGCATAGATGAAGCGGCACATCGCGGTGGACTCAAGGGCGCCTGTTCCAGCATTGCGGTAGTGGGTACCGGATTGGATATCGTCTACCCTGCGCGGAACCGTGATTTAGCGCATGCGCTTGCCGATTCCGGAGCGCTGGTTTCCGAGTTTCCGTTAGGAACACCGGCAATTGGAAGTAATTTCCCGCGTCGCAACCGCATCATCAGCGGCATGGCTCGCGGTTGTCTGGTGGTCGAGGCTGCGCTTTCCAGCGGCTCATTGATTACTGCGCGGCTTGCGCTGGAGCAAGGCCGCGAGGTATTTGCCGTTCCAGGATCGATCCACTCCCCGCTTTCCAAGGGTTGTCATGCTTTGATTAAGCAAGGGGCAAAACTCGCGGAAAATGCACAGGACATTCTCGAGGAAATCGGCTGGCAAAAAACCCAGGGCGCACCTGCCGCAGCCGAGCAGACTGGAGAAGCCTCGCCATTGCTTGAACATCTCGGCTTCGACCCTTGCAACATTGACACGCTGTGCGCGCGCAGCCAGCTTCCTCCCGATGCGGTATCTGCAATACTCCTGAAGCTTGAACTTGCCGGTCGTGTCGCCGCGCTTCCGGGCGGTTTATATCAACGACTTAATTAACCTTGGTCATTCAATGCTCGCGGACGCCCTAGTGCAAATTCCTTGCTATCGCAGCAAATAGTTTCTATCATCTTGCGCTTTATTTCCACAATCAAGAGCGCATGTCCAGCAATTTGCTGATCGTTGAGTCCCCGGCCAAGGCCAAGACGCTGAAAAAGTATTTGGGGCGCGATTTCGAAATCCTTGCCTCGCTCGGCCATGTACGCGACCTGATACCCAAACAGGGTGCGGTTGATACTGCGCATGGCTTCGCCATGAAATACCAATTGATTGCGCGCAATCACAAGTACGTAGACGCAATTGCCAAAGAAGCTGCCAAGGCGGGCAAAATATATCTCGCTACTGACCCGGATCGCGAAGGCGAGGCTATCGCTTGGCACATCTCCGAAATCCTCAAATCTAAGAAGCTGCTAAAAAATAAGACGCCGCAGCGCGTGGTGTTTTACGAAATCACGGAATCCGCAGTCAAGTCGGCAATCAAGGAACCGCGTGAAATATCCATGCCGCTGGTTAATGCCCAGCAGGCGCGCCGCGCGCTCGACTACCTGGTCGGATTTAATTTGTCGCCGTTGTTGTGGCGCAAGATTCGTCCGGGCTTGTCGGCAGGTCGAGTGCAAAGCCCGGCATTGCGTTTAATTGTGGAACGAGAACAGGAAATAGAGATGTTCCGCCCGCAGGAATACTGGACGATTCATCTCGATAGCCACAAGGATAAGCAAAAATTCTCGGCACGCTTATTCCAATACCGTGGCGAGAAATTGGAACAATTCACCATAGAGAGCGAAAGCTCCCAGAAAAAAATTATTCAAGAATTAAGCATCGCGAAGGACGCGCAAGTCGTAAAGGTCGACAAAAAACGCAAGCAACGCTCGCCTGCACCGCCGTTTACCACCTCCACGCTGCAGCAGGAAGCGGTGCGCAAACTCAATATGACAACCGGGCGTACCATGCGCACCGCTCAGCAATTGTACGAAGGCGTGGACATAGGGGGCACCAGCGTCGGCCTGATTACCTACATGCGTACCGATTCGCTTACTCTGTCCAACGAAGCAATTGCCGAAATTCGCAATTACGTAAGCAAAAATTTCGAACTTGATTACCTTCCTAAATCCGCAGTGCTGTACAAAAGCAAATCGAAGAATGCGCAGGAAGCCCATGAAGCCATCCGACCCACCTCAATTTTCCGCACCCCTGAAAGCGTGCGTCATCGGTTGAGCACGGAACAGGCCAAGCTTTATGAAATGATATGGAAGCGCGCATTGGCGTGCCAGATGAACCCGGCCAAATTCGATGTTACCAGCCTGGATATCAGCGTCGCCGGACCGGATAATTTGTTTCGCGCAAGCGGACAAACCCTGGTCTTCCCTGGATTCATCGCCGTGTATCAAGAAGGATTAGACGAGCAGGAAGAGCCGGGGGAAGGAAGGCTGCCGGAACTGAATGTCAGCGATGAGATACCGCTCGACAAACTGTATGGCGAGCAGCATTTCACCCAGCCGCCGCCGCGCTACACCGAAGCAAGCCTGGTGAAAACGCTGGAAGAGCACGGCATCGGGCGGCCCTCTACTTATGCCAATATCATATCCACGCTGCTTGAGAGAGAATACACAGTGCTCGATAAGAAACACTTTGTTCCTAGCGATGTCGGCAGGGTGGTCAACAAATTTTTGACCGAGCACTTCACCCAATATGTTGATTACGATTTCACCGCCAAGCTAGAAGACGAGCTCGATCTGGTATCCACCGGCAAGCGTGAATGGGTGCCGTTGCTGGAGGATTTCTGGAAAGGCTTTAACCGCCTCATCGAAGATAAGAAAAATTTGTCGCGCAAGGAAGTAACACAAGAGCAACTTGACGAGGTCTGCCCAAAATGCGGCAAGCAGCTTGCCATTCGTCTGGGAAAACGCGGCAAGTTCGTGGGTTGCAGCGGCTTTCCTGCTTGCGATTACACGCGCAACTTGAACGGAGTGCAGGAAACAACGGAAGCGACGGTAACAGTGGAAGGGCGCAGTTGCCCCAAATGCGGGAGTGGCTTAGTCATCAAAAACGGGCCTTATGGGAAATTCATCGGTTGCTCGTCCTATCCCAAGTGCAAATTCATCGAGTCGCTCAACAAACCGCGCGACAGCGGGGTGGTCTGTCCTCAATGCAAAGCGGGCAACCTTATCGAGCGCAGGAGCCGCTACGGCAAAGTCTTCTACTCTTGTAGCACCTACCCCAAATGCAACTATGCGGTATGGAACCCGCCAGTCGCTCAGTCTTGTCCCAAGTGCAAGTGGCCGGTACTCACTCTAAAAACGACTAAGCGGCGTGGCGCCGAATTGGTGTGCCCGGTGAAGGAATGTGGATATAGCGCTGAGGCGCAATCTTGAATTCCGCTACACGTCGAGGTTGCGCACGCCCAATGCGTTACTTTCTATAAATGCGCGCCGCGGCTCTACAACATCGCCCATCAATGTTGTAAAAATTCCATCCGCGCTGATAGCGTCTTCAATCTGAATGCGCAGCAGTCTGCGGCTTGCCGGATCCATAGTGGTTTCCCACAATTGCTCAGGATTCATCTCTCCCAGGCCTTTGTAGCGCTGGATGGAAATGCCTTTCTTAACCTCCTCCAATAACCAGTCAAGCGCTTGCTTGAATTCGCCTACCTGCCGTTGCTGTTCGCCGCGCTTCACATAGGCGCCGCTGCCCAAAAACCCTTGCAACATCAAAGCTGTACGCTTGATTTGCTCATAGTCCCCGCTTTGCAGAAAGTCCTGGTCTAGTGTGGTTAGTCGCAAGTTGCCATGCTGTGTTTTCTTGATAAGCAACTGGAATCTTTCATTTTTTTCATCGTATTGAGCCTCGATTTGTAATTCGTCTTGGGGCACTAGCAGCGCCAAGGAGGAGGCACTTTTCTTCGCCGAAGGCGCATCGGACAAATCTATTTCCGGTTGCTTGAGCAGGGCATACAGCACCACGGGATCGATAATCCGGCTCAAACGTTCGATTACAGCCTCGGCAAGCAAATATTCCTTGGCCACTTTTTCCAGCGCATTCTTGTTGAGCGGTTTCGCGTCTTCCGAGGTGTAGAGCTGCGCATCGCTTAACGCTAGGTGCAGCAGGTATTGCTTGAGCTCGTGGTCGTCTTTGATATAGCGCTCATCTTTGCCATGCTTTACTCTATAAAGTGGCGGTTGAGCAATGTAGATATGCCCGCGCTCCACTAGCTCCGGCATCTGCCGGTAAAAGAAAGTGAGCAGCAGGGTACGGATGTGCGAGCCGTCCACGTCAGCATCCGTCATGAGGATGACTCGGTGATATCGCAGTTTGCTAATATCCTTGTCATCGCCGATGCCGCAGCCGAGCGCCGTGATTAGCGTCGCTACCTCCTGCGAAGAAAGCATTTTGTCCAGCCGCGCTTTCTCCACATTCAAAATCTTCCCTTTGAGTGGCAGAATCGCCTGAAATTTGCGGTCGCGTCCCTGTTTCGCCGAGCCACCTGCGGAATCGCCCTCCACCAGATAAAGCTCCGATTGCGCCGGGTCTTTTTCCTGACAGTCGGCAAGTTTGCCCGGCAGTCCCATGGAATCAAGCACGCCTTTGCGCCGCGTCATATCGCGTGCTTTGCGTGCCGCTTCGCGCGCGCGTGCGGCTTCAATGATCTTGCCAGTAATCACCCGCGCCTCATTGGGTTTTTCGAGCAAGAATTCCATGAGCTTCTGCCCCACGATTTCTTGCACTACCGGCTGTATTTCAGAGCTCACCAGCTTGTCTTTGGTCTGTGACGAGAATTTTGGTT
This sequence comes from Betaproteobacteria bacterium, assembly GCA_023258935.1. Taxonomy (GTDB): domain Bacteria; phylum Pseudomonadota; class Gammaproteobacteria; order Burkholderiales; family JAHFRG01; genus JAHFRG01. The sequence continues at coordinate 38,797 of JAHFRG010000001.1, forward strand.
CGGGGACTTTGATCGAAAGTACGCAGCACAAGCCTTCCCGCATGTCATCACCGGTGGTTTCCACCTTGGCTTTCTTGGCGATTTCGTTTTGTTCAAGGTACTGGTTGAGCGTACGCGTCAGTGCAGCGCGCAAACCGGTGAGGTGGGTACCTCCGTCACGCTGCGGGATGTTGTTTGTGAAGCACTGTACCGACTCTTGGTAGGAATCGTTCCATTGCATTGCGACTTCCACGATTACACCTTCCTTTTGCCCAATAGCATGGAAAATGGTGTTATGCAAAACGTTCTTATTGCGGTTCATGAACTCAACAAAGCCCTTGACACCCCCCGAGAAGGCAAAGATTTCCTCTTTTCTGGTACGTTGATCAATCAGCTGGATCTTTACGCCGTTGTTGAGGAAGGAAAGCTCGCGTAACCGCCGCGCGAGGATGTCGTAGTGATATTCAATTTGACCGAAGGTGTCCTTACTAGCCAAGAAATGCACTTCGGTGCCGCGGCGGTCTGATTTCCCCGCAACTTTGAGTGGGGCGACAGGCACACCGCCGTGGAATTCCATAAAATACATTTTACCGTCTCGGCGGATGGTCAGCCGAAGCCACTCGGAGAGGGCATTGACTACCGAAACACCTACGCCGTGCAGGCCGCCGGCAATCTTGTAGGAATTGCTGTCAAACTTGCCTCCCGCATGTAACTCGGTCATTACGATTTCCGCCGCGGAGCGTTTCTGCTCGTCATCCTTGTGAATCTCGGTGGGGATGCCGCGGCCATTGTCAATAACACTAATTGAGTTATCAGTATGGATCGTTACTGTTATTTCATTGCAGTAACCCGCCAGGGCCTCGTCTATGGCGTTATCTAGCACCTCAAACACCATATGATGAAGTCCGGTGCCATCCGAGGTATCGCCGATGTACATCCCTGGCCGCTTGCGCACAGCATCCAGGCCTTTTAATACTTTAATACTGTCAGAGTCGTATTCGGATTCGTCTGTTTCCAGTTGGCTTTTTTCTATCATCGGCTTTCTTTATGGTTTCACGTGAAACATACCTAAATCCGCATCGGCATAACCACGTACTTAAATTCGCCGCTTCCTGGTATGGTAATTAGCGCGCTACTATTGGCGTCTCCAAATGCGCACTCGACCTGATCACAGTTCAGATTATTGAGTACATCTAGTAAGTAACTGATATTAAACCCAATATCCAGTGGTTCACCCTTATAATCCACGTCCAGTTCCTCCTGTGCCTCTTCTTGCTCATTATTAGTACAGACGATGCGTAGGTTCCCTTCTGTTAATACCCAGCGCACGCCGCGGAATTTCTCGTTTGCCAAGATTGCTATCCGCTGCAATGCTTGCTGCAGGATCTCCCTGGAAATCCGTATCTGCTTCTGGTGGCTGCTTGGAATTACTCTTGTATAGTCGGGAAACTTCCCATCTATAACTTTTGTAGTTAACTCTATGTTAGAAAATGAAAATATTACTTGGTTCGGAGAAACGTTAATTATCACCTCTTCATCTACATCGTCTAGCAGACGGCATATTTCTATTACCGCCTTTCTAGGTAAAATTACCTCTTGGGGTGTTGTCTTCTGTTTCTGCTTTATGCTTGCGTAGCCCAGTCTATGCCCATCCGTAGCTATGACTTTTATCTGGTCTCCTTCGATTACGAGTAGCAGGCCATTTAGGTAATAGCGGACATCTTGTTGCGCCATAGCATATTGAACCAAGCTAAAAAGCCGCTTAAGCTGCTTTTGCGGTATCTTCTCTTTATGCTGTGCTGATACTTGTGTCTGCCTAGGGAAATCTTCTGCCGGCAATGTTTGCAGGCTGTAGTGGCTCTTGCCCGCTTTCACAAGCATCCTGTTTTCCTTTTGTTCCAACACAACGTTAGTTTTTTCCGGCAACACCCGCAAGATTTCCTGAAGTTTCCTTGCCGATGTCGTTACTGCTGCATCATTTCCTTTCACCCCACACTCTGCTTCTGTAGCAATTTGAATTTCCAAGTCTGTTGCGACAAAACGGACCTTTCCCTTCTTACATTCAAGCAACACGTTCGACAAAATAGGTAGAGTATGTCGGCGTTCCACAATACCTGACACAGCTTGAAGAGGTTTCAGCAATGCATCGCGATCAGCTTCTATTAAGATCATGGTTTGTTATTCCTTAACACTGATGGATAGTAATAGAGTTCACATGTGACTGTGGCCATTTCTAGTAAGTATCGGTTAACCAGGGAATACAATAACTATTGAAACAGTGGATAAACACGCCACAGCCTGTGGAAGAACTGTGGATGTATTGACAGAAATGAACAGAAAGAAAGAAATTCACAGATTGACTAACCTATTCTCCTCTTTAGCTTCTGAGAACCTGCACCAAAGCACTATAATCGCGGGTAAGTTCTGAGTCACGAGCTTTCAGTTCCGCAATTTTACGGCATGCATGCAGGACAGTAGTATGATCACGCCCGCCAAATGCCTCCCCTATATTCGGAAGACTCAACTCAGTTAACTCCTTTGACAGAGCCATGGCAACCTGGCGCGGCCTGGCAAGAGCACGCGAGCGCTTCTTAGAGAACATTTCCGAAACCTTAATCTTGTAATAGTCTGCAACGGTTTTCTGGATATTCTCAATAGATACTTGTCTCAGCTGCACAGCCAAGAGATCGCGCAGCGCCTCTTTAGCGAGTTCTACGGAAAGGGGCAACCCAGCGAACCGGGAAAAAGCAAGTACGCGTTTCAATGCCCCCTCCAGCTCGCGCACATTCGATTGGATATGCTTAGCGATGAAGAAAGCCACGTTTTCATCCAAGGTAATACCATCTATGGCGGCTTTCTTGAGTAGAATCGCGACGCGCATCTCCAGTTCCGGCGGTTCTATCGCGACGGTAAGTCCCCAGCCGAAGCGGGAAATCAGGCGATCCTCCATCCCGGAAATTTCTTTAGGATACGTATCGCAAGTGATTACGACCTGTTTGTGAGCCTCAATCAGGGCATTAAATGCGTAGAAAAATTCTTCTTGTGTACGGTTCTTGTTGCTGAAAAACTGTATATCGTCTATCAGTAGCAAATCCAGCGAGTGGTAGTAGCGCTTAAAATCGTCAAAGGCTTTATGCTGGTATGCGCGCACCACATCTGAAACATACCGCTCGGCATGGGTGTAGCGCACCTTGGCCTGAGGGTTCTGCTCGTGCACCAAGTTGCCAATGGCCTGGATCAAGTGGGTTTTCCCCAAACCAACACCACCGTAAACAAACAGCGGGTTATAGGCTGTGCCGGGATGTTCCGCGACCTGAATAGCCGCAGCGCGCGCGAGTTCATTGGCCTTGCCGGTAACAAAAGTATCAAAAGAAAAGGACGGGTTGAGACGAGAGAGACTTTTACTGGCAGGCTTGGCTACAGCGATAGCAACCTTTGTTTTATCAGCAGGCGCGGGCTTGGCAGAGCTTTTCTCGGGCAGGGCCAAGATTAGGCTGATAGGTTTGGCAAAATACTGCTCGGCCATTTTTTGTATGCGCGTAAGGAACCGCTCTTTAATCCATTGCATGACGAAACGGTTGGGCGCAACCAACAGCAGCGAATCATCTTTGGGGACAAACTTTAGCGGCTTGATCCAGGTGTTAAACTGCTGTGCTGTCAGTTCTTTTTCGAAGTAGGTAAGGCAAGAGAGCCAAAAAGGATCCATTTCTGACCAGCGATGCTGTTGAGGGAGCGACACAGACAAGTTTTATAGTAACTATTATAACGAAACAATCCCAGCTGAGGAAAAAATAATTCGGGGTTGACAGAAAGCGCGCATAAAGGTTGAATAGGCGGCTTTCTTTATTGATAGTGTCAGAGGAAAAAAATGAAGCGTACTTATCAACCGTCAACAACAAGGCGCAAAAGGACCCACGGATTTTTGGTGCGCATGAAAACCCGAGGCGGAGCAGCGGTACTGCGCGCTCGGCGCGCTAAAGGACGGACGCGGTTAGGCGTATAGTATAAGGGGTAGGTTTTCATTTATTCCCTGCCGAAAGCCTCTCGTCTTACCAAAACTGCACAGTTTTCCGCGGTATTCCACGCCAACAACGCTGAGAGCGGTGCGACGTTTCAGGTTCTGGTAAAACCCACGTGCCAAGAAACCGCGAGGCTAGGAGTGGTCATCAGCAAAAGAGTGACTCCAAAAGCGGTGGACCGAAATTATGTGAAACGCCTGATACGTGAAGAATTTCGTATGCGAAAGCACAATCTCGGCGGCATAGACGTGGTGGTAAAGGTGCTAAGGCAGCTCTCAAAAGCGCAAGCCAGGCAAGCGCGCACGGAGCTCTCGGACTTGTTCTCCAAGGTGTCGCGATGGGCCGCATAGTACTCGCGGCTATCGCGCTGTACCGGTTTGTGCTCAGCCCATTGCTTGGCAATAATTGCCGCTTTGCGCCCTCCTGTTCCGAATATACCAGCGACGCGATATTCAAATTCGGTGTTTTCAAAGGCAGCTGGATAGGACTGAAGCGAATTCTACGTTGTCATCCATGGAACTCGGGCGGATATGACCCGTTGCCCTGAGATTTGATAAATAACGACTATGGACGCGCAAAGACTTTTTCTGCTGATGGTTTTTTGCTTATCGGTATTTCTGCTGGTGGATGCATGGCAACGCGAACACAGTCAGACACCGGCGACGCGGAATGAGCATTCCGGCAAGACCCAGCAGGTAGCGCCCACACCGAGCGAAAAATTAACAGCGGTACAGCAAGCGCCGACCACTCCCCAAGCAACGGCATCTGAGGCAGGGCAAAAAATCTCAGTTAGAACCGATTATTTGCTTGCAGAGATAGACACGGCAGGCGGAGACCTGCGCAAGCTGGAGCTACTGAAACACCGCGACACGCTGGACAAGAAGAAAAATTTTATGTTATTGCAATATGAGCCGGAACATATTTACATAGCGCAAAGCGGCTTAATCGGCCCCGAGCTGCCCACCCATAAGACACAGTTTTCCGCAGATTCCACAAGCTATGAACTCAAGCCCGGAACAGAACACTTGGAAGTCAGGCTCACCACACCGGCGGTGGCCGGTATTAAAGTAACCAAGGTCTACACCTTTCACAAAAGCAGCTACTTGATAGACGTTTCCTACGAAATCACCAATAACAGCGCCAAACCGCTGCAGCCGTATGCATATTTCCAGTTTTTGCGCGACAGCAAGCCGCCGGAGGGGGAAACCAAACTGGTGCCGACTTACACGGGTCCAGCGATTTACACCGAGCAGGACAAATTCGAAAAAATCGAATTTGCCAGCATCGACAAGGGCAAGGCGAAATACCCGCAAAATGCCGATAATGGCTGGATTGCCATGTTGCAGCATTACTACCTCGCAGCCTGGCTTCCTAAGGACAAAACGCCACGCGAGTATTACGTAAAAAAACCGGGCGAAGATCTGTATTCAGTGGGAGTGATCCTGCCGGTAATGAAAATCGAACCTGGTAAAACTGTCACCATCACTATGCCGTTTTACGCCGGGCCACAGGAGCAGGATAGTCTGAGCAAACTCGCGCCTGGCCTGGGGCTCACCGTGGATTACGGCTGGCTCACGGTGATAGCGGTGCCGCTATTTTGGGTGTTGTCCTGGCTTAACAAATGGACGCAGAACTGGGGCATGGCGATCATCCTGCTTACCGTGCTGATTAAGGCCTTATTTTATCCACTGTCCGCAGCGAGTTACCGCTCCATGGCGAAAATGCGCGTGCTGGCACCCAAAATGCAAAAGATGAAAGAGCTATACGGTAATGACCGGCAAAAGCTGCACCAGGCGATGATGGAACTTTACAAAACTGAAAAAATCAATCCGCTCGGCGGTTGTTTGCCGATTGCGGTACAAATCCCGGTATTTATCGCACTCTATTGGGTGCTTTTGGCGAGCGTGGAGTTGCGCCATGCACCGTTTGCGCTGTGGATTACAGACCTTTCCGCGCCCGACCCCTACTATGTTCTGCCCGTCATCATGGGCATTACTATGGTTATCCAGTCACGTTTGAGCCCGGTACCCCCCGACCCGATCCAGGCCAGGGTGATGAAAATCATGCCGATTGCCTTCAGCGTTTTCTTTTTCTTCTTTCCTGCCGGTCTAGTGTTGTACTGGCTGGTAAACAATATTCTCTCCATTGCCCAGCAGTGGCAGATCACGCGGGCCATAGAGCAGGCAAAGCCGGCTCATGGCAAACGCTGACGTTATAGCCGCAATAGCGACAGCGCTCGGGCGAGCCGCCATCGGTGTGGTGCGAGTCTCCGGCCCCAATCTGAAAGCGCTGGGGCAATCACTGCTGGGCAAGGTCCTGGCGCCGAGACACGCTGCGCTTTGCAATTTCCTCGACGAAAACGGAGAGACTATAGACCGCGGTATTGCCCTGTATTTCCCCGCGCCGCATTCCTACACCGGCGAAGACGTGCTGGAACTGCAAGGCCACGGCGGTCCTGCGGTCTTGCAATTGCTGCTGCGCCGCTGCCTCGCCTTGGGGGCGCGGCTGGCCGAGCCGGGGGAATTTACCAAGCGCGCGTTTCTTAACGACAAGCTGGATCTGGCGCAAGCGGAAAGCGTTGCTGATTTGATTGATGCGAGCACGGGGGAGGCGGCGAAGAGCGCGCTGCGCTCGCTGCAAGGCGCGTTTTCCACCGAAGTGAATGCGCTCACGAAATCTCTCATCGAATTGCGGACGCTGGTCGAGGCCACACTCGATTTTCCTGAAGAAGATGCAGAGTTTCTCGAGCAGGCGAATGCTGTCGGTAAATTGCGGGCAATACAGGCACAACTCGAAAGAGTACTGCTTGCAGCGCGGCAGGGCAGCATCCTGCGTGAAGGAATCACCGTAGTGCTCGCCGGACGGCCCAACGTGGGTAAATCGAGCCTGCTCAACCGTCTTGCCGGAGAAGACGTGGCGATTGTCACCAGCGTTCCCGGTACTACGCGCGACGCTATACGCCAGGCTATCGAAATCGAAGGTATCCCGCTGCATGTTATCGATACCGCAGGTTTACGGGAAACCATAGACGAGGTGGAAAAATTGGGGATTGCCCGTACTTGGGCGGCTATCGAGAAAGCCGATGCGGTACTGCTGATCATAGACTGCACCCAAAGCGAATCGCGGGAAGACAGGAAAATTCTCGAGCGTCTGCCAGGCACACTGCCGCGCATCTGCGTCTATAACAAAATTGATCTGCTCCCGGCACAACCAAAATCAGAGGCTCTGGACGGTGAAAGCCGCGTTTATCTTTCGGCGAAAACCGGCGCCGGCGTGGACTTGCTGCGTGCCCAATTGCTACGGGTAGTCGGCTGGCAGCCCACAGGGGAAGGGGTGTATATGGCGCGCGAGCGGCATCTGAGCGCGTTGCGCGATGCCGGCCAGCACTTGTCGGGAGCCTTGGAGAACCGGGAGCAAATCGAGTTTTTTGCCGAGGAACTGAAGCTCGCCCAAAACGCACTCTCTAGAATCACCGGCGAATTTACCACCGATGATTTGCTCGGGGAAATATTCTCCCGCTTTTGCATCGGAAAATAAGTCCACTTTTAAGCATTCCGGCCAAGTCCAATAAACCTCATATGTTTTATTCCATTCCTCCCATAACGCTGGCGCTGATCGTCGGCAACACCATGATGTTTCTCAGCGAGTTTCTCTTCGGCAACGTGCTTGCCTTAAATTTGGCACTTTGGCCTGTGGGAACAACGGCGGCACTCGGCGGATACCCGGGTTTTCAGCCGTGGCAGCTCATCACATACAGTTTCCTTCACGCAAATGTAGTACACCTCTTTTTCAACATGTTTGCGTTGTATATGTTTGGTGGCGAGCTAGAGCGGCTATTCGGTCAAAAGCGGTTCCTTAATCTTTATTTCGTAAGCGTAATCACCGCAGCAATCACGCAACTCGTCGTTTCGAGTGCTTCGGGTGGAGAGCCTTATCCCACTGTTGGTGCATCCGGTGGCATATTCGGCCTGTTGCTTGCATATGGAATGTACTTTCCGAACCGTACGATAGTCTTGCTCATACCGCCCATCCCATTACCTGCGCGGCTCTTTGTGATTCTTTATGGCACGCTGGAACTCTATTTAGGAGTTACCGGAACACAGGAAGGCGTTGCGCATTTTGCCCACTTGGGCGGCATGCTTGGTGCGTGGTTGTTAATCCAGTATTGGCGCGGCCGCCCGCCTTTTCGCATGCGCTAACGTCAGCTGTTGATAGACTGGTATAAGACGCTAAGCTCTTCTTAGTAATTCAGCAATCCAGTAATGATGCGATTACGGCTTGAGCACCATCGTATTTCCGGCCCCCTTTGCCAAGGGAGTTTTGCCAGCAGGGAAACCATTCTTCATCAGGATATAGGCAGTGATATCGGACAACTGTTTGTCCGACACTGAGCCAGGATTGTTTGCCGGCATGTTCTGATGCTCAAAGGTAAGCAAGTCCCCTAAGGTGCGTGTTCCCCACGCTGAAAGAAACTGCTGCCCCTTGAGGGCGGGCCCCATCGCTCCAGTGAGATCCGGCATGTGACATTGGGCACAATAGTTGTTAAAGAGCTGATGACCGCGGTTTGCCTGACCCGCTGTGTACCACCCTTTCTGTTTGGTGGCGATGGAAGTATCGGCCAGCGAATTAGGGAGTAACGAGACGGCTAGTGCCACGCCTATGGCAGCTATGGTAAACAATAAGTAGCGCGCGGTTTTCATGGCTTAATCTCCAACTTTAAGAAAGCAAGTTTAGAAAAGTGTCCTGACCCTAAAAGTAGCACCCGTTGCTATCTTGGCCTAAACGTAAATTTTTCGCCACTCAAATAAGGGGGCTAAATTGGCCATGTGATTGTCGACAACTGTCCGCCTGTAGCCTGCGGTCAACGGTTAATCCGCGCTGCCGCGGCAGGCCCGTAGCGCGCGCCGGCCGCTACACCGGGGCGAAACACGAGATTAAGGTGGGTCCGTTCCTCGGGCAAAAGCTCGATCGCTACAGCGGTAACGTTGTCCTCCAGCCGGGAGCGGCGCTTAGTGCCCGGAATGGGTACGACGTCGTCTCCACTTGACAGTACCCAGGCGAGGGCAATCTGGGCGGGAGTCGCATTTTTCGCCATGGCGATTTCGTTCAGCCGTTCCACTAGTTCGAGGTTCTTCTTGAAATTCTTGCCTTGGAACCGTGGATGGTTGCGGCGCCAGTCATCCGGAGCCAAATCCTCGGGGCTGCGGATTTGCCCGGTGAGGAAACCGCGGCCCAGAGGCGAGTAGGCTACAAAACCGATTCCAAGCTTGCGCACAGTCAGAAGAACGCCGTCATCTTCCGGCTCCCGGCTCCACAGCGAGTATTCGCTCTGCAACGCTGTTATCGGGTGCACCGCGTGCGCGCGCCGGATGGTCTCGGGCCCCGCTTCGGAAAGTCCCAGATACCGGACTTTCCCTTCCTGGACGAGCTGCGCCATTGCGCCCACCGTCTCCTCGATCGGCACCTTGGGGTCGACGCGGTGCTGGTAGTAGAGATCGATGCAGTCCACACCAAGCCGCTTCAGCGAGCTTTCGCATGAGGCGCGGACTCGCTCCGGGCGGCTATCCAGCGCCCAGTAGTTTGGATCGTCCGCCCTGCGCACAATGCCGAATTTCGTGGCGATGACGACCTTTTCACGTTTGCCCTTAATCGCGCGCCCCACCAGTTCTTCGTTGGCAAAAGGGCCGTAAACCTCCGCCGTGTCGAGAAAATCGATCCCGAGCTCAAGCGCGCGATGGATGGTCGCGATCGACTCCGCCTCATCGCGCTTGCCGTAAAACTCGCTCATCCCCATGCACCCGAGGCCCATGGCCGATACGACTAGACCCTGGGTGCCAAGCTCGCGGCGATGCATACGCAAAACTCCTTCTGTTAGGGAACCTCTGAACAGGTCCTACGCGGGCGTGCCTCGGGCCAAGTTAAGCAAAAGCCCGATTTCTTTGAAGCAGCTAGCAACTAGCTGCGTGTTTAATTATACTGTGTTAACAGTTAAGGAATTCTTCGTGCTGCCTTGAGTTCCTACGAGGCGTCGTTATAAGCTTCCACTTTTGTAAATTTAGGATAGCCTGGGGCCGGGGAATTTTTGATGTTCAAAACAATCTGAAGGGATAAGGTAAAAATGAATCAGTTCAATACTACGACGGCTGACACGGCCCCGGCCTATGTGAAGCACAAGCGGCTTAAAGATTGGGTCGCCAAGATGGCGCAGCTGTGCAAGCCCGAGCGCATCTACTGGAGCGACGGCTCGCAGGAAGAATACGACCGGCTGTGCAAGGAAATGGTGGCTTCCGGCACCTTCATCAAACTCAACCCCAAGCTTCGCCCAAATAGCTATCTCGCTTTGTCTGACCCATCGGACGTGGCGCGCGTGGAAGACCGCACTTTTATATGCAGCGCGAATAAAGATGACGCGGGCCCCAACAACAACTGGATTGCTCCCGACGAAATGCGCGCCACGCTGCGTAAGTTATTTGACGGCTGCATGCGCGGCCGTACTATGTACGTGGTCCCGTTTTCCATGGGCCCTCTGGGTTCCCGCATCTCGCATATCGGTGTTGAAATCAGCGACTCCCCTTATGTCGTAGTCAACATGCGCATTATGACCCGCATGGGGAACAAGGTGCTCGACGTACTGGGGGCGGACGGCGGGTTCGTGCCGTGCATGCATTCAGTAGGCATGCCGCTGGACCCCGGACAAAAAGACGTGCGCTGGCCGTGCAATAAGGACCAAAAATACATCGTGCATTATCCTGAAACACACGAGATTTGGTCTTATGGCAGCGGCTACGGCGGCAATGCGCTGCTAGGCAAGAAATGCTTCGCGCTGCGTATCGCCTCCATCATGGGCCGGGACCAAGGCTGGCTGGCTGAGCACATGCTGATTCTCGGTGTGAAACCGCCGCAAGGGCAAAAACTTTACATAGCCGCGGCCTTCCCCAGCGCTTGCGGCAAAACCAATTTTTCCATGTTGATTCCGCCGGAGAATTTCAAAGGCTGGAAAGTAACCACTGTTGGCGACGACATTGCCTGGATCAAGCCGCACAAAGATGGACGTTTTTACGCCATCAATCCGGAAGCAGGCTATTTCGGTGTCGCTCCCGGTACTTCGGACCATACCAACCTCAATGCTGTGACGATGCTGAAGCAAAATTGCATTTTCACCAATGTTGCGCTTACTCCTGAAGGTGATGTGTGGTGGGAAGGCATGACCAGCACTCCGCCGGCAAAGCTTACTGACTGGCAGGGAAAGGAATGGACGCCGGATTGCGGCCGTCCCGCTGCGCATCCCAACTCGCGTTTTACCGTGTCTTCGACCCAATGCCCTTCGCTCGATCCGGCTTGGGACGATCCGCACGGCGTGCCGATCAGCGCTTTCATTTTCGGCGGGCGCAGAAGTACCGCGGTGCCGCTGGTGTATGAAACGCGTTCGTGGGATGAAGGCGTGTATCTCGCAGCCACCATGGGCTCGGAAACCACCGCAGCCGCGACCGCACAGCAAGGCGTGGTCAGGCGCGACCCGTTCGCCATGCTGCCGTTTTGCGGCTACAACATGGCGGATTATTTCAATCACTGGTTGAAAATGGGACATGCCATTGTCCATGTACCCAAGATATTCGGTGTCAACTGGTTCCGCAAAGGCGCGGACGGAAAATTCATCTGGCCCGGTTTCGCCGAGAACATGCGCGTTTTGAAGTGGATCGTGGAGCGCTGTCTGGGACGGGCCCACGCCGCGGAAAGTCCGCTGGGCTTGGTACCCGATTACAAAGACCTGGAATGGAAAGGCCTGGAAGAGATTTCTGCAGACAAGTTCCACACTCTTATGTCGCTTGATGGGGAAACGTGGAAGCAGGAGCTTGCTTCACACAGCGAGTTTTTCGATAAACTCAAGCAACGCCTGCCCAGGGAATTGACGGAGCGACGCGAGCGTTTGCAATCCTCATTTTAGTTGGATCTCGTTTTTCTTTGCGCTGCAGCCCTTGTCGCCGGCCTGCTTGATGCCGTTGTCGGAGGCGGCGGGCTGGTGCAAATTCCGGCGCTCTTCAGCGCAATGCCGAACGCAGTTCCCGCTACGGTGTTCGGCACCAACAAGCTCTCATCGATTTTTGGCACCGGCAGTGCCGCGTTGCGCTTTTCCCGTGCAGTGCGCGTACGCTGGAATGCCGCCTTTCCCGCAGCAATAGCCGCCTTTATTTTTTCTTACCTCGGCGCGCTGACGGTAAGCTTAATTCCCGCCGCACTCATGCGTACGCTGGTACTGCCGCTGCTTGTCGTTGTTGCGGTTTATACTTTCTTCAAAAAAGATTTGGGTTCTGTTCATGCGCCGTTGCACGAAGGTGCCAAAGAGAAGTTTCTTGCCACCGGTTTGGGCGCGATCATCGGTTTTTACGATGGATTCTTCGGCCCCGGCACGGGTAGTTTTCTGGTATTTCTGTTTGTGCGTTATTTCGGATTCGATTTTTTACGTGCTTCAGCAGCAGCCAAAGTGGTGAATGTGGCCACTAACTTCGCTGCGCTTCTCTACTTCGTACCCAGTGGCAACTTGATCTGGCAGGTTGGGCTGCTGATGGCAGCTTTCAATGTAACGGGCTCCCTGCTGGGGACACAGCTCGCTATTCGTCATGGCAGTGGTTTTGTACGGCGATTATTTCTGCTGGTGGTAAGTGCGCTGATTTTGAAATTCGGCTACGACACCTTCCTGAAATAACCTGTTATTCGGCTGCCAAGTAAGCCGATTTGGCGTATTATTACGCCTCTTTATAGAGACTGCTTTCCCCATGCAATGTCCAACCCAATTTGATGTGATTGTGGTAGGTGGCGGCCATGCCGGCACCGAAGCCGCGTTGGCCAGCGCACGCATGGGGCAAAAGACTCTTTTGCTTACCCACAGCATTGAAACGCTGGGACAGATGTCGTGCAATCCTTCGATAGGCGGCATCGGCAAGGGACATCTGGTCAAGGAAATCGACGCTTTGGGCGGCGCGATGGCGCTTGCTACCGATGAAGCGGGAATCCAGTTCAGAATCCTCAACTCCAGCAAAGGGCCGGCTGTGCGCGCCACCCGCGCCCAGGCCGACCGCGTGCTTTATAAGCAAGCCATCCGGCGCCGACTGGAAAACCAGCCCAATTTGTGGCTGTTCCAACAAGCGGTAGATGATCTAACTTTGGAAGGCGAACGGGTCACCGGTGTGGTGACGCAACTTGGCTTGCGCTTTGCCGCCAGCGCTGTGGTTTTGACCACCGGCACTTTTCTTTCAGGATTAATTCACGTCGGATTGTCGAATTATCAAGGAGGTCGCGCAGGTGATCCGCCGGCCATCAGCCTCGCCGCGCGGCTGCGCGAGCTCAAGCTCCCGGTGGGCAGGCTCAAAACCGGCACGCCACCGCGCATTGACGGGCGGACCATAGATTACTCAGTGATGGAAGTGCAGCCCGGCGATGAGCCTGTGCCGGTGTTTTCATTCATCGGCAGGCCGGAGATGCACCCTCAGCAATTGCCCTGCTGGATCACGCACACCAATTCAGGTACGCATGAAATCATACGCGGCGGATTGGACCGCTCGCCGATGTTTACCGGAGTCATCGAAGGCATAGGTCCGCGTTATTGCCCCTCTATCGAGGACAAGATTCACCGCTTTGCGGGCAAACAATCACATCAGATTTTCCTGGAGCCGGAAGGGTTGTCGGTGAACGAGATTTACCCTAACGGAATTTCCACCAGTCTGCCGTTTGATGTGCAGATTGCCTTGGTGCGCTCCATCAAGGGTCTGGAAAACGCGCATATCACGCGTCCCGGCTACGCTATCGAATACGATTATTTCGATCCGCGCGGACTCAAAAGCTCTCTGGAAACCAAAGCCATCGGGAACATGTTCTTCGCCGGGCAGATCAATGGCACCACCGGTTACGAAGAAGCAGCTGCACAAGGGCTGCTCGCCGGAATCAATGCGGCATTGAAAGTGCAAGGCAAGGAACCCTGGTGCCCGCGCCGCGACGAAGCTTATCTCGGTGTGCTGGTCGATGATTTGATTACGCGCGGTGTGAGCGAACCTTACCGCATGTTTACCAGCCGCGCTGAGTACCGCCTGCAATTGCGGGAAGACAACGCCGATTTGCGGCTCACCGAGATCGGCAGAAAACTCGGTGTGGTTGATGCTGCGCGCTGGGCACATTTCGAGAAAAAGCGCGAAGCGGTTGCCCGCGAACTGGAGCGCCTGAAAACTACCTGGATCAACCCCACTCTACTTCCGCGAATCGAAGCCGAGCGCGTGCTGGGCTGTGCCATCGAACGTGAATATTCACTGGCGGATTTGTTACGCCGGCCCAAAGTGACTTACGCCACGCTCATGACCATGCCGGGCGCGGGCCCTGCCGTTACTGATGAAAAAGTCGCGGAGCAGGTGGAAATCCAGACCAAATACCATGGCTATATCGAGCGACAGCGCGAGGAAGTATTGCGCCACGAAAATTATGAAACCACCCGCTTGCCGCCGGATTTGGACTATAAAAGCGTGCGCGGGCTTTCCATCGAGGTGCAGCAAAAGCTCAATCAGCACAAGCCGGAAACATTGGGCCAGGCGACGCGCATATCCGGGGTGACGCCTGCCGCGATTTCGCTGTTGCTGGTTCATTTGAAACGAGGTTTTCCTGCCAAGCATAAAAAGACCGCATGAGCCTGGCGAGTGAGCTGCAACAAGGCATAACCGCCTTGAAGCTCAAGATATCGCCGCGGGACCAACACCGCCTGCTCGATTATCTTGCGTTGCTGCAGAAATGGAACAAGGTATACAACCTCACCGCGCTGCGCGAGCCGGAAAAGATGGTTAGCCACCACTTGCTAGATTCCTTGGCGGTGGTGCCGCACATAACAGCACACCACATCTTGGACGTGGGCAGCGGGGCCGGTCTGCCGGGGATACCGATGGCGATTGCACGCGGCGACTGGCGCGTAACCCTGCTAGACAGCAGCCATAAAAAAGCCGCTTTTTTGAAACAAGCAGCGATAGAATTGAAGCTATCCAATATTACGGTGTGCTGCGAGCGTGTTGAAGCCTGGCGGCCTGAGCAAAAATTCGATTTAATAATTTCCCGTGCATTCTCGGACCTTGTTGAGTTTGTCACTTTATCGAAGCATCTGTTGCAAGAATGCGGAATCTTTGCGGCGATGAAAGGGGTTTATCCGCACGAGGAAATCGCGCAGCTGCCAAGCGGTTACCGGCTGGAGCGGGTAATCCCGCTCAAAATTCCGGGACTCAAGACGCAGCGTCATTTGGTAATGGTGAAAGCGTAGACTTTCCATTCATGGTAAAAATTCTAGCGGTCACTAACCAGAAAGGCGGCGTGGGCAAAACTACCACCAGCGTAAATCTTGCTGCAAGCCTTGCCGCGACGGGCCGTAAGGTGCTGCTGGTGGACATGGATCCTCAGGGCAATGCCACCATGGGTTGCGGCATAGACAAGCGCGAACTGCAACACACTATATATCAGGTGCTTTTGGGAAGCGCTGCAATCGGCGAAGTGCGGCGGATTTCCGAGAGCGGCGGCTTTGATTTAATACCCGCAAACCGCGAGCTTGCTGGCGCGGAAGTGGAACTGGTGGATTTGCCGAACCGCGAAACACGCTTAAAACAAGCGCTGCGCGCAATCCAGGATAATTACGACTTCATTCTTATTGACTGTCCTCCGGCACTCAATCTGCTCACATTGAACGGCCTGTGCGCCGCGCATGCGGTGATGATTCCCATGCAGTGTGAATATTATGCGCTGGAGGGTTTGAGCGATTTGGTCTCGACCATTAAAAAAGTACGCGCCAATCTCAATCCCGCGCTACAAATCGAAGGCTTGCTGCGCACCATGTTTGATGCGCGAAATCTCCTGGCGCAGCAGGTTTCAGACCAGTTAAAGCAGCACTTTGGCGACAAGGTGTACGATACTATTATTCCGCGCAACATCCGGCTCGCCGAAGCGCCGAGCCACGGAGTGCCCGCAATCAAATACGATAGAAATTCCAAGGGAGCACAGGCGTATCTTGCTTTGGCAGGAGAAATCTTGAACCGCTCCGCTGTGCAGACTGCTGCGGCATGACAGGGTAAAAGAGACCGATGAAGATCAAGGGTTTGGGGCGCGGCCTCGACGCGCTTTTGAGCAAAGACGATGAGGGGAAGACGGGCGAGCAGCTCAACACGCTGCTCATCGAGCAAATACAGACGGGCAAGTACCAGCCGCGCACGCGCATGGACATGGAATCACTGGCGGAACTTGCCGAGTCCATCAAAGCGCAAGGGGTGATGCAGCCGATACTGGTGCGGCCGCTGGCACAGGGCCGTTATGAAATGATCGCCGGCGAACGCCGCTGGCGCGCCGCGCAGATGGCAGGACTTACCCATGTTCCGGCGCTGGTGAGACAGGTGCCTGATGAATCGGCATTGGCGATGGCGCTGATTGAAAATATTCAGCGCGAAGACCTGAATCCTCTGGAAGAAGCCACCGGCATCCAGCGGCTGATCGTCGAATTCAAGATGACCCATCAGAGCGCCGCAGAAGCTGTGGGCCGCTCGCGCAGCGGGGTGACTAACCTGCTGCGCTTGATTAACCTTGCCGCGCCGGTGCAGCAACTCCTGTTGCAAGGCAAGATTGATATGGGGCATGCGCGGGCTCTCTTGGGCTTGAGCGCGGCGAAGCAAATCCAGCTGGCGAACCTGGTGGCGCAAAAAGGGCTTTCGGTGCGGCAAACTGAAAGGCTTGCCAAGCAGCAGGAAAAAACGACACACAAAAAAACCGCAAAACCCGACCGCGACCTTATCAGGTTTCAAGAAGAGCTGTCGGAAAAATTGGGCACCACGGTACGCATCAACTCGGGCAAACGCGGCACCGGCAAACTGATCATCAATTATTCCAGCCTCGACGAGCTGGACAGCCTCATCAGCAAATTGTGCAGGCATTGATATTTGCGCGTTATGCGCCACTAACAGGAAGCGTGCCGTGGAATCGTTCAAGTTTTTTGCTGTAATTATAAGCGCCATCCTGAACTTCGGTTGTGGCCAGGGGGAGCAAAAAGATACGGCCGTTAAAGCAGAAAATCCTTCCCGGCAAAAGGTCAAAGATCCAGAAAAACTTCCTGGGGAGCGCTTGCAGCAAGGCGGGCAAACCCTGAACAAAGCCGCTGGCGTGGAGAAAGAGCTTGCGAAAAAAGCGGAAGAAAACGAGCGCGAAATCGAGAAAGAAAGCAAATAGCCGGTTAATATCCAATTCCCATCGCCGCGGAAGTCAAACGGCCAACTCAAGCCAGTCTCTAAGCTTGACCACTTAAAGCCGCGGCAGTTAAACTTGCAAATTTGTGCAATGCGGCAGCTGTCTGGATAATCTTTCGAGTTGGCTGTAAAAATCATAATGAGCCATGCTGCGGAAATTCTGAGTCAGGGTATCCGTAGGGTACTGGTTAGCCAAATCGTACTGACATTGTTGACCGCAGGGACTGCGTTTGCGCTGCTGGGAAGCGCAGCGGCGCTGGCTGCGTTTTATGGCGGAGGGGTTGCTTTAACGGGCACTTGGCTACTGGGGCGGCGAGTTTCGCACACCCCGGAAACCGTGCAGCAAGGCGATGCGGTCAATCAGTTGGCGTTGTACGCCGGAGTATTGCCCAGGGTCATCGTGACGCTGGCGTTGTTGGCCGCCGGACTAGGCTGGCTCAAACTAGCGCCGATTCCTTTGATTGTGGCGTTTGGTCTTGCTCAACTGGGCTTCGCGATTAATCTGGGAAGTACCCGGCAGCGGCCGGGATGATACAGGTAAAACAATGATCGAAGCAGGCAAGCCCAATCCGGTTGAATACATCCAGCATCATTTAACCAATCTGCAGGTAGGGCATGGATTCTGGACATTTAATCTGGACACGATTGTGTTCGGCTGGCTGCTTGGCGGTTTTCTTGTATTTCTGAGCTGGCGCGTGGGGCGCAGTCTGAGTCTTGATAATCCGCGGGGAGCGCAGAACGTACTGGAAGCGATTCTGGAGTTTGTGGATATTCAAATAAAATCCGCTTTCCCCAAACCCGATCCTTTGATTGGCCCTCTTGCGCTTACTGTATTCCTATGGGTATTTCTGATGAACGCAATGGATTTGATTCCGGTGGACCTGTTGCCCAAGGCCGCCGAATACGCGGGGATTCATCATCTCAAGGTGGTACCCACTACCGATCCCTACACCACGCTGGGAATGTCGCTCTCCGTGTTTGCGCTCATTCTGTATTACAACATCAGAATCAAAGGTGCCTGGGGTTATTTCAAGGGTTTTCTGTTCCATCCTTTCGGAAAATGGCTGATGCCGGTCAATTTCATGATGACCGCCGTCGAGGAACTGGCCAAACCACTGAGTATGGGCCTGCGCTTGTTCGGCAACATGTTCGCGGGCGAACTGGTGTTTCTGCTGATTGCGCTGTTGCCGTGGTGGATACTATGGGTGCCCGGTACGCTCTGGGCGATTTTTCATATTCTGATCATCACCCTCCAGGCTTTCATTTTCATGATTTTGACCATTATGTATTTGGCGTTGGCGTACCAAAGCCTGGACGACGCGCATTGAGCAGAAAAGATTTTAGTTATTTTTTGCCGTAATTTTTAGGGAGAGCAAGCATGGATGCAGGCATGATTAATCTGGTTGGCATGATTTACGCCTACACTTCAGTGGGTGTGGGTATTATTCTCGCCGCCGCGGGATTGGGTTCGGCGTTGGGCTGGGGCCTCATTTGCGCAAAATATATGGAGGGCATTGCACGGCAACCGGAAATGCTGCCGGTGTTGCGCATACAGATGTTCATCACCGCCGGCCTGATGGAATCGTTTCCGTTCATCGTGCTCGCCTTCGCGATGTACTTCACATTCGCCAACCCGTTCCTCGGCGCCGCGCTGAACGCGATCAAAACGGCCGGCGGCTAGCATGACTAGGGTTCCAGGGGTTCCACGGGTTCCACGAGCAAGCGCGGATCAGACGAAGAAAGGAGTTTAAACGTGAACGTGACGGCCACACTTTTTGGTCAAATGATAACCTTTGCGGTATTGGTTTGGTTTATTCAACACTTTCTTTGGGGACCTTTAACCCGCATGATGGCGGAGCGCAGTAAGCGCATTGCCGACGGCCTTGCCGCAGCAGAACGCGGCAGGCGGGAGTTGGAAATGGCCGACAAGCGCTCGGCGGAAACGCTGCGCGAAGGCAAGCAGCATGCTGCCGACATCATCGCTCAGGCAGAGAAACGCTCCCTGCAAATTATCGAGGAAGCCAAGCAAGCGGCCAAGGCCGAGGGCGACCGCATGATTGCCGGCGCCAAGGCGGAAATCGCGCAGGAAGTGAGCCACGCCAAGGAAGCGTTGCGCAGCCAGGTATCGGCTTTGGCGGTGGCGGGCGCCGAGAAAATTCTGCAGCGAGAAGTAGATGCCAAAGAGCATGCCGAGCTGCTGAAAGGCATCCAAACCGAACTTTAGGAAATAGCATGGCAGAAAATCTAACTATTGCACGGCCGTATGCGGAAGCCGTTTTCAAGCTGGCCAAGGAACAAAACACCCTTGCCCAATGGGCTAAAATGCTGGCGCTTCTGGAAACGGTGGTAACAGATTCACACGTGATTGCCTACATCAGCAACCCGAATTTCAGCGCGGAGCAAATTGAGAGTCTGCTGCTCGGCATTTGCGGAAAAAAACTCGACGGCATGGGCAGGAATTTCGTACAGGTACTCACGAGCAACGATCGCTTGACCTTGCTGCCCGAAATCCGGGAGTTGTTTGAAGCACTCAAGGCGGAACAGGAAGGCGTACTCGAAGTGAAGATCAATTCAGCGTTTCCGCTGAGCAAAAAACAGGAAAGTGAACTGGTGCGGTGTCTAAAACGCAGGTACCAGCGCAAAGTCGTCACTCAGCTGAAGGTTGAACCCGAGTTGATTGGCGGAGTGATAATCGCGGTCGGCGACCATGTTCTCGATGCCACGGTGCGTGGCAAACTGGAAGCGATGCGTACCGCATTGACAAGATAAATCGGCAACCCTTCGGAATAGTTCAGGAGCAGAAATGCAAGTTAACCCTTCGGAAATCAGTGAACTGATAAAAAGCAAGATCGAGAAACTCGCAGTGTCGCCGGAATCGCGTACGCAGGGCACGGTGATTTCCGTAACCGATGGCATCTGCCGCATACACGGCCTCTCCGACGTAATGCAGGGCGAGATGCTGGAATATCCCAAGAACACTTTTGGCCTCGCGCTTAATCTGGAGCGCGACTCGGTGGGCTCGGTGGTGCTGGGCGAATACGAGCACATCACCGAAGGTGATACCGTGAAGTGCACCGGCCGCATCCTGGAAGTCCCGGTGGGCGAAGCGCTGATCGGGCGCGTGGTGAACTCGCTTGGCCAGCCGATAGACGGCAAAGGCCCGATTCAGGCCAAGGAGACCTCG
>JAHFRG010000090.1 GCA_023258935.1 Betaproteobacteria bacterium
GCCCAAATCCACATGATCCTTGACCGGGAAATCAAATTTGCGCGGGCTGCCTACCTTGCGCACCTCGGCATTATCTTCAGGCGATTTTCCGAAAGGCACACTCTCGTGAGGAATGTTGGGAATATTAAGGAGAAGGTCATCACGTTTGTGATCGATTTCGGCAAGTTTTTTGACGAGAGACTTATGTTCGTCGTCTTCGGAGCTAACCATCTGCATAAGCTTAGAAGCCTTTGCTTCGTCGCCTTGTTGTTTTGCGTTAAAGACTTGCGTGGAGGTTGCATTCCTCCTGGCTTCTATTGCTTGCTTCTGAACCTGTGTGCTCTTTCGCTGCTCTTCGTACTTTCGATATTCCTCGACTTCCAAACGAAAACCGCGAGTATCTCTAAGCCTTTTTGCTACGGCCTCGATATCGCTGCGGAGGATTTGCGGGTCAAGCATCAGTTAAATAAATCCGTATTTGTCCGTACAAATGAATGGCTAAGGTTTTTTCGCTTTTTTGTCGAGCTCGCGCAAGTGCTTTAGATGCTCCGTGATTTTCGCTTCCAGCCCACGGCCAGTCGGCTCATACCATTTCACCGCCGGCATGCTTTCGGGAAAATAATTTTCTCCCGCAGCGTAGGCTTCCGGCTCATTGTGCGCGTAGCGGTAATCCTTGCCAAAGCCCATTTCCTTCATAAGCTTGGTCGGCGCGTTGCGTAAATGCTCAGGAACCGGGCGTGATTTATCTCCGCTGATAAAGCGGCGCGCGTCATTATACGCCATGTACAACGCATTACTCCTGGCGGTGCAAGCGAGATAAACTACCGCTTCGGCGAGTGCAAGCTCCCCTTCCGGACTGCCTAAGCGTTCATACACTTCGCAAGAGTCGAGTGCGATCCGCAAAGCGCGAGGATCTGCAAGCCCCACATCTTCCACCGCCATGCGCACCAGCCGCCTGCCGATGTAGCGCGGATCCGCCCCTCCATCCAGCATGCGGCACATCCAGTAGAGCGAGGCATCGGGATCCGACCCGCGCACCGATTTGTGCAGGGCGGAAATCTGGTCATAAAACGCGTCTCCGCCTTTGTCAAACCTCCTTACACTTTGCGCCAGCACGTTTTGAACATATTGTGCGTTAATATCGGTTGTTTGGTCTTGCTGAACAGCGGTGGCGAGCTGCTCAAGCATGTTAAGCAGACGCCTGGCATCGCCGTCGGCGTAGCTCACCAGCAGCGACTTCGCTTCATCGGTAAAAATTGCTCCGGGAATGGCGGGCTTTTTCGCACGCTCGAACAATATTCCCAATTCTTCATCGGAAAGCGGGTGCAGCACATAGACCGCGGCGCGGGAGAGCAGCGCGCTGATCACTTCAAACGATGGGTTCTCAGTGGTGGCGCCAATAAATGTGACCAACCCCTGTTCCACAAAAGGCAGAAATGCATCCTGCTGCGCCTTGTTGAAGCGGTGCACTTCATCGATAAACAGGATGGTGTGGCGCCCGGATTGCTGCAGGACGAGTTCCGCTCTTTGCACTGCGTCGCGTATGTCCTTGACACCGGATAGCACCGCTGAAAGCGCAATGAACTCGGCGTTGAATATGCGAGCCATCAACCGCGCCAGAGTGGTTTTCCCCGATCCCGGCGGACCCCAAAGGATCATTGAATGCGGCTTGCCGGATTCAAACGCCAAGCGCAAGGGCTTGCCTTCCCCCAAAAGATGCGTTTGACCGACAACATCTTCAAGCCGCTGCGGGCGCAGCCGATCGGCCAATGGCGCGGCAGGTACTTTTCTTTCGAATAAATCACTCACCGACAATATCCGCGCCCTTTGGAGGAGTGAATTTAAAGAGCTCCGGGTTCAACCGGGGATTGCGTTCCAAATCCAAAAAACGCAATACGGTGGTTTGTCCGAAATGATCGCGCAGTTCCATGACTTCCAGGCCGGATTGATTGAACCCCATGCGCACAGTCTCGAACGCGCTGTCCTGTGTATTAGGCAGCGCTTGCAGCCATTCCAGACCGTCTCGAGTGCCATCATCCTTGAGGCGGAAGTTCTTCTCGATTTCGTTGCTGCCGGCAAGCAACGCCGCCGGGCTTGCGCCCAACGCTTGATCGAGTTTCTTGACAGTGACCTGATTCAATTCCGGATCATAAACCCAAAGTTTTTCACCGTCGCCGACAATCAGCTGTGCGTAAGGTTTTTCGTAGGTCCAACGGAATTTACCGGGGCGGAAAAACTGCATGGTGCCGCTCGACTTCTGTACGCTGCGGCCGTTCTTGTCCAGAAGTTCCTGGTTGAACTGCGCTTTTCCGGTGACAGAGTGCTCGATAAACTCTTTTAACTTATCAATGCTGGAAGCGTGTGCGGGAAAAGAGCCGCCAAGCGCAAAAAGTAAGACGGCGGCAAAACCGGCTCTCATCATCAAAGCTTCCGGATCCTCTGAATATCGTTCACCCAGCCGCCTCTGAAAGTAATAATGGTGATGAAGGGGTCAGCAATCGTGGGCAAGTAATAGTAAGTCTTGAGCACCAGGTTGCTGGTATTGCTCTGCACGATGGTGTTGCGCACCGTCTGACCGGTTTGGGGAGTGGTGCTTTTAGCCGTGGAAGCGATGGCAACGGTATGCTCCTGGGTGCCTTCAGTCGCTTCCTGGTCTGGGGTTCCGGCACGCAGCAGGACCTCGGCTTCGCTCATGCCGCGCTGGATCTGGATGAAGATGTCAAACGGCAGGCCGTGTACCGGTGCCGGCGCTACAGCCACCGGCGGCGCTGGTACTGGCTGCTCAATCTTTCCTGCCGAATCCTGTTTCTTCAAGCCCTCCGCAAGATTAGGACGCACGTCCACGTAAATTGCGGAGGCATTAGCAGGCGGATGTTCGCCGTAATGCGTTCCGCCATTTTCATCCACCCACTTGTACACCTCGGCGGCGAGCGGCCCGCTGAGCAGAGCACAGAAAACGAAACCTAATGATTTATTCATGGCCATACACCTCCTTCATCGCTGAATTCAGCGATGACTAAAACACCGGCTTGCGGGGAGAATAAACCGCCGTTTCCCCCGCCGGCACCAATACCTCCCTGTTGCCGTTACTTTGCATGCTGGAAACAAGGCCTGCTCGCTCCATTTGTTCAATCAATCGCGCAGCGCGGTTGTAGCCGATACGCAAGTGCCGCTGCACCAGCGAAATCGAGGCACGGCGCGATTTTAAAATGATTGCCACTGCTTCATCATAAAGCGGATCGGATTCCGAATCGGAACCAGACGCCTCGTCGTATAGTTCGGTTTCGTGGCTTTCCAGCACTTCTTCCACATATTGCGGCGCGCCCAGGCCTTTCAGATATTTCACCACCCTGTGCATTTCCTGGTCTGAGACAAACGCACCGTGCACACGCTGCGGATAGCCCAACCCCGGCGGCAGATACAGCATGTCGCCTTGGCCAAGCAACGCCTCCGCTCCCACCTGATCGAGTATCGTGCGCGAATCCACCTTAGCCGAAACCTGGAAAGCAATGCGGCTCGGAATGTTCGCCTTGATAAGACCGGTGATCACGTCTACCGAAGGTCTTTGCGTTGCCAATATCAAATGCACGCCTGCGGCCCGCGCTTTTTGCGCAAGACGCGCGATCAACTCTTCAACTTTCTTGCCCACCACCATCATCAGGTCTGCCAATTCGTCTATCACCAACACGATGAGCGGCATCTGCTCCAGCGGTTCGGGATTATCCGGTGTCACACTGAAAGGATGGGTGAACGGTGTGCCCGCCTTTTGCGCGTCACGGATTTTCTGGTTGAATCCAGCAAGGTGGCGTACTCCCAGGCTTGACATCAGTCTCAGCCTTCTGTCCATTTCTCCTGCGCACCAGGCGAGCGCATTGGCTGCCTGCTTCATATCAGTCACTACCGGCGCTAGCAAATGTGGGATGCCTTCATATACCGAAAGTTCCAACATCTTGGGGTCAATCAATATCATCCGCACTTGCGCCGGCGAAGCTTTGTACACGAGACTCAGAATCATGGCGTTGATTGCCACCGACTTGCCCGAGCCGGTAGTGCCCGCGACCAAAATATGCGGCATTCTGGCGAGATCAGCCACCACCGGGTGCCCGCCTATATCCTTGCCCAAGGCGAGGGTGAGCGGCGAAGTCATATCGGCGTAAGCCTGCGAACTCAGGATTTCCGAAAGCCGCACTACGTGTCGCTCAGGATTGGGGATTTCCAAGCCCATGCAGGCCTTGCCGGGTATGGTTTCCACCACGCGGATGCTCACCACCGATAGCGCACGCGCGAGGTCCTTCACCAAATTAACAATCTGGCTGCCTTTTACGCCGATTGCGGGCTCAATCTCGAAGCGCGTGATCACCGGACCCGGATAGGCCGCCATCACCTTCGCTTCCACACCGAAATCCATCAGCTTTTTCTCAATGAGCCGCGAGGTGAATTCCAGCGTCTCTGCGGAAAGGGCCTCGACACCCTCTCCCGGTTTATCGAGCAGATGCAATGGCGGCAAGGGTGTGTCCGGCATGTCCTCGAACAACGGCACCTGTTTTTCACGCTCCACTCGAGCCGATTTGGGAATCTCGGCAACCGGCTGTTCGATGTGTATCGGCTCGTGGCCTTCGAAGCGCTTCTTCTCTTCTTCCACGAATTCCTCGCGCCGGCTCATCGCGACTTTGCCTTCGCGCTTATCACGCCAGCTCCGTAAGGAATGGATCACGAACAAATAACTGTCTTCAATAAAACCACCGAGACGTTCAAACAGCTTGACCCAGGAAAGTCCGCTGAACAGAGTGATGCCTATGGCAATCAGCATCAGCAAAATCAGTGTGCCCCCGATAAATCCCAAAACTGTGACCGCAGTTTTGCTGATAATGGCGCCCAGCATGCCTCCGGGTGTGAGCGGCAGCGCCATTTTAATGCTGTAAAAGCGCAGCGCTTCCATCCCGCTGCTGGCGATAAGCAGGATGACAAACCCGCAGGCGGCAACGATAAACGAGCGGCGGTCGCCGAGGCTCACGCTATCAATGCGCTTATAGCCCCACAGGGTGGCAAACAGGAAAAACACTGCCCACCAGTAAGCGGAAATTCCGAAGACGTAAAGCAGAATATCGGCCAGCCAAGCGCCAAAATGACCTCCCAGGTTGTGCACCTCGGTGATAGGGCTTGAGTGCGACCAGGCGGGATCAAGCTTATCGTAGCTTATCAGCACCAGCACTACATACAGCGCAACCGCGACCAAAGCCAGCCACCACGATTCTCGCAGCAATGCCGCGAGCTTGGGCGGCAGCGGTTTACGCTCGTCAGATTTGGATCTGTTGTATGGTGAGAGCATCGTTGCTTTGCAAACTCAACTTGCAACTCTGATTATATCAAGTTGAAGGAGCAACGATGGGTAATTTGTGCCGCCGGCTTGGCATATGAAACAGCCTCACTCCCTGAAAAGCGGAGGCTTCCCTTTAAAACTCGGTTGCTTCAATCTCAGTGCAGGAATTTAAGCGCTAAGGAACCTCTGATTAAGTCCACCGCGG
>JAHFRG010000091.1 GCA_023258935.1 Betaproteobacteria bacterium
GCAGTAACCATATTCCCCCGAGTCGATTTTGCTGATGGTTTCCTCGATTTTCTTGATGAGCTTGCGCTCACGGTCGCGGTTGCGGAGTTCCAGGGCCATGTCGGATTCCTGGCTGGCGCGGTCATTGGGATCGGCAAAAATCGTTGCCTCATCCTGCATGGTGTGCACGGTGCGGTCTATATCCTGGCTCAACTCGACTTTCAGGGATTCCAGGATTTTGCGGAAATGCCCAAGCTGTTTCGGATTCATGTATTCTTCCCCTTTTTTTGGCACGTAGGGGGTGAATTGTTTATGCAATTCCGGCGACATCTTCATAGCATCCATATCTGGAAAAACGCTTTGATATCAGAAAATGAATTATACCGCAAGTCTTGTTTGACATACCTGATTTTTGCCGTACGGTAAATTGACCTTTATCATGGTCAAGAGTATATTTACGCGCTTCCGGGGTGTAGCGCAGCCTGGTAGCGCGCTTGCTTTGGGAGCAAGATGTCGGGAGTTCAAATCTCTCCACCCCGACCAACATTAACCCGGTTTGAGAGTGACCCAAGCTGGCGGCAGAACCTGTGCCCGTAGCTCAATCGGACAGAGCACCAGCCTTCTAAGCTGGGGGTTGTGGGTTCGATTCCCGCCGGGCACGCCATTCTTGATCTCGAGTCGCGCAGCCAGCAAGCTTGCTTCAACGGTGGACGTAGCTCAATGGTAGAGTCCCGGATTGTGATTCCGGTTGTTGTGGGTTCGAATCCCATCGTCCACCCCACAAATTAATTATTTCTTCGCACGCAGCAGACGCTGTTTTTGGCGCTGCCATTCGCGTTCTTTTTCGGCTTCGCGCTTGTCGTGCTGCTTCTTGCCTTTGGCGAGACCAATCTGCAGCTTTATTTTGCCGCGCGTGTAATGAACATCTAGCGGCACCAGCGTGTAGCCCGCGCGTTCTGCTTTGCCTATCAGCTTGTTTATTTCGTCTGCGCGCAGCAACAATTTGCGGGTGCGCGTAGGGTCGGGTGTGATATGAGTTGATGCGGTCGCCAGAGGGCTGATATGGCAGCCGGTGATGAAAATCTCACCCTTGCGCACCACCACATAGGCTTCCTTGATCTGGCAACGGCCGGCGCGAATGGCCTTGACTTCCCAGCCTTCAAGCACGATCCCCGCCTCATATTTTTCTTCGATGAAGTAATCGTGGAAGGCTTTTTTATTCTGAACAATGCTCATGAGACGCGGACACTGCTAAAATCTGGTGATTTTATCAGCTTTTAGAATGCCATGGCCCAGGTAGATAGATCGGTGCTGGTGGGATATACCGCGCAGCAAATGTTTTCTCTGGTGGACAGGGTAGAGGAATATCCAGAATTTCTGCCTTGGTGTATCGGCGCATCGGTCAGCCAGCATAACGAAAAAACAACTTTAGCCACCATTCGTCTTAAATACCGTTATCTCAAGCAAAGCTTTACTACCGAAAACACCAAACATGCTCCAGATTCGATTGAAATACGGCTGATAAGCGGACCATTCCGTCACCTTGAGGGGAGTTGGCGTTTTATTCAACTCGGAGAAGCGGGCTGCAAGATCGAATTCCGCCTGCGTTATGATTTTTCCAGCAAACTGCTGGAAAAACTGCTGGGCCCGGCGTTTCAGCATATCGCCGACAGTTTCGTGGACGGCTTTATCAAGCGTGCTGAAAAAATTTACGGCTAAATGAGTAATGAGATTATTATCGAAGTGGCTTATGGCGCTACGCGCAGTCAGACTATTTTGCGGCTGCAAGTGAAAAGCGGCACCACGGTTGGCGAGGCGATAATCCAATCGGGCATTATGAAACAATTTCCGGAAATTAATCTGGGTCTGAAAAAAGTAGGTATTTTCGGCAAGCTGGCAAGGATGGATACGGTGTTAATCAACCGGGACCGGGTTGAAATATACCGTGCATTGATTGCCGATCCCAAAGAGGCCCGGCGGCGGCGGGCGCAGGCAGCTAAAAGAGGCAGGAAATAATCCGGGTTATTTTTTCGGGTTGCACCAGAAATCTACGGCTTTTTGCGTATTCGCTATTTCCTGAGCGCGTGCATTATCATCGAGGTATGCACGCTCGCCTTTATCATTATATACGGTGACGCGCTGCCCCGTTTGCAGGGATTCCAGACTGCTGCGCGCGCGTTCGCAGTTTTGCTGGGCTTCCTTGGCTTCAGCCAGCGCTTTTTGTTCTTTTTTTGCTTTTTCCTCAGCTTCCACCTGGCGCTTGCGGAATTCCGAGTCCTGTTCGATATAGGTTTTGGGGCCGGCTGGTTTGGGCGCGGCCTTCCCGGTGCCGGGAGCCTCGGTGCCGCTCGTTCCGGATTTGATGCCCAGTGTTTGCTCCTCTTTGATGGTTCCCGGAGCTGGCTGATCGGAATAATGGACCGTGCCATCAGGATCAACCCATTTATAGACCTCGCAGTACGCGCTTGTGGTGGCGCACAACGCCAATACAATTAAGCTCAATATACGCAGCATGATGCGACTCCTAAAACAGGTTACTTAAGTGTATGCCAATTAGCTGGTAAATAGTAGTGTGAATTTAACGGTTAAACATTAGGATTGGTTGACCTGACAGGGGTTTGCTAAACCGTCGAGTGTTGTATTTACCGACTGACGCATGTTGCGTATAATGGTATTTTGCAAAGGAACAAAATATGCGAGTAGTTCAAAAAGCATTAACCTTTGACGATGTTCTGCTGGTCCCCGCCCACTCCACAGTACTGCCGCGCGATGTAAATCTCTCTACGAAACTAACCCGCGGCATTACTCTCAATATTCCGCTGATTTCTGCTGCCATGGACACAGTGACTGAAGCGCGGCTTGCTATTGCCGTAGCGCAAGAAGGCGGTGTTGGCATCATTCATAAAAACATGCAACCTAAGGCGCAGGCCACAGAAGTGGCCAAGGTCAAGCGTTTTGAGAGCGGGGTGGTGAAAGATCCGATAACTATTTCCCAGAACATGAAAGTGGGTGACGTAATGAATCTCACCCAGCAACATAAAATTTCCGGTTTGCCGGTGGTCGATGGCGCGCGCGTTGTCGGTATCGTTACCAACCGTGATTTGCGCTTTGAGACCAACCTCGACCAGCCTATTAAAAACATCATGACCCCACGCGAGCGTCTGGTGACAGTGAAAGAGGGCGCGAGCCGCGACGAGGCGCTGAAGCTGATGCACAAATACCGCTTGGAGCGCGTGCTGGTGGTAAATGACAACTTTGAGCTGAAAGGGCTGATCACGGTAAAGGATATCCTTAAATCCAGTGAACATCCCGATGCCTGTAAGGACGACCTCGGCCGGTTGCGGGTAGGCGCGGCGGTGGGTGTTGGTGAAGGCACCGAAGAACGAGTTGAAAGCTTGGTCGAAGCGGGCACCGATGTGATCGTGGTGGATACCGCACACGGCCATGCGCAGGGCGTTCTGGATCGCGTGAAATGGGTGAAAAAGCGCTTCCCGGCAACTCAGGTGATTGGCGGCAACATCGGCACAACAGATGGCGCCAAAGCAATGTTGGATCATGGCGCAGATGGCGTGAAAGTTGGAATTGGGCCGGGCTCGATTTGTACCACCCGCATCGTTGCTGGAGTAGGCGTGCCGCAAATCACTGCGATTCAGAATGTGGCGCAAACGCTCAAGGACAGCGGAATACCGGTAATTGCGGACGGCGGCATTCGTTACTCCGGTGATATTGCCAAAGCCATCGCTGCAGGTGCGCATGTGGTGATGTTGGGTGGTTTATTCGCCGGCACTGAAGAAGCACCTGGGGAAATCGAATTGTTCCAGGGGCGCTCATACAAATCCTATCGCGGCATGGGCTCGCTGGGTGCGATGCAGCAGGGATCGAGTGACCGTTATTTTCAGGAGCCCGAGATGAATGCTGACAAGCTGGTGCCGGAAGGTGTAGAAGGCAGGGTGCCCTACAAAGGCAGCGTGGTGGCGGTTATGCAGCAGCTCGCGGGAGGCTTGCGAGCCAGCATGGGCTATCTTGGCTGCGCAACCGTCGAAGATATGCGCACCAAAGCCCAGTTCGTTGAAATCACTTCCGCGGGCATGCGTGAATCGCACGTCCACAACGTGCAGATCACCAAGGAGGCGCCGAATTACCGCATTGAATAAATGGCCGGGGATTAGTGGCTAGTGGCAGGAAATTCAAACTGTACCAGCGTCACCATTCATGTCCACTGGATTTAATGCATCAAAAAATCCTCATCCTTGATTTCGGTTCCCAGTACACGCAGCTCATCGCGCGCCGGGTGCGCGAGACCCACATCTACTGCGAACTGCATTCCTATGACATAGGCGAAAAATTCATCCGCGAATTCAACCCGCGCGGCATTATTTTATCTGGCGGTCCGGCTTCGGTAACGGAAGGCGGCACACCGCGAGCGCCGCAAATCGTATTTGAGCTTGGCGTACCGGTGCTGGGAATCTGCTACGGCATGCAGACCATGGCGGCGCAGCTCGGCGGCGAAGTGGAAAACGCTCTGGTGCGGGAATTCGGCTACGCCGAGCTGCGCGCGCGCGGCCATTCGGCCTTGCTCAAAGATATTCAGGATCGAAGCAACAAAGAAGGCTATGGCCTGCTCGATGTCTGGA
This sequence comes from Betaproteobacteria bacterium, assembly GCA_023258935.1. Lineage (GTDB taxonomy): Bacteria > Pseudomonadota > Gammaproteobacteria > Burkholderiales > JAHFRG01 > JAHFRG01. The sequence goes on from JAHFRG010000091.1 coordinate 4,614, forward strand.
TGAGCCACGGCGACCGTGTAAATACGCTCCCCGAAGGCTTCAAGGTAATTGCTGGCAACGAGGCGAGCCCGATTGCCGGCATGGCGGACGATGCGCGCAGATTTTACGGGTTGCAGTTTCATCCTGAAGTAACCCACACGCCACAGGGCAAGCGTATTATCGAGCGCTTCGTGCACGAGATTTGCGGGCTCAAGGGTGACTGGAACATGCCCAATTATGCGGAAGAGGCGGTCGCCAAAATTCGTCACGAAGTGGGCAAGGAAGAAGTTTTGCTTGGACTCTCCGGCGGCGTGGATTCAGCTGTAACCGCGGCATTGCTGCACCGTGCTATCGATAAACAACTCACTTGCGTATTCGTGGATAATGGCCTGCTGCGGCTCAATGAAGCCGAGCAGGTGATGGACACTTTTGCGCGCAATCTGGGTGTTAAAGTCATTTATGTTGACGCAGCCCAGGAATTCCTGCGCAAGCTTTCTGGTATTGTGGATCCGGAGAAAAAACGCAAGATCATCGGCAATGAATTTATCGAAGTATTCCAGCGTGAGGCGAAGAAGCTCCGGCAGGTAAAATGGCTCGCCCAAGGCACGATTTACCCGGACGTGATTGAATCAGCAGGCGCAAAAACCAAAAAGGCGCAGTCCATCAAATCGCATCACAACGTCGGAGGGCTGCCTGAAACACTGCATCTGAAACTGCTCGAACCGCTGAGAGAGTTATTTAAAGACGAAGTGCGCGAGCTGGGGCTGGCTTTGGGTTTGCCGCAGGAAATGGTATATCGCCATCCTTTCCCCGGTCCCGGGTTGGGCGTGAGGATTGTGGGCGAAGTGAAAAAGCA
>JAHFRG010000023.1:0-6269 GCA_023258935.1 Betaproteobacteria bacterium
CATTAATATTCCGCTGTTGATGCCAATCATGCTGGTGGCGCTGCTGTTCGGCATTGTGTTTACTTTTACCGACATGATCGTGATTTTCGTGTTGACCCGCGGCGGGCCGTATGACACGACTCAGGTGATTGCCAGCTACGCTTATTTCACCGGCATCCAGGGCGGCGACCTCGCCGAAGGCGCGGCGATTTCGCTGTTTCTGTTCCCGCTGCTGGTCGCGGCAGCCATATTTTTGCTGACCTTTGCCAAGCGCACCGAGGTGACCTGAATGCAACGACTCAAAAACATCGGCGGTCAGATCGGTCATTTCGGCATCATCGCGGCGTTCGTCACTTTCACTGCGTTTCCGTTTTACTGGATGTTGATCACTACCTTCAAGCAAACCAATGATCTCATCAACGTCAATAACAATCCTTTTCTCTACAACATGCCGCCGACACTTGAAAACTTGCATATCCTGTTTTTCGATACGCAGTACACGCAATGGCTGTTGAACACGCTGGGCGTCGGCGTGCTGGTGGTGCTGATTACGTTGCTGCTCGCGGTGCCCGCGGGCTACAGCCTGGCTCGGCTGGCGGGACGCTGGGGCCAGCAGCTGGCGATCGGGATATTCCTGACTTATCTCATTCCGCCGACGATATTGTTCATTCCGTTTTCGCGGATTGTCGCCGATTTAGGCTTGCAGGATTCGCTGTGGTCGCTGGTGCTGGTCTATCCCAGCTTCACCGTGCCGTTCTGCACCTGGCTGATGATGGGTTTCTTCAAGTCGGTGCCCAAGGACATCGAGGAGGCGGCGATGATAGACGGCCTCAGCCGTTTCGGCGCTTTTCTCAAGGTAGTGGTGCCGATTTCTTCGGCCGGAATTCTCACCGTCGTCATTTTCACGCTGACACTGGTGATGCAGGAATTCGTTTATGCGCTTACCTTCATCACGTCTTCCTCGCAGCTCACGGTCAGCATCGGCGTGCCGACCTTCCTGGTGCGCGGCGACGTGTATTTCTGGGGTTCGCTCATGGGCGCGTGCCTGATCGTGAGTATTCCAATCGCCATACTGTATAATTTCTTCGTAGACCGCTTTGTAGCGGGCTTTACCGTGGGTGCCATCAAATAGTCGCAAGCGCAAAACGTTTCGCCTTCCTGTTCTGCCTGGTGCAGCTTTTCCCGGGCAACGGCTATGCTGTACCGCTGAATCCGGAAATTGAAGTCTTCATCAGCGGGATGGCGGAAAAACATCACTTCAATCCGAGCGAACTGCGCCGAATCTTCAGTCAGGTAAAACCGCAGCCGGAGGTGTTGAGGGCCATATCCGCGCCCGCCACTGCATTGCCGTGGAGTGAGTACCGCGTCTTGTTCATCAATCCGACGCGCATCGCCGACGGCGTCAAATTCTGGGACGAGAATGCCGAGTCGCTTTCGCGCGCGCGGCAACAATACGGCGTGTCGGAAGAAATCATCGTTGCAACCATCGGCGTAGAAACGCGCTACGGAAGGAATACCGGTACTCACCGCGTGCTGGATGCGCTTACCACGCTGGCATTCGATTACACAAAGCGCGCCAGTTTTTTCAGGCGTGAGCTTGAACAATTCCTGCTGCTGACGCGCGAAGAGGGAATTGACCCATTAACCATCAAAGGTTCTTATGCGGGGGCGATGGGGATACCGCAATTCATTCCCAGCGTCTACCGGCGATACGCGGTGGATTTTGACGGCGACGGCAAGCTCAACCTGTGGGAAAGCCCCGCCGACGCCATCGGCAGCATCGCCAATTACTTGAAGGTTTACGGCTGGAAGCCGGATGAACCGGTCGCGGTGGGCGCGCAAGTGAGCGGCGATGAATTCCGGGAATTGCTATTGCAGGACATCAAACCACACGTGCAAGTGGCCGAATTGCAAAAAATAGGTGTTATCCCCGTGCAGGAAATTCCGGGGGATAATCTTGTGAGCTTGTTTGCTTTAGGCGAAGGTGATGAAGCGCGGTACTGGCTCGCGCTCAACAATTTTTATGTGATTACCCGCTACAACCGCAGCAACTATTACGCCATGTCAGTGTACGAACTGGGCCGCGCAATTCGCGAGGTGCGAGAGACTCGATCCGCAGCGAAATAATCAATCCGAACGCTTGCGCGCCAGCAAGTGAATCAGTGGCTCATAAGCGGTGTCGCGTGAAAAACGCAAACAGGCAATCACCGTGGCAAGTAGGGTAAATCCCAGCAGTACTGCGATATTAACCGGAACGCTGAAGTCCGCGTTGAACGACGTTGCCTCGATTCCCAATATCGCGTGCTTGAGCAAATCCACGCCGTAAGTATAAGGATTGATGGTGGCGACAAAGCGCAGTACGCTCGGCAGGTGCTGCACCGGGTAGAGCGAGCCGGAAAGAAAGAACACCGGGAAAATCACCAGGTTCATCATCACAGCGAAATTATCGAGCGTGCGGGTCCAGGCGGCAATCAGCATGCCCATGCTGGCGCAGACCAGCGAAGTGGTGACGATGCCTGCAATCAAGAGCGGCAATACCACGCCGTTTTTCAGATAACCGAGCAGAAAAAGCAGCACCAGCACCAGAAGCGCCTGGATCGCTGCGGCAAGCGCAGCGCTCAGGGTCTTGGCGATTACAATCCAGTAATGCTCGAACGGCGCGATCACCAGCATGCGCATCACCCCCGATTCCTTGTCGTAGACGGTGGATAGCGCGGCGAGCATGGCGCCGAACAGCATGGACATTCCCAGCACCCCCGGCACCAGGAAGTACTGGTAGCTCAAATTGCCGGAGCGGCCAAGCATGGCATCAAAACCCGCGCCTATCACCAGCAACCAGATCAGCGGCCGCACCATCGCCGAGAGCAGACGCGTGCGTTGCCTGAAGAGCTTCAGCACTTCGCGTTCAATCACGGCATAAACAGGGCGTAAGATCATTTTTAAGAAGCTCTCTAGGTTTTTCTGGTTTGCCAGAGCTCGGTTTCATTAACCCATAAAAACACGTCGTTCAGATTTGGGCGGCGCCAGCGCATGCCGGTTACTTTGTCGCCCAGTTCGGCTTGCAGCATGACCAGCGATGCGATGTCCTTGCCGGTGAATCGGAAGCAGGCCTTGTCGCCATCCATGAAACAAGGCCCAAGCCGGGGAGACAAGCTTGCAATCAATGCGCTTAAGTTTTCGCCCTCGATTTCGATGATGTACGCTCCCAGGCTGTCAATCAGATCATGTGGCGGCCCGATTTTGACGATGCGTCCCTGTTTGATGAACGCCACCTTGTCGCAGTCCACAGCTTCTTCCAGATAGTGGGTGGTAAGAAACACCGTTACGTTGAGTTCCGTGCGCAGGCGTTCGATGAAGCGCCAGATGTTGCGGCGGTTGGGGACGTCCAGCCCGATGGTGGGCTCGTCCAGGAACAGGATTTGCGGGCGGTGGATCACGCCGCGGGCGATATCGAGCGCGCGGCGCTGGCCTCCGGAAAGCTCGCTCACCGGCTGATGGCGTTTTTCCTTCAGGCCGAAGAGTTCAAGCAGCTCGCTGGAGCGCTCGTTGATTTGAGCAATGGGAAGGTTGTGCAGCAGTCCGGCGAAACGCAGGTTTTCCGCAACTGACAAGGTGCGGTCCAGGGCGGATTCCTGAAACACCACGCCGATTGCGGCGCGCACCTGCAGGCCGGCGTGTTTAACGTCATGCCCTGCCACCCGCGCGGTTCCCTGACTGGGGCGGATCAGCGTGGAGAGCATGTGAATGGTGCTGGTTTTGCCTGAGCCGTTGGGGCCCAGCAGGCCGAAGAACTGGCCGGTGGGAATGTCGAGGTTCAATCCATCCACCGCAAGCGTGTTGCCATAACGCTTGGTTAAACCCTCCGCTTGGATGGCGAGCGATGTGTCGACGATGTCACGCCTCATGAATGCACAGCGGCGCTCTCGCTCAAGGCGCGGGAGTTTTTGTCGTCGCGGAACAAGATGGGACGCGTAGTGGACGGTTTGTCCCGGGCCTGCTGTGCTTTGGCGATGGCCTCGGTGATGATATGGTGATGGGGCGATAGATCGCACACCGGGTCGGCGTTACGCGCATCGCCTGTGAGCATGTAAGCTTGGCAGCGACAGCCGCCGAAATCCTTGATTTTTTCGGGACAACTGCGGCACGGCTCTGTCATCCATTCATCGCCGCGGTAAGTGTTGAATGCCGGCGAGTCGTACCAGATCCATTTCATGTTTGCTTCGCGCGCATTGGGGAAGGTCAATCCCGGCAGCATGCGCGCTTCATGGCAAGGCAGCACCGTGCCGTCGGCGGTAACGGTGATGAATACCGAGCCCCAGCCGTTCATGCAAGCCTTGGGCCGGATTTCGTAATAGTCAGGCACCACGAAGTAAATCTTCATCTTGTTGCCGACCCGCTCGCGGAATTTGTTGGTGACCTCTTCGGCGCGCCGCAGCTGCTCTTTGCTGGGCAAAAGATGGTCGCGATTAAGCAGGGCCCAGCCGTAATACTGGGTGTTGGCGAGCTCGACATACTCCGCCCCCATGGCTTCCGCCATTTCCAGGATTTGCTGTACGTGATCGATGTTGAGCCGGTGCAGCACCACGTTCAGCACCATCGGGTATTCGTACTGCTTTATCAGCTTCGCGGTCTTCGACTTGAGTTCAAAAGTGCGGGTGCTCGACAGGAAGTCGTTGAGCTCGCGGGTGGAATCCTGGAACGAAAGCTGGATATGGTCGAGGCCGCCTTCCTTGAAGGCCGCGATGCGTTTTTCATTGAGCCCGACACCGGAAGTAATCAGATTGGAGTAATAGCCCAGTTTGCGCGCTTCGGCGATCATGATTTCGAGATCATCCCGCACTAGTGGCTCGCCGCCTGAGAAACCGAGTTGGGTGACGCCCAGTTCGCGCGACTCGCGCAGCACGCGCAGCCATTCATCGGTGGACAATTCCTGCCCGTAGCGCGTGTAGTCCACCGGGTTGTAGCAGAACACACAATGCAGAGGGCACTTGTAAGTGATTTCCGCGACCAACCACAAGGGGTTGCCGACGGGTTTAACTTGCTTGCTTGGGGTGGATCCAGCCGCGTTCATAAGCTACCTCTAAAAATTTCAATACATCCTGTTGCAGGTTAGCGCCAGGAAATGCTTGTTCCAGATTTTCGACAACGTCAGCGATGGGAAGTTTGCCATCGATGCGTTTCAATATCTCGCCCGCGCTCTGCGAAAGCTTAACCATTCCCTCGGGGTAGAGCAGCACATAAGCCTGTTGCGCCTGCTCCCACTGCAGGCGGAACTGCCTGCCGATTTCCACGATGTCATCGAGGTTCAACCGCGTTTCCACGCTCATGATTTGATTCCCGCCTTGCAATAGTTGATCTGCATCGCATCCACCATTGTCCACAGCACGTCCAGCTTGAATTGCAGAATCTCCAGCGCGCGCTCCTGCTGCTCGCGGGTCTTGTAGTGATCCAGGGTGAAGCCCAGCGCGAACTTCACATCGCGGCGCGCCTGAGCCAGACGGTTGCGGAAATACTGGTAGCCTTCCTGGTCAATCCACGGATAGTGTTGCGGCCAGTTCTCGAGCCTGCTCTTGTGGATTTCCGGGGCGAAAAGTTCAGTAAGGGAAGAAGTCACCGCTTCCTGCCAGGGGCGGGAGCGGGCAAAGTTGACATACGCATCTACTGCGAAGCGCACGCCCGGCAAAACGTGTTTTAGCGAAGTGATTTCCTCGCGCTTCAATCCCACTGCTTCCCCGAGCCGGGTCCACGCCTCGATGCCGCCTTCGTCGCCCTTGGTTCCGTCGTGGTCGATGATGCGCTGGATCCATTCGCGGCGCACATCGCGGTCCGGACAATTGGAGAGAATCGCCGCGTCCTTGATCGGGATGCAGATCTGGTAATAGAAGCGGTTGCATACCCAGCCCTGGATTTGCTCGCGATTGAGCTTGCCGTTGTTCATCGCCACCTGGTACGGGTGATAAATGTGGTAGCGGTCGCCCTTGGCACGCAGCTGCCGCTCGAATTCCTCCTTACTCCACGGTAATTTTTCAGTTACGCCCATCATCAGCTCCTAAAAACTTGAACCGCGGAGGCGCAGAGGCACGGAGAAAATCCTTACTTGCCTTTGATTTTGACTTGCTCTGCGTCTCAGCGTCTCTGCGGTGAGGTTTCCCGATTTCACAAATCTATCTCCATACCATCATACGCCACCTCAATGCCGTTGGCAGCGAGTTCGGCGCGTTCTCGCGAATCTTCATTCAAGATGGGATTGGTGTTGTTGATGTGGATCAAAATCTTGCGCGGTTTGGTGA